>JAJFFE010000419.1 GCA_021776775.1 Planctomycetota bacterium | reverse complement strand
GCTGTGAGCGCGGATCCGCTAAACGTCATGAGAACGCGAAGCCGGTCGAAGCGGTACCGGTGACGACGAGCCGGTCTTGGTGAATCAGTCCGTGGCAGAACTTGCACGTCGTGACGAGGTTGTCTAGTTCCGTGCGGCCGTGCTTGCTTCGGGGCTTTACGTGATGCGCGTGAAGATCGCGGTGACCGCGGCAGCTCTGACAGCGGTGTCCGTCCCGTGCGAGGACTTTGGCTCGTAGTTCGGGCGGAGTTGGGTCGTCAGGTTCGGCGTCGGTGGCGAGCGGCGGAAGCGGCTGCGCTTCTTCAGGAGAGATCTCAATGACAGTCGCGGTTTCGGTCGCCGCGTCCACAGCTGTGGACTCGATCTCGACTCGGCCGACTTCTGTTTCAACGGCCGAGGCTCGACAGGTTGGACATTGGTGATAGACGACCGTCTTTGTCGGACCAGCTGTAGAAGTCTCCTCTGCCGGGGAATCTTCCGGCTGGCTCTGCATGTAGCTATCGAGCATCGCCTCGAGGAACGGTCCGTCGTCACCGGGTCCGCCGTGCTTCACCTGCGCGCTCTTCAGTTTCTCGGAAGCCGTTTCGTACTGGTCGGCGGTCACCACGAATTTGATCGTCACCGTCTGGGGCGGCAGAGAGTATTCGCCTTCACGGGGTGCGTCTCGACCATCTCCCTTTGCCGCTTTGACTTCGCGGTCGACAGCATCGGCCCCGTGCTTCTCCATGAACTCTAGTGTCCTGATTCACAAGTTCCTTAACCCATTCGTCGGGCCCCGTCCGCCCTGGCGTTGTTGCAGCTCCTCGAAGGAGTTACCAATCCGACTTGCGTCGCTGCGCCTAGCCAGGACGGTCGGATTCCTCGACGACTATGTCAACGAACTAATGAATCAGGACACTAGCCACTGCTGCTCAGTTCGGCCCGTGGCGACCTGCGCCATCTCACGCAACGTGCTCCATGCAATCTCCGCGTTCGCAAACGCCTTCCCCAGCTTGGGCAACTCAGGCAGCGCACGCGCCACAGCCTTGTGAGACCAAGCACTCGACTTCTTGAACTTGAGCTTCTTCTGCAAGTAGTGCTCAATCGAACTGCACCCAAGCTCAACATATAAACGCAACTCGTCCATTTGCCCGATGTGCTCCAATAGACTCAACCGACCACGATTGCAGTTGAGAACACAAACAACGATCTGATCGTGCAGAGCATGGGCGTCGATAACACTCGTGGCGGGCATATCCAACTCCGTATCAACAGTGGGCGGGCAGTGGTTGACTCATGAAGTCAACGTCGTTCGGATCTACCCCAGAGTATAACAAACACCTAACTTCCATGCAAAGCTAAAGTGCCGAATTTGATACTTAATACCATATTTAGAGCTGTTTCAGGGAATTCGTCCACAGCTGTGGACGCATGAACTCATCCCGCCGAGCAGCACGCGTGCACATAACTCTGAAGCCTCGCCCCGTCCTGCCCGTTCCCGTCGCGTCGGTCACACACTTGGCGAAGCGCATTGCGGCCGATGCGACGGGAACGGGCAGGGCGGGGCGCCGCCCCAATCCATGTTTGGACCCCGAGCGGAGCGGGAGCACCGTCTTTCTTCCTTTTTTTAGGATGAAGCCTTCGACCTCAAGAGCGCGTCTCACCGCGGACGGTCGGCGATACGCGTCAGGAACGGATGCTGACTCTTCTTCAGCATCTCGCGCGGCGTCCCCGCGTGAACAGACGCGGCGTCGAGATCGCCACCGTGCTTCAGCAGGAGTTCAATCATGCGAATCCCGAGGATCATGTTGTTTGAAGCGACGACCGAGCCGCCTTGCGGGCTCAGCCGCGAAACAACTGAGTGCAGTGGCGTGAACCCCGGATGCACGTAGCGATCGTTCGGCAGCTTACCGTTGGGGTCCGCGCCATGAGTGAGGAGTTGCTCCATGGTGATCAGGCACGTGTCATTCATGGGTTCGATCGATAGGTGCAGAGCGCTGGTTCCATAGTGGTCTGCGTTCGCGCTTGCACCGGCGTCGAGCAGAGTCTTCAGCACTGCGTTCTGACCGAACCGGACCGCGACGACGACGGCGTTGAGGCCGTTGTCTCCGGCCAGGGATTGCTCTCGTAGTTTCGGGTTGGCTTCGAGTGAGCGGCGAACCTGAGCGTCATGACCGAGTGCTACCTGCGACAGGAAAGACGGTGCGGCGCCCGCAGCGAGCAGCTCTTCGATGACCGGCGCCTGCGTATAGCGAATGGCGATGTCCAGCGGTCGCTGGCCGTCCACTTTTTTTTGATCGACGACGGCACCTCGGCTGATCAGGAACTTGATCACGGCGACGTTGCCCTGCTGGGCGGCGCCATCAAGTGGGCGGTGCCCATTCTTGTACGCTCCATTGACGTCGGCACCGTGCGCGACGAGTAGGGTGACTTTCTCGAGGCTCCCGGCGGCTTTGCTCAACACGCCGCCGTAGAAGTGGGGAGTGTTGACGTCGCCGCCACGCTCGATCATACGTGCCAAGACGGTTGCGGGGGCGCGTTCTGCCGCGGTCAGCATGGCGTGAGCGCGGTTGGGGTCCGCCCCACGTGTAAGAAGCTCTTCGACGACCGGCCAGTGCTCGCCGCCGATGGCTCGCGCCAGTGCGCTCTCGCCGTCGACTGTCGCGTTCTGATCGAGCAACACCTTCACCACGTGGAGTTGACCGTTCGATGCCGCGTGGTCGAGTGGCATGTGCCCATGAATACTTCGCGACGGATGGTTGGGCTTGGAACCCGCGGCCAACAAGAACTTGACGGCGTCGACGTGTCCGAGCCGGCATGCACTGAAAAGCGGGGTCATACCGTCGCTGTCTTCGATGTCGACCGTGGCGCCGGCGTTGACCAAGATCTCGAGGAGCGCTACCCGGCCACCGCACGCTGCGGCGTGCAGCGGAGTGACGGCGGCACCGGAGCCACCGCTCGATTGGTTGATCGCGGTCGGGTGAGCCGCGACCGCGTCGCGCAACTTATCGTCGTTCCCAGATTGAATTGCTGAGAAGAGTTGCTCCAGCGGAGTCTTGTCGGTGTCCGCGCCGTGTTCCGCGCCGAGCGCAATTGCCGGGAAACTGAACCCGACGGTGCAACAAGTTGCGAACAGGAGAGATAGATGAAGCACGGTGTTACCTCCGAGGGGTCTTCGTTACGTCGGATCCACGGGCGTAGAAGTATCCTAACGGGTTGGCCCGAATCGGCGTCACCTCCGGGTAACGCGCTAGGACCTTTCCATGGGGCAAGTGGGCAGCTACGATCTCGGCATCCCGACAACCCCTTTGTTCACCGGTGCGGCCCGAGAACTCGGCGCCAGCGCCAAGGAAGCTGGTCCAATGCGATTGACCCTAATTCTAGTAGCGGCGTTGCTCGTTCCCTCCACTGCCGACGCAGGGCTCCAGGAGTTCGTCCGGAGCGATTGCAACGCGGACGGACTGATCGATCTTGGAGACGCCATTCAGCTCTTGAATCACCTCTTCGATTCGGCACCGATCAGCTGTTCGGACGCGTGCGACGGAAACGATGACGGCTTGATCGACATCGCCGACGCGATTCACAACCTGTCGTACCTGTTCACGTTTGGTCCGGCTCCGACCGCGCCGTTCCCGGACTGCGGTAACGATCCCACCGACGACTTCTTGGACTGCACGTCGTTTGACTCGTGTTCTGTAGCCTCCATTTCCTACGGGTTGGATATCCAGCCGATCTGGGACGCGCACTGCACGATCTGTCACGCACCGGGAGGTGTCGGCGTCCTCTTCGCGGGACTCGACTTGGAGACCGACAGTTACAACGCTCTCGTCGGCGTCCCTTCCACTCAGGCGCCGTTGTCCCGAGTCGAGCCCTTCGATCCCAACGCGAGCTACTTGTGGCACAAGCTCAATGGCACACAGCTGTCCGTCGGCGGTACCGGTCAAACGATGCCGATCATGGGTCCACCGCTGGACGCGGCGACGTTGGCTCTGATCGAGCAATGGATTCTTGAAGGTGCCAACCCGTAGAGACGCTGGCGTCGTCTTTCGCAGGGCCAAACGAAAAGGGAGAGTACCCAGTGGGGTGTTCTCCCTTTTTCGTGTCTGTGTCGGTTTGAACAGCGTCGGATTAGACCAGCGTCATGGAGTGTCTTTGGCGACGCGCGTTCCGGGGTCGGCAAACGGCTTTAAGCACGGGTGGTGCAGGCTGGTGCGGAACTCGATGATCTCGAACGCAGCCACGCCTTCGCGAACGAACGGATCGTAGCTCATGATCTCTTCGAGTTCGTCGCGGCTCTGAGTCGCGGCGATGATCACGCCGCCCGTGCGCGGCACTTGACGTCCAGAGGCGACGAAGGCACCGCTCGAGTAACACTGTTCGAGGAACCGGACGTGGTCCTTCATCAACGCGTCGACTTCGGCGAGCGGTTTCGTGTACTTCAGAAGAACGACAAACACAGTGGCTCCGTCCGGTCGGTGGCAGGACTCTCAGTCAGCTGCCGATGTATTTGGCGTAGAACGCTCGCGCGCGCTCGACCTCGTCGGTGCCCTTGATCACTGCGCGTCCATCTGGGAAGAGCGTGCACTCGAACTCGTCGACGTTGAAACGCAGCAGGTAGGCGTTGTGCTTCACGGATCCGTGAGCGCTGAGTTGTTGTTCCATTTGCGCGAAGTCGATCGATCCCGCGGTAGCGGGTGTGATCTGAACCGCGTTGCGCCCGCAGAGTACGGAGGTCGCCGACGTCGCTTCGGCCCGCAAGAAGCGATAGTTGCCCTTGGCGCACACCTCGCAGTCGGGATTGCGAGGCATCGTGAACGTGCGGAATTGGTTGCGCCACGGGTCAATAGTGGTCAAGCCATCGGAGAGCGATTCATGATCGCCGACGATGATCTTGAGCGCTTCCGTCGCCTCGAGGGCCGCGACGATTCCGACCGCGGGGCCGATGACTCCCGCTGTGTCGCACGTTCCGGTACTCCCCGGCGGCGGCATTTCCGGAATCACACAGGCGAAGCACGGAGATTGGCCGGGGCGGACCGCGAGCACCATTCCGTGGCTCGCCACGACACCGCCGTACACCCAAGGCAACTTGCGATCGACGCACGCGTCGTTCAAGAGGTACCGCGTTTCGAAGTTGTCGGTACCGTCGATGACAAGGTCGACGGCGTCGAGGATCGATCCGATGTTGCGCGCTGTGACGTCGTCGACGCGGGCGTCGATGGTGATCGTCGAGTTGATCCGCGAGAGTTTGCGTTCGGCCGCGACAGCTTTCGGTAGCCCTTCCCGGACGTCGTCCTCGTCGAAGAGAACCTGTCGCTGCAGGTTGTCCAATTCGACGAAGTCGCGGTCGACGACTCGCAGGTATCCGACGCCGGCGCGGGCGAGATGCTGGGCGATGTGCGTCCCGAGCGCTCCGCAGCCGATGAGCGCGACGCGGGCGTTGGCGATACGCGTTTGCCCTTCGTCACCGATCGGAGGGAAGAGACGTTGGCGGGAGTATCGATCTGCGGGCTGGGTCATGGCGGGAATCTATCTCGCGTGAGGTAGGGCGACAACAGCTTCGCGCGCTCGGTCGCGATGTCTCACCTCAACTGTGATTCGCGCTTCCCTACCCGATTCATTTTGAATGTCGCGTATGGGGAAGCAGGGCGGCAAGGGTTGGCTCCGCAGACCCGGCCGGCGGGCCCAAGTACGGCTCGGGCGTAGGAACGCCGCAAATCGTCAGTTCTAACACCAGCAGCGCTAGCTACTTAGTCTCGGTAGTGGCGCGTTGGGCTCAGATGGAAATAATTGAACCCCGGCTCTCAACCGAACTCACTCAAAACCCGGAGGTTCTATGTCACGGCACGCGTTGGCGCTGCTCGTTCTCGGCTTGCTTTGTCTCCCGGCTCACGGCGGCATCGGTGCAGACTCTTTCATCCGCGGCGATGCGAACCTAGACGGGTCGACCGACATCGGCGACGCCGTGTTCATCTTGTCGGGTCTCTTCGGGCTTGGCCCGCTGCCGACCTGTCTCGACGCTGCAGATACCAACGACGATGGCTTGACCGACGTTGCCGACGGGGTCTATCTGCTCAGCTTCTTGTTCGTGCCCGCCAGTCCGCCGCCACCCGCACCGTTTCCGACTCCTGGTGTCGATCCTACGGTCGACGGCATGCAATGCGGGACCTTCTGCGTCGACCCCTCGGAGTTCGAAGATCTCTTCACCACAGGGTTCCCGTTCGACGTTTGCGTCCCGATGGGCGCGTTCAGCGAGTCGGGCTTCACCATCGATTACTGCGTTCAGACCACGAGTCCGGCCTGTCTCGGCCTCACGGGCTGCGAAGCGACGATCAACCTCGATTCGTTCAGCTACGATGTCGACTTGCTCGAAGGCTCGGCGACGCTGACCGTTTCCGTCGACCCGATCGGTATCAACTACAGCTCGTTCCTGGGCACCGGCTCCTGTGACGGCACTTTGACTACCGACGTCGAGATCGTCGTGTTCCTCGACGGTATCGAGATCGCCCCCGGAGTGACCGAGGTCACGGACGTGACGCTCGATCTCACCATCGTGAACACCGATCTCGATTTGAGCGCCTGTGGTGCGATCGGGTTCCTGGCCGGATTCTTCGTCGACACGCTAGTCACGACGCTCGAGGACACGTTCGAGCAAACCGCTCAAGACCAGATTGCACTGCTGATCATCGGAACGCAGCTGTGCACCGGCGGCGGCACTCCGTAGCCACGCCTGCGCCAGCTCCCTAAACTCGAACCGGGCCGTTGATCCTCATGTGGGATTCACGGCCCGGTCTTCGTGGTGGCTGCTGCCCTAAGATAGCCCCCGTCGGGAAGCCCACCCGAGATCAAGTCCGATATTGCTTTGATTCTCGCGCTCAGGACGGGTACTTCAGGCGTCCGACACCAACTACCGGGAGATATCCGATGACTGATTTCTCAGACTTTGCCGAAGCGCCGTTTCGGCCTTTGGGTGCTCACATGGCAAAGGTCAAAGAGTGTGTAGCTCTCGTCATTCCGATGTTCGAGGAAGTCCTTGCTGGGGATTGGGACGCGCTCGCCACGCGCACGCAGACCATCTTCAAGGTTGAGCATCAAGCGGATCAAATCAAGACCGAGATTCGCACGGCGATGCCGCGAGCGTTTGCGCTGCCGATTTTCCGCGGCGACCTGCTCGCATATCTGAAGCTGCAAGACGACATGGCCGACACGGTCGAAGATCTCGGTGTGGTCGTCACCCTGAAGAACCTTTCGCTTCCCGAATCTCTCGTCGAGGACGTTCGCGGCTACGTAGCCAAGGTCGTCGAAGTGTGCGAGCTGTTGTTTCAGTGCACCGATCAGCTCGGCGATCTCAAGGAGTCCGACTTCCAAGGGAACGTCGGTCGGGCGATCACAGAGCTTGTCGCGAAAGCGGAGCACGCCGAGTGGGAAGCGGACAAAGCTGAGTATGCGGTGTCCAAGAAGCTGTTCGCCGCTGACGACGAGATAAAGCCGACCGACATTTACCTTTGGTCTAAGGTATTCATGGAGCTCGGTAAGCTCGCGAACCACGCCGACAAGACCGCCGAACGTTTACGCCAGATGCTCTCCCGCTAGCCAGGGTCCGTGTCCGACATGAACCACTTCACTTTCCTCGCCGCGATCGACTTCAGCACGATGACCACCTTCCTATGGGTGGCGCTCATCGTCGCGGTTGGAATGCTCATTTGGGACACCGTCGAGGTTGGTCGCAACGACGCCGCGAATCTTGTCAACGCGGCCTACGGTGCGAGGATCCTGACCCGTCGCAATGCGGTTTGGGTCGCCGGCATTGGGGTTGTTCTCGGCGCATGCATGTCGTCGGGGGTCATCGAGACGGCACGCAAGGGCATCTTTGACCCAGCGTTACTCGACGACGCAATTCAGAAAGCGTTGGCGATCTACATCGCTGTTTATATCGTCGATACCGCCTTGCTGTACGGCTACTCGGCGTTCGGGATGCCGGTAAGTACGACGGCGTGTCTCGTCTTCGAGCTGCTCGGTGCGTCCTACGCGGTGGGCGGTTCGGAGATCGTCAAGTGGCCGAACGCCGGCAAGGTCGTGTTCGCGATCATCGCCTCGAGCGTCATCAGCGGTAACGCATGGTTTTACGTGCAGCGGGCGGTGCGCGGCGCGATTCGTGATCGCGGCGATAATCTCATCACGCTGCTACTTCACGGTGCGTGGGCGGGTGGCGGAATGCTCGCCATGCTCACCTACTTCATGATCATCAAGGGCATGAAGAGTGTTCCAGTCGTGAAGTCGTTCAACACGGAAGTCATCGAAGCGTACGGTGCCGCGCCGGTCGTCTTGGTGTTGTGGCTCGGCTTCGCCGTCGTTATTCACATGGCGTTGGTGACGTTTCGTCAGAAGGCGGCCCGTCGACTGTTCCCCGGCTTGGCCATCATTGGCACGCTCTGTATGGGGTTCGCGTTCGGCCAGAACGATCTAGCCAACTGCGCGGCACCCGGTCTCTCGGCAATCACGTTGATCGAGCATCACGATCAAGGCGTGGGGTTCGCGTCGAAGGTGAATCTACCGGGCTGGATGCTCTTTGCCTCCGGGTTGCTGTTGCTCTCTGGAATGCTCACCAAGCGTGCGCATCGAGTGACGCAAGCGGCCGTTAGCGCCGGCAGCATGTCCAACGTCGTCGCGTTGTACGCGCCGCGGTGGTGTCAACGGATCGCGCGAAGAATCCTCAAGTTGCGCAAGACGAACGAGCTAACCGG
This sequence comes from Planctomycetota bacterium, assembly GCA_021776775.1. Classification (GTDB taxonomy): domain Bacteria; phylum Planctomycetota; class UBA8108; order UBA1146; family JAJFFE01; genus JAJFFE01. Next base: position 505 of record JAJFFE010000419.1, on the reverse strand, counting down.
ATCCACGATGGCTCCTTCGCCGATCAAGCCGGGCACGGACCAAGTTCGCGACTACGACCCGCTTCGCGCTTGCGTCATTCTCGGTGTCTCCGCGAGCGTCATCGCCATGGCGTCGAGCTTCCAACTTCCCGTGTCGACGACCTACGTGACGTTCGCGGCGGTGATTTCGACGGGGGCTGCTGATCGAATCCTACAACGGGGTGACGCCGAGCTGAAACTGGCCCGCACAATATGGGTCGTGTTCAGCTGGTTCAGCGCTGCCGTCGTTGCCGCAATTGCCGCCGGCTTGGTGTGCTGGTTGATCGCGACTACTGGGGTTTGGGGAATAGGCATCGGGTTGGGCCTCAATCTCACGGCGCGAACCGTGCTCAACAAGCGCGGGGACAGGCAAGCGAAGCGCACCGAGGAAGAAGCCGAAGAGCGGCTGAACCCCGAGCAGTTCTCGGACTACGAAGGCTAACCCGGGCCCCTGACTTTTCGGCCGGGTAGCGACTCCGCTTCATGA
>JAJFFE010000418.1 GCA_021776775.1 Planctomycetota bacterium | reverse complement strand
GTCGGGCCGTTTGACCATCATGTTCTGCGCATTCGTGGGTAAGCCGAAGATCCTGCGTCTCTACGGCGAAGGTCACATCGTTCCCCGAGGATCTTCCGAGTGGGACACGATGATCGACACCTTCGGAGATCGCCGAGGTTCTCGACAGATCGTGTTGCTCGACGTCGATTCTCTACAAACGTCCTGTGGATTCGGCGTACCCATTCTCGAGTTCGCCCATGACCGCGACGAGATGGACAAGTGGGCCGAGCGCAAAGGCCCGGACGGCGTCACCAAGTATTGGTCGGACCGTAATCGCGAGTCGATCGATGGGTTCCCCACGGGAATCGAGCAGCAAACCTAGCGTGCAGGCGTCGCCGCCCGCGCTGACGTGCCGTGGCGCCCTCAATCCCAGTACATCTCGGCGATCACCTTGGTCACGACGCCACCCCTGAGTATGAACCCCCGCTGGCGATAGTGCGTACTGTTGGGACTGTGGGAATACCACATGTCGACGACCTCGCCATTGGACATTGAACTCTGTAAGGGCTCACCCAACGTCGCGCGCACCTGCGCTTCGCTCATGCCAACACGGATACTCCCGAATCCGGACTGCGTGTAGCCAGGGGCGAACACGGTGTCTCCATCGATCGCGAGGAACAGCTCGTCGAAGAAGTCCTCGTACGGCGAGTTCGCTTCACCGACCATGTAGATGGAAACCACTGCAACCACGATGAGCGCCACCACAACGAAGACACTGGTCGACTTACGCTGGTTCGTCACGACGCTTGCTTCTTTCCTGAGCGGAGAGTGAGCTACAGTCACACGTTGTTGTCGAAGTGCGGAAGTACCATCGTACCATCGGATTGCTAGCCGACAAGCAACAGCAGTACGACGGCGGCCCGCAGACAGACCGTGCAGATCGAGCGGTAGCGGCTCGGCGCCGGTGGCGAAACGAACAAGTCCCACACAACCACACCGATGGCGAGCAACCCCAAGGACTGTCTAGATTTTTCCCACGTCGAATAGGTCGGCCACCCATTGAAGAGATCGTAGCCGAAGAACAAGAACACGACGGTCAACGCGACGACCAGCAACTGAGCCGTCCAAGTGAGAGGCCGCTTCGTCGGGGATGGTTTTTCGGGGCCACTAGCCATTTCTCCACCTTGCTCTTCGTCCAAGTTTCGCAGGAACGCTGTTGAGTCTTGCAGAGCTGATCGGACCTGCGTCAAGGTGCTCTCACCGTCGCCGATCACGATCACCACTCCGGTACCGGTGGTCGCCTCGAAGTGGTCGTCCGGGTGAGCGCAGTAAAAGAAAAAGAAGAGAGCGTCGGATAGTGATTCGTCGTCATGCCAACTCGTCATGACCACCGAGTCGTCCGGCGTGTCTCGAGGATTCATTCCGTGATCCTCGTCGAATACGTCGTGAACTCGTTCACAATCCGAGCCCCACGCAGACAGATAGGAACAGCCCGAATCCAAGACGGTGGCCGCAACGTGCGACAACTGCGCGACCGGCTCCCCCTCGGCATCCCACAGCAGGAGGCAGGCGAAGTGTCGTGATGGGGTCTGAAACGTCGAGAGCTGCTCCGCGCTCTCGACGTGAACGAGGTAGAGCTCTCGCTCTGATATCTCGTGAAAGCCGAGCCGTTCGAGAGTCACCATGACGATCGCTGTTTCTTTATCATCTGTGACCCCCGTGGATCCCGCCCAGCCGACGCACTAGAACGCGGCGCGCACGGTTTCGTCGACGACGGCTGCGATGCGATCGGCTTCGGTGACGAGCGCGTCGAGTTTAGAGCCGACGTCGGCGACCCACGCCTTGTCGTGGATCTCGCCGAGGTTGATGCGCACGTTGTAGACGGCGCCGATGACTCCGGCGCGGGCCAAGAGAGCGCCGACTCCGACGTCGGTGATCGAAGCGCGCAAGGAATCACCGACCGTCTCTTCGCAGCACTGGAGCGCTTCCAAGCAAGCCTCGGCGGCGCGCAGCGGCACGAGGGTCGCGTTCTTGTAGCCGTCTTGGATCGCCTGCTTGCGCGTCTTGTTCTGTTCGGGGGTGCCCTGCGGCATGCGCATGGCAGAGATCACATCGTTGAAGGCGTTGGTGTCGGCGTCGATCGTTCGCACCAGCTCGTCTTTGATCGTCTGGCAACGCATGGCGATCGCTTCGAGCTTTTCGTGCACGGCGTGAAACTTCGGTTTGATGTGCGTGATGTTGGCGACCATCGACGCCAACGCGGCGCCGAGTGATCCGGCCAGCGCCGAGATGGAACCGCCGCCGGGCGTCGGCGTCGGTCGGGAGACTTCATCGACCAGATCGGTAACGGACATGTTGGCCAACACGCCGTCGACCGACGGCATGCCGAGCACCGACTTCTTCGGATCGAACTCAGCGAGGTCGGCGAGACCGAGCGACTGAATGCCGGTGGCGACGACGTCCTGAACGGGAATGCCGCGGCTGGAATGCTGCTCCTTCAGATAGAACTCGCCGGACTGTCGCATGGCGTCGAAGGGAACGACGCCGACGACCTCGGAGCCGGTGATGACGATACCTCGTTCGACCCCGATGAGCCGCGACGCTTCGACCACGTCGTGCATCGCGGTCACTTTGTAGTTCGTCAGGTTGATCGAGATCTGCGCGCGGCCGTACTCCGGAATCACCCACCCCACCGCGCGACACTCCTGGAACAGCCCTCGCTTGTTGACGTAAGCGTTCTCGAGTTTGTCAGGCTCTTGGTCGAAGAACGCCAACTCCTCGCGCAAGTCTCGATCGTGATACTCGCGATAGTGCGCTTCGAGGGCGTCGAAGCTTGCGTGGACCGTGCCATCGTACGGGCAAGGAAAGATGTTCTCCGACGGCTTGTAGCGCAGGATCACACCACTCATATAGCGATGGGTCCGAGGCTCGCTGCGCGCGATGCGCCCCGCGTCACGCAGATCGAACGCGATGTCGGTAGCGTCTTCCTGGTAACGAGAGTTCAGGTTGATGTTGTAGGCGATCAAGAATTCGCGGGCGCCGATGGTGACGACTCCGGTCTTCGGCAGGAACTCGGCCGGCCCGAAGTCGGGCTTCCACTCTGGCTTCTTCAGCTTGTCGGACAGCGCCTCGTACTCGCCACGGCGGACGTCGGCGAGCGATCGCCGCTCGGGCAAGAGCGCAGCTTGGTCGTAGAGGTAGACGGGAATACCCAACTCCTTGCCGACACGCTCGCCGAGTTCTTTCGCGTACTGCGCACAGTCCTCCATGGTCACGCCGCTGACAGGGACGAACGGACAGACGTCGGTCGCCCCGTGACGGGCGTGCGCGCCGCTGTGCTTCGTCATGTCGATGACCTGCTTGGCCCGGCCGATCGCTTGGAAGGCCGCCTCTTTCACCGCCTCCGGCTCGCCGACGATAGTGACCACGGTTCGGTTGGTCTCGTAACCGGCGTCGACGTCGATCAGATCCGCTCCGGCCACGGCGCGGATCGCCTCGAGAATCTGCTCGAGCTTGGCGAGGTCGCGCCCCTCGGAAAAGTTGGGTACGCACTCGACGATTTTCTGAACCATGGCCAAGACTTCCTTTGCTTACGAAGACGGTCGGGCGAGAGGCCCGGCCCTGAGGGCGAGACCGGTAGCAGTCAATCCGGCATTATGGCAGGGTCGCACCCACTCGACGAGACAGGATGCCGACCATTCCCGCGAACCGCTCCCGACAACCACTGCCAATCGATGAGGTCCTCGACCCGATCGTCGCCGCCCTGCGGAAGGGGTCCGCGGTCGTGGTCCGGGCGCCGACCGGCGCCGGCAAGACGACGCGGGTCCCGCTACACCTGCTCGACTGCGGGTTCGGGGTGGACGGTCGTATCGTCATGCTGGAACCGAGGCGCGTGGCGGCGCGGGCCGCGGCGCGGCGTATGGCTTCGGAGCGCGGCGAGACGGTCGGGCAGACGGTCGGCTACACCGTACGGTTCGAACGAAAAACGAGCCGCGACACCCGAATTGAAGTGGTGACCGACGGAATCCTGTTGCGCCGCCTGCAGAGCGATCCGTTCCTCGAGAGCGTGGCGGTGGTGATCTTCGACGAGTTGCACGAACGCAGCGCCGACGCGGAGCTAGCGCTCGCCATGGTGCGGAAGATCGGGGTCGAAGTGCGGCCGGATCTCAAGATCGTCGCCATGTCGGCGACGATCGACACGCAGCACATCGCGGAGTACCTCGACAACTCGACCATCGTCGAGAGCCGTGGCTCGCTGCACCCCGTGGCCATCGAGCACCGACCGCACTCCGCCAAGGAAGCGCTCGAGGACGCGGTGTCGGCGAGTGTTCTGGAAGCGCTGAAGCAGTGCGATCGCGATATCTTGGTATTCCTGCCGGGGCTGCGCGAGATTCGCCAGGCGCGCGCCGCGTTGACGTCGCGCCTACCCGCCGGGGTCGAGGTCGTCGAGTTGTACGGCGACCTGTCGGCGGAGGCGCAGGACCGCGTCTTGCACTCGAGTTCGAACCGTCGTGTCATTCTGTCGACGAACGTTGCCGAGAGTTCCATCACGATCGACGGTCTGTCGGCCATCGTCGACTCGGGACTCGTTCGCCAATTGCAAGTCGACGCCGGTACCGGCCTCAACCGTCTCGTCACGACGCGAGTCTCTCGTGCTTCCGCGGATCAACGCGCCGGTCGCGCCGGGCGACTCGGCCCCGGGGTGTGCTACCGGCTGTACTCGTCGGCTGAAGACCGTGCGCTTGTTCCCCAAGAGACTCCGGAGATAGCGCGGGTCGACCTGGCCGGGGTCGCCCTTCAGCTTCGTAAGTGGGGCGAGTCGGATTTGACGAAGTTCGGTTGGTTGACGTCGCCGCCTGCAGAATCTTTGCAACGGGCCGATGACCTGCTCGGCCTTCTCGGGGCGACGCGATCGCATCACGTCACGCCGTTCGGCGAGCGGCTCAGTGCGCTCCCCCTCCACCCGCGGCTGGCCGCGATCGTCGCGGCGAGTAGTCAATACGGTCACGCGCGACGGCTCGCGACGGTAGCCGCGCTGCTTTCGGAACGCGATCCGTTTCCCCGCCGCCACCATCGTGACCCCGCCGCCGATACCGAGTCAGACTTAGTCAGCAAAGCGCAGGCGCTGGAGCGATACGAACGCGACAAGAACCCTGCGACTCACCTTGGCACCGTGCACCCCGCCGCGTTACGCTTCCTGTTTCGGACTCGGGATCAGCTGCTGCGATTGATCAAAGACTCTGCCAACCGTGACTCGCACTTCGATGCCGACGAAGCGACCCAACGCGCACTGCTCGCCGCGTTCCCCGATCGCGTCGCGCGCCGACGCGGTGGCGGCGCTGGCCGCAGCGAAGTGGGAGTGATGGTGGGCGGCCGCGGCGTCAAGCTGGCGCCGTCGTGCGGCGTCCGCCACGCGGAGTACTTCATATGCCTCGACGTGGACGCCGGGGCTCACGGACAAGCACGAAGTGAGACGCTGGTGCGTGCCGCTTCCGCGGTCGATCGAGCGTGGCTGTCGCAAGAGCTGCAGTCCGAAGTCGATGACGTGTGCTTTGACAGCGAACGGTCGGCGGTGCGGCGCGTTCGGGAAGAACGTTATCTCGACCTGACACTCGATAGCAACGAGTCCGCTCCCACCCCGGAGCAACACGAGTCGGCCAGCGCCCTGCTCGTCGCGCATGCCAGTCAACAGCTCGACCGCGCGCTGTCGCTCGGCGACAAGGCGCTGCGCGGAGCGATTACACGCATCCAATGGTTGCGCGAACATCACCCGGAACTCGAACTTCCGGCGTGGGAGCCCGCCGACTTCGAAGCGCTACTTCCGACGTTGGCGGCGGGCAAGACGTCGTTCAAAGAGCTGCGCGCGGTCCCGCTGATCGACTACGTAGTCGGCGGCTTGAACCGACAACAGCGCGTCGCGCTTGAGAGCGAAGCACCGCAGCGGTGGACAGCTCCCACCGGCAGCTCGATCGCCATTCGCTACGAACGTGGCAAAGCGCCCTCGGTCTCGATTCGCATTCAGGAGTTGTTCGGTCTTCGCGAGACTCCGACGCTGGCCGGCGGGCGGGTGCGACTGGTGCTCCACCTATTGGCCCCGAACATGACACAGCAACAAGTCACCGACGACTTGCCGAGCTTCTGGGCGAACACGTACCCACAAGTCCGCAAAGATCTGCGCGGTCGCTACCCCAAACACTCCTGGCCCGACAATCCACGGGACGCACGACCTCAGAAGCGCCCCACGCGAAAGAAGTGATCGCGCCGGCGCCGGAGCGCTCTACAATTCGGGCATCGGGAACGGGGCCAGTTTTCGACTCAAAGGAGGCTTCATGCGACACGTCTTCGCTCTCGCCGTCACGGCGACCGTGCTCTGCTCCGCCACACCGGCACGCGCCCAAGTCGATTTCGATGAATGCGGGAATTTGATGCAAGGCATCGAATGTTTGCTGTTCGTTCCCGACTCGGGCGGGTTCTACTTCTTGGAAGAGTTCGGTTCGTTCGGAGACGGGGACTATGTTCACGTCGTGGGAACGATCGATCCGACCTGCATCACGTTTTGCTTCTCGGAGTGCATCGTCGACAATACCATCGAGTCGTGCACGATCGGTGATCCACAGCACTTCGTGCGCGGTGATACCAATGGTGACGGGAGCTACGACATCAGCGACCCCGTCAATCTGCTCACCGTCTTGTTCACCGTGGTCTTTCCCGCGCCCATTCCACCGTGCTTGGACGCGGCGGACGCCAACGACGACGGCAATCTGGACATCTCTGATCCGGTGTACATCTTGAGCGATCTCTTCATCACAGGATCACCGTCTCCACCGTCTCCGCACCCGGACTGCGGTTTCGACCCCACCGACACCGACCCGCTCGACTGCCAGCAGTTTGACGCGTGTCCGTAGAGTCCTGCAATAGACACAGCATCTCGGGGTTCGTCAGGAACCCCGAGACGCTCATTGAGAGTCGCCGCTGCGATCGGTAGCATCCGCGGAGTCTACGTCTTCAAGTTGCGTAGCCTGGGCCAACACTCATGACAACTCTACCTGAGCTGCTTCGAGCGGTACCGCTTCGAGCACAAGATAACGACGAGGGAACTCGAAGAGTTCGTTCGCGGAAGGAATCTCCTGATGACTGGCTGCCCTTCGGCTCTGCTACTCGTAGGAATCGTCGTGCTAGCCGGCGCTAGCGCCGGGCCGGCCGGTGCTCAGTCGTCAGTCTCGTTGTCGAGCGACACCGCGACCGTGGCGTCGCGTCTGGACATCGACAGCGGGCTCGTCCAGTCGCTGAACTTCGACGAGGATCCCACCAGCAAAGTGCTGACGACCGTGGTCGAGGTCGAAAGCGGCAACGTCTTCACCATCGAACTCACCAAGCATTCCAACCGCGGCGATCAGTACGCGGTACTCGTGGACGACGGCTCGGGCATTCTGCGAGAAGTCCCGGCCCCGCCGGTGCGCACGTACCGTGGCGTGGTGATCGGGCTGCCGCAGTATCAGGTTCGCGCGTCGTACGCCGACGGCAAGATGAATGCGTTGATCCTCGGACCGACGGACTCTTGGGGTGTGCAGCCGACGAGCGACGCCATCGCCTCTGCCCCGTGGACCGAACACGTGTCGTACTCGACCGAGGCCGCTCATCTGCGCGGCACGTGTGGCAACAGAGACGAAGGTTCCGCCGGCATCGCCTCGGTCGGTCCGCCCGGCGGGGGCGCGCTCATCATCGCCGACCTCGCGCTCGACGCCGACTTCGAATACTACGAACTGTGTGGATCGAGCGTCACGGATACGGTCGATGACATGGAGGATTTGATCAACTCCATGGAAGCGATCTACGAAGTGCAGACCGATATCATCTATGAGATCAGCCGAGTGATCGTGCGAACGACCGGCGGACTGTACACGTCGACGAGCGCGGGCGGCCGGCTGAATCAGTTCGGCGCCGTCTGGACGTCGCCGCCGGAGTCGACGATAGGCCGAGACGTCGCGCACCTCTTCACGGGACAGACGTTGGGCGGAGGTATTCTCGGCATCGCGGCGTTCGGCGGTGTGTGCAGTTTCGGCAGCGGGTACGGACTGTCCGTCGGTAAAAGCCCATCGAGCTATACAGCGCGAGTCGCACTACCTGCGCACGAGATCGGACACAACTGGGCCGCGAGTCACTGCGATGGCCAGCCCGATTGCATGATCATGTGCTCGACGCTCGGCGGGTGCGGACCGCTCGACGCCTTCGGAGTGTCGTCGGTGGATAGCATCGTCGCTTTCCGAAACACGCGGAGCTGCTTGACGCCAGAGCCCCCCGCGCAGTCGTTGCCGTTCTTCGAAGAGTGGAACACGTTGGGTATAGAAGAGTCGCGTTGGACGTTTCAGTCAGGAGCCGGCATCACTAGCCTCGCCCAAGCTGAACCGTCGTACCCCTACTCGCTCGTTCTCAATTCGCTCGCCGGCGACCTCGGCAGTGACGACATCCGCAGCGCGCGCATTCTTCTGGCCGGGGCCACGGACGCGACGTTGCAATTCTACGAGCGCTCCGATCAAGTTCCCGCCGGCGGCGCACTGATCGTCGAATACCGAAACGTCGACACGGAGTGGGTGGAACTCGACACGGTGACATCGCTCGGCGTCGAACCCGATCAATTCACGGCTCGCGCGTACTCGTTGCCCGCCGACGCACTTCATGATTCGTTCCGACTGCGCTTTAGAACAGATCTCTCGCAACCTGGCGAGCGTTGGTTCGTCGACAACATCTCGGTGACCGATGGTCCGCCACCCCCGCTCGATCCGCCGATGGTCACGTCCGTCGCACCCAATACCGGGCCACTCTCCGGAGGTACGCCAGTCGCTATCCAAGGCGAGGGGTTCTTGCCGAACACGACCATCACCATCGGCACAGCCACGCTGCAAGACCTTGTCTATGTCGACCATTTCACGGTGACCGGCACCACACCTCCAGGCTCGTCCGGAGCCGCCGATATCACGGTCGAGCAAGGCGGCGTCAGCGCTACCCTCAGCGACGCGTTCATCTACTCGAACAACTCACTCTCATTGTCGACCGAGCAGGCCTCACCGGGCGGTTCGGTCACCGTCACCGCGTTCGCGACCAACGACGTCAGCCTGGCTGGATTTTCGTTGGCGTGTTCGTTCGACGGCGCGTTCGTAGATGTGTCGGGGATCGACGTCGGCGGAACACTGGCCGACGGGGCCGAGTTCGTCGCCCCGAACAGCTCCAACAGCACGGGTGACTCGTGGTGGACACTCGGTGTCGTGCTGGACCTTTCGCCGCCTCTAGATATGCTCCTGACTCCGGGCGCGAACCAGCCGATCGCCCTCATCGACTTCGACATCGAGGCGAGCGCGACGATCGGCGACACGGTCGACCTCGAACTCATCTCGGGCGTGGGCACGCCGCCGGTCGACTTGATCTTCACGATCGATGGTGGAACTTCGTCGACGCCGACCACGGCCGACGGCGCCATTCAAATCAGTGACATCGGGTTCGTTCGCGGCGATGCCAACGGCGACGGGGGAATCGACATCGCGGACCCGGTCGCCAACCTCTCGTACCAGTTCCAAAGCGGACCGGCGACCTGCCTGGACGCGCTCGATACCAACGACGACGGTTTGATCAACATCGCCGACCCCGTCTACAACTTGTCGTTCTTGTTTACGACGGGCCCGGAACCGCCGCAGCCGTATCCCACGGCGGGGGTCGATCCGACGCCCGATGTGCTCGGCTGCGACGGGTGATGCGCTAGCCCGGCGCGTCGCCGCCGTGATACCGTTGGGCAATCTTCAAGTACGCTTCGCGAAACGGCACTCCCTCGTCTTCGACCATTCGGTACGCTTCCTCGGTGGCGTACATCGACGGGTCGATCGCAGACTCCGTCGCCTTCGCGTTGAACTTCACCTTGGGGATAGCGTGCGCCATGATCACCAGGGTCTCGGCGGCCGAGTCGATGCCGCGAAACAGAGGCGCCTTGATCAGCTGGAACTCCCGGTGGTAGCCGGAAGGCATCTTGGCGGTCAAGTTCAACACCGCCTGCAGGTCGGCAGTCGACTGCGCCGACCGACCGCGCACCAACTCGAAGAGATCGGGATTCCGCTTCTGCGGCATGATCGACGATCCGGTCGTAAACCCTTCCGGTAGCGTCATGAACCCGAACTCTTGCGTCGCGAACAAGCAAAGATCTTCCGCGAGTCGACCGAGGTCCTGCATCAAGAGCGAGATTTCGAACAGTACGGTCGCCTCTGCTTTACCGCGCGACAGCTGCACGGACGTCACGGGGTCTTGCGGCGCCAGGAATCCGAGCAACTCCGACGTGCGCTCCCGATCGACATTGATGACCGGCACTCCGTACCCCGCCGCCGAGCCGAGCGGGTTCAGGTTGACGCGGTGTTCGGCGCGGAGCAGACCGGCCAGGTCGTCGCTGATTTCTCCGTGATATGCGTTCGCCCAGAGCGCGACGCTCGACGGCATAGCCCGCTGCATGTGCGTGTAACCCGGCAGGTGTACATGACCCTGCTCTGCGGTCAACACGTCCAGCGACTCGAGGACCGACTCGCCGCGATCGCGGAGATCACGAATGGCGTCACGCATGTACAGGCGAAGCGCGGCCAGTACCTGGTCGTTGCGCGACCGTCCCAAGTGAATCTTCTGTCCAACCGCACCGACCATGGCGGTCAGCCGAGACTCGATCGCCGTGTGGCAATCTTCTTCGGCCAGCTCGATCTCCCACTCACCGCGACGGTGTTGCTCGCCGAGTTCGGTGAGCGCTCGGGACAAGACCTCGAATTCGCCTCGCTCGAGGTACCCTTGCTCGGACAGCATCTGCGCATGGGCGATCGAAGCTTGAACGTCGAAACGAAGTAGCCGGGCGTCGAGTATGTGGTCGTCCCCCACCGTAAACCGGAGCACCAAGTCATCGATCCCATCGCCAGTTTCCCAAAGTCGACTCATGCGTATCTTCCGTGCAACCTCGGTTGCTCACTTGGCGACTAGCGAGTGTCGCTAGCCAATCTTGGCGAACTGTTCAATCCATCGCGAGTAGAACTGAGCACCTTCCAAGATCTCACTTTCGAGGACGTACTCATCGGGTTGGTGTGATCGCTCGGTCCGACCGGGGCCACACTTGATAGCGTCGACGCCGTCGAAGTAGACAAGATCCGATAACGTTCGCGAGCCGAACAACTCCGCGGACGGCCGCGCTTCCCGCGCTGCGAGCACCACCGGCGCCTCCGGATCACACGCCCGCGGGACGAGGCGGCTGGAAGAGACCCGGATGTCGCCCGTGACCGCCGCCGAAACTCTCTCGATGATTTCGTCGTGAGTGAGATCCGGAACGGTTCTCAGGTCTAATGTGCACTGCGCCACGTCGGGCACCTTGTTCTTGGCAATCCCACCTTCGGCGATCGTCGGCTCGATCGAGGTCGAGCCCAACAACGGGTGGTTATCCCCGAGGGTGAACGTCTCGAGTGCGACAAGGTCTCGCGCGAGTTCACGAATCGCATTGCGAGAACCGAGCGCCGCGGCGTGCGCGCTATGCCCACCGTCGCCGTGCGTCACGAGCTCGAGGATCATCAGCCCCTTCTGCGCGATGGCGATGTCGAGGTTGGTCGGTTCTCCGACGATCACGCCGCTCGGAACAAACCCCGCGTCGCGAATGTGCGGCCAAGCGATCTCGGCCCCCTGGCCACCGGTTTCTTCTTCGGGGACGAGCAAGAGCACGACTTCGCACGGTCCACCGTTATCAGCAACGCAGAGAAACGCGGCGATCATGGCGGCGACCGACGCTTTCGCGTCGTTCGACCCGAGCCCGAAGACGTGACCGTCGTCGACCGTGACGTCCCACGGACCGCGCGTCCATCCATCGCCGGGCGGCACGGTGTCGAAGTGGCTGTTCATCAAGAGCCGAGGGCCACTACCGGCCCGCGCAATGATGTTGTCTCCGAGCCGCTCGACCGTGGCGCCATGACCTTCGAGGTACTGTTGAATCCAATCGGCGATAGCGCCCTCGTGATGCGAGAGACTCTGGATCCCGACGAGTTGTCGATGCAGGGCGAGGATCTGTTGCGGTTCGAGCTGTGCCACGACGATTCTCCTCTACTTCGTTGTCTCGGGTGCCGCGTCATTGAGCTCCTGCGGAGTCATTCGGCGCGTATCGGCAACGACCAGCGTTCCCGACCCTTCGTTGGTGAAGATCTCGATCAACAGGGTATCGGGCGTTCGGTGAGAAATAACGTGCACCCGAGAGACGCCGTTCTTGAGGGCGTCGGCGATGGCGGCGGTCTTGGGAAGCATGCCCGCGCTCAGGGTGCCGTTCTCTTCGAGCTTCGCCAACCCCTCGAGATCGGTGTAGGACAAGAGCGACTCGGGATCATCGGCGTCGAGAAGGATGCCCGGGGTCTTGGTCAAGAAAATGACCTTCTCCGCCCCGAGGGCGATGGCCATTCGTGAAGCGATCGAATCGGCGTTGACGTTGAGTGGATTGCCGTGCTCATCGGCAGACAAGGGACTCAAGACGGGCAGCGTGCCGTCGCGGAGCAACCCTTCGATCAACGTCGTATCGATAGTGACGATGTCACCGACGTTGCCAAAGTCGACGCGCTGTCCGTCGATGGTCTGCGGTTCACGCCGAGTCGCTGTGACGGTGTTGGCGTCGACCCCGGAGATGCCGACCGCTCGAGTTTCGAACTCGCGAAGCCTCGCGACGATTCCGGTGTTCACCGATCCGTTCAGTGCCATCATGGTCGCTTCGAGCGTCTCGTCGCAGGTGACTCTGCGCCCGTTTACCATCACGCTGTCGATGCCGACACGGCGCGACAGTCGATCGATCTGCGGGCCGCCTCCGTGCACGAGTACGACTCGGATGCCAAGGCGGTGAAGAATCGATACCTGCTCGAGCAGCGCTCGGCCGCCATCTTCGAAGGCGTCGCCGCCGGCCTTGATGACGAACGTGCGACCCTGGAAAAGACGCAGATAGGGGAACGCGTTTCGAAGCGCGGCACTGGCCAACGCGGGACTCACGGGATCGTGCACAAGAACTCCATTCAAGGGTGCAGAACGCGACGGTTTCAGTCGCCGAGCATTTCTAAGAGTACCGACTTCTGAACGTGCAGCCGGTTACCCGCTTGTTGAACGACCCGACTGCGCGGACCGTCGAGCACTTCGTCCGCGACCACCACGTTGCGCCGAACCGGCAAGCAGTGCAGGAAGCTAGCGTCACTGCGCGCCGTCGCAAACCAAGACTCGTCGATACACCACGACCGTAGCTCCGCACGAAGAGTCGCTTCGGACCCGGGATCCCCGTAGTGACGCGGCGCGCCCCACGACTTGGCGTAGACGACGTGCGCACCTTCGAGGGCATCCGCCTGGTCACTGGTCTCGGTGAGCTTGCCACCCGATTGTGCAGCGGCGGCGCTCGCGCGTTCCATGAGAGCCGTCGGCAAGCCGTAGCCGTCCGGGCGCAGTAGGGTAACGTCCATTCCCCGCTGCGCCGCCATCGTCAAGGTCGACGCGGCGACGGCGAGCGGCAACGGCTTCGGGTGCCAAGCCCACGACAAAACGAACTTCCCGTCGGTCGGGATTTCCAGATCGTCGAGCGTCTTCCAGTCGGCGAGCGACTGACACGGATGCGACGTGGTCGACTCCAGGTTGATCAATGGCTTGTTCGTCAACCCGTCGATCTGACTCAACAGCGGCTCGTTGAGATCGGAAGCCAAGTCGACTGCGTCGCCGAACGACCGCACCCCGAGCGCATTGCAGTACTCGGACAAGACCGGGATCGCTTCGCGCAAGTGCTCGGGTCGATCGCCATCCATGGTGATCCCGAGTTCGGTCTCGATCGCCCAACTCCCGGCACCCGGTTGAATGACGAAGCTCGATCCACCGAGCTGCGACATGCCCGCTTGCATCGACGCCAACGTGCGCAACGACGGATTCAAGAACAACAGTCCTAGAACTTGGCCGCGCAGCGCGTCGGAGATCGGCGCGCGCTCGAGCTCTCGGGCGCGCGCCAACAGTCGAGTCACCACGGCGGGGTCGACTTCGTCGGTACGCAGGAAACGTGTCAGTCGTTCGGCAGAACCGTTCATGACGCAATCCGTTTCAACGCCGCGGCCAGCGTGGCCACGTGCGTGTCGTCGATCGTCAGCGGCGGCAAGAGTCGAACGATGTGTGGATCCTTGGCGCCCCCGGTCAAAATGTCGGACTCGAGGAGCGCGGCGACGACCTCGCGCGCCGGCACGCGGGTGCGCAAACCGAGCAACAACCCTCGTCCCTGAATCGACTCGACCACGCCACCGAGGCACTGAGCGCGAATCGCTTCTTCTCGCGCCAGAACTCCGTCGAGAAACCCGTCCTTGGTGACTTCGTTGACAGTCGCCTCGATCAAGGCGCACGCGAGCGGCCCTCCCCCGAACGTAGTACCGAGATCACCCCTGGCCACGCCGTCGGCGACCGCTTCGGTCAGAAGCAGCGCTCCGCACGGAAAGCCTCCCGCAATGCCCTTGGCCGTGGTGAGAAGATCCGGCACCACCCCGGAGGCTTGGATCGCGAAGAACGAACCGCAACGACCGATACCGCACTGCACTTCGTCGGCGATGAGGAGCGCGCCGTGGTCGCGACTGGTCGCGCGGGCCGCCGCGAGAAACTCGCGATCGAGCACCACGGCTCCGGCCATACCTTGCACCGGTTCGACGATGACCGCCGCCGTGTTCTGGTCGACGGCGGCGGTCAGCGCCGCGATGTCGTTCGGTTCGACGAACACCGTTTCGATCGGAGTCTGCGCGAACCCGTACCACGCGTCGTGACCATCCGTGCACGCCGCGGCGGCCGCTGTCCGACCGTGAAAGCCGCCACGTAGCGCAACGACTCGGCTACGCCCCGTCGCTTTGCACGCCACTCGTAGCGCGTTCTCGTTCGCTTCACCGCCCGAGTTGACAAAGAACACGCGGGCCATGCCCGGCGCGTTATCGATCAACGCACGCGCGGCGCGTTCTCGCACCGCAACGTGAACGGCGTTGCTCTGAAAGAACAGCTTGCGCGCTTGCTTGGCGATCACGTCGACCAACACGGGGTGATCGTAGCCGAGGACCGCGGTGGCGTGGCCGCCGTAGAGGTCGAGCAGCACGCGCCCGTCGGACGTGCGAAGCTCGACACCGGATCCGCTCTCGATCTCGATCGGATAGCGGGCGTAAACATCGAGTTCGGCCGAGACGGGGGTCGCAGGCGTTGCCGTGTTCATGATCAGTTCCATCCCAACGCAGGTGACTGTAGCCCGGCGGTCGATTCGAAGCCGAACAATTGATTGACCCACTGAATGGCGCCGCCGGCTGACCCTTTAACGAGATTGTCGATCGCCGAGAAGACGACGACTTGTTCACCCTCGGCAGCGATCCCAATGCGGCAAAGATTACTTCCCACGACTTCTTTGAGGTTCGGGGGCTCGGCCGAGACTTCGACGAACGGCGTGTGCGCGTAGTAGTCTCGGTACGCGGCAACCAGAGACTCGGTCTCGACCGGTTCGGTCAAGGTGGCGTGCACCGTCGCATAAATCCCTCGCGCGAACGGCCCCGAGTGGGGAACGAACGCAATGGTCGGCTCGACGCCGCTCGGATGGATTCCACCGAGGAGCGCGGCCATCTCGTGCGAGTGTCGATGCGTCAGTGGCTTGTAGGCACGCATGCCGGAGTGACGCTCCGGGTGGTGGGTCGTGGCACTGGGGTTCCGGCCACTCCCAGTACTGCCGGTGACTGCGCTGATGGCAAACATCCCGGTCGTCAATCGGTGAACGTGCAGCGGCGCGCACGCCAACGTCACGGCCGTGGTGAAGCAGCCGGGCTGAACCCGATGCTTCACGTTCGACCCGAACCCCGCAGGAGCGAGGTCGGGAACGTGGCACGCAAACTCCGCTACCCGATCCGGTGCACCGTGGACGCCGTAGATGGACTCGTACCGCTCGCGCTCGGAGAAGCGAAAGTCGGCCGAGGTGTCGACGACCGTCACGTCGCGCTCGGAATCTTCGGCGAGCGACAACATGTCATCGATCAACGCGGCAGTGTCGCCGTGCGGCGTCGCGGTGATCAAGATGAGAGGACCGTTTCCAGCTAAGATCTCCGGCACTGAATCGAACGAGTCGAAGGCGCGGTTTGGATAGGCAAGCCGCAGATGAGGAAACGCGTCGGTGATCAAGTGTCCTGCTTGCGAACGAGAGACTGCGGCTGATAGCTGCAGCTCCGGATGTCCGGACAGGAGCCGTAGCACTTCGCCTCCGACATACCCATTGGCACCGAGCACGACGACGTCGATAGGATCCATCACTTGCCTTCTTCCGAGATGACGGTCTCTGACGGGGCCGGCTCCAACGGAGCAAACCCCAACGCCGCGCAGACGCAGGCAGCCAGTTCGGTCGGAGACACTCGCGCGTTGAACGCGGGCACGCCGATCTGCTTCTCGATGACCGATGTCCCGGCCGAGTTATCGGTGGCCGGGCCGGTGATCACGGTCGGCTCGAATCCGAATTGCTCGCGCAATCGAAGCACGCCACCCCAAGCGCCCACGGGATCACCCGCCGCGAAGACGGTGGCGGTGAACTTCGATCGAAGCAATTCGTCGCTGAGAATGGCGTCGACGCCGTACTCTCCCATCAGTCCGTCGCCGAGTTCGAGCACGATGACATCGGGCGCCTCCTTGGCGAGCTCCGTCAGCAGGGATCGCGCCACCATCGGAGCGCACGCCGGCGTAGTGGTGACGATACCGAGATCGGTGAACGTCATGGTGTGCGCGGCGCCCGCGTCTTCCATGGCCAGAACATCGCGACGCAAGCTGACGCCCGTCGCTTTGGCCGCGGCCACGCGCAGCCGGCGACGCACCAACTCTTGGATGAGTCGACTGCACGCGGCGGTCTTTCCCGAATCCATGCAGGTGCCCAAAACGGCGACCACCGGGATATCACACTCGAGCACATCGCTCGGTTCGATGGCACCTTGACGAATGTTCGCCGGCACGCCGATACGCTCTCCGAGGTACGGAAAGCTCAACACTTGACCGAGCACTTCGCACTCGAACGGCGGTCCGAGATCCGGGTGTATCGAATTGCACACGCCGAGCACGCCGCCGAGGTTGAGCAGTTGAATGTGATCCCCAACCGACAACGAGTCGGGAACACAGCCGGCGTATCCGCTGAGCGCGTTGCGATGACCGAGCGCGCCGACGATGACATCCCCCGGACCGAGCACGGAAAACCGGCCCGTGATCAGTTCGAGTTGGTTGTAGGCGGACTTTCGCGTCAGGATCCGGACCGCTACCACGTCACCCTCTTGGCAAGGGAAATCGTTCGAGACCTTGACCTCACGTCCGAGTCGACAGTGACGTGTTACCGAGGCCGCTTTGTCGACGACGATGGACTTCATAGTTCAGCTCACAACCGTTGAGGAATCGGAGGCGTTCGCGGCGGCGCGTGACTCGAGCACGCCGGATAGCGAAACAACCCGGGCGAAACCGGCCGCATCGGTCGGAGTCCAGTCGCCGACGGACTCTCCGTACGTGGCCGCGGTCGCAGCCATCAGCGAATAGGGTGAGGTCACGCCTTCGACGAAGCAGTGCCCCGATCGAAAGCGCAACTTCACTTCGCCGGTGACTGTCTGCTGGGACTGACCGAAGAACGCTTCGACGTCGCGACACGCGCGCTCGAGGAACCGCCCGTGGTGAATCAACTCGCCGTAGCTCGAGGCGAGGAACGTGGCGAGACGTTGCTGCTCGGCCGACAGAGTGAGCTTCTCGAGCTCCCGGTGCGCTTCGATCAAGACGACGGCGGCCGGTGCCTCGAACGCGACCCGCCCCTTGATGCCGAGGATCGTGTCGCCGAGGTGAATGCCACGCCCCACTCCGAAACGAGCCGCCACCGGGTCCAACGCTTCGATGAGTTCGACCGGGTCCATACGCCGGCCGTCGACCGAGACTGGAACTCCACGCTCGAATCCGAGGGTGTGTGTCTCCGAAGGAATCGGCGCGTCGAACGCGCCGCGGGTGCGCACCCATGCGCTTTCTGGAATCGTGTCGTGGCTCGTTAGTGTTTCGCGTCCACCGATCGTCACGCCCCACAACCCACTGTTGATAGAGTAAGCCCCGGCCTCGCCGGAGAACTCTCCACAGCCCCAGGCGACGAGTTGCGACACTTCGTCGGCGCGCGCCGGTGCGAGTTCGCGCACCGGAGCGAGGATCTCGAGATCCGGGGCGACGGTTCGCAGCGCACGCTCGAAACGGATTTGATCGTTCCCCGCCGCGGTGCAACCGTGAACCACCGTCGTGGCTCCCAACTCGAGGGCCATGCGCGCCACTTCTCGCGCTTGCAACGATCGCTCAGCACCGACGCAGATGGGATAGACGCCGCCCCGCAGAACGTTGCCCATGATGAGATAGCGAATGATCTCATCGAAGAACGCGGCGCGTGCGTCGACGAAGTGATGCTCGGAGGCGCCCAAGGACTTGGCGCGCCCGAACAGGGACTTGCGCTCGGCAGCCGTGACACCGCCGACGTCGACCATGACGGTGATGATTTCGGCGTCGCGGTTTTCTCGCAACCAACCGACGCACCAGCTCGTGTCGAGCCCTCCCGAATAGGCGACGACGATACGTTCGCTCATAGCTGCCCCCTGTGAATGTCGACGACGCGAGTCAATCGAGTGATCAACGACGCTTGCTCGACCGGCTCCGCCGTCGCCACGAAGATGGTGTCGTCGCCGGCGATGGTTCCGATGACCTCAGGCCAACCCGATTGGTCGAGTCCTAGCGCAACACGTGGCGCCCCCCCGACGACGGTGTGGACGACCACGAGATTTGGCCCGGCCCGCTGGACTCCGGTCACGCCGTCGAGCGCGAGCGCGCGTGGCGACCGCAGAGATTCCGGCAAGCGGTACTTGCCGCCCACCTTAGCGACTTGGAGGTCGCGCAAGTCGCGGGAAACGCTCGACTGCGTGACGGAGAACCCCCGCTTCTCGAGCAGCTCGACTAGCGCGTCCTGGTTCGGCACCGCTTGGGTGTCGAGGATCTCCTGAATGACTTCCAGTCGCGCTTCCTTGATGTCCACCACGGCTTGACCACTCCTTCGTCCCAGACATGCATGATCAGCCATACATATCGCATAAAAACCTAGGCCGATCGAGAGTATTCTTAGACTTAGCGGCAGCGAGAGGCGACACCCGGATAAGGAAACCCTCTAGTGCGAAATAGAATATAGACTTAGAGAGGCATTCCGAAGACGCCGGCCGCGCATAATAATTTGTGGCTCACCGTCCAATGCCAGGTTCGGCAAACGACGATTTCGGAAGAGCGGGATGGCCGCGGGTGGTTAGCGCGACACGGATTCGGTCTGGCGCCAGACCTCGGAGTACTTCAAGGCGTCGGTCGACACGGGAATCCCGGTGACCCATGGCGGAACGGAGGCTTTGGGATCGAACGTCCAAGTCAGGTTGCTGCTGTGCACGTAGAGGGTTCCCAACTTGCCTTCCCCTAGGGTGTACAGAATGCCCGAACCGGTGACGGTCGGGACGAAGTCGAACCAGACGCTGTTGTCGACGAACACCGATCCGTGAATCTCGATGTCGAGATCACCGAGCGCGTTGACGGCCCCGGTCACCATGAGCGTGATCGGACTCTCAGGAGTCCCGAGCTTGACGCTTCCAACGCCTCCGATCGACAGTGCACCGTCGACGAAGAAAGTTCCGGTCAACGTCACATTCGGGCCCGTGAGGACCATCGGTCCGTTGACGAGCGTCACGTCCGAATCGAACGTCCGGATCGGTCCGATCATCGCACTCAGGCCACTCAGCGTCTGAGTCGCTTCCGCGGGCGAGAACGACATAGACCACGCCGACAGCGTTCCCACCGCGGCCGGACCGACGACGACGCCCCCTTCACCGTCCCGAACATCGATCTTCCCTCCGACGATGACCTCCCCGTCGACGGTGAACGTGCCGTACTCGACATGCAGGTTGTTCCGGATCTCCATCGGGCGCAGCGGGCCGGGGCTAGACGTTGTCTTGAGGTAGGCTCGCTTGCGGCTCGTAGTCACAGACGACGCGACGTCGGCGACGATTTCGATTCCGCCCGCGACGTCGGTGATCTCTACCGTGCAGATCGTGCCATCGACAGACGCTTGGGTGAACTTACCCCGGAACGTCGGATCGACTTCGAGCTTACCGTACCCAAGGTCGATCCCCCCTTCGGCCATGGCATGCGCTACGAGTCTCTCGTACCGGCCATCGTGAACCGATTCGTTGAACGTGGCGACGTCCAGAGCACCGATGCCAATCACGAGGACGCCAAACATGAGCATGATCGCGAGCACGAGCGCGACGCCCGACTGAGGGTTCTGGTTCATTCGGTCGGCCTTCGTGTTGCTCCGCCATACAGGTCGGTTTCTCCACGCCCGGTATCGATACCGAGCTGAATGTCGATGACGGGGTAGCTGATGCGCAACCGATCCCAAGTCGCACTCTTGTCCACCGCTTTGCTTTGCAGGTAGACACGACCGGAGGGAAGACCCGCGGCGTCAACCTTGCCCAACGTCACGCGGGGGTTGCGGGCGGTGAGGTTCTTGGAGTAGACGACCGCGTAATCCTCGAACATCTCTACCGACAGGGCATACCTCGTACCGGACACCCACGACTCTGCGGTGACTTCGTTCTCGACGACCGTGCCCGCCACGGCGACACGAAGAGCGACGGTACCGTCCGTCTGGTATACGACGGACAACGCGCTGTCCATTGGATCCTCGGTACCGAAGATCAGCGGTCGATACTCCACGCCGGCGGCGTCCGGCTCGAAGTCAACCTCCATGATCAGCCCAGATCGTTCGATCTCCGGCGAAACCGTGATCGTGGTTCCCGACGCGTCGCTAGGCGTGACCACGAGACACTCGTCCGCGGAATCGTAGGAAGCGACCAGATCGCTGTCCATCTTGCCGAGGCCGCGAACCGTGTACTCGACTGCCGTCTCGGTCGTCACCGTGTCGGGATCGCCAACCGGCTCGACCACTTCGGCGTCGTACTCGCTGCTCGTGAAGTTGTCGCTGATTTCGAGCGCCCTCGCATTGAACCGAACCACATTCTCGAGAACGATCTCGCTGGTCCCATAGGCAGCCAACCCTTGCGCCTCGTATCGGCGTAGAGTCGACCCACTCCGTTGGTAGAGAATCCGCTCGTCTCCATCGTCATCGTCGACGTAGTATCGCGTCGTCAACTCGAGGACATCGGTTCCGGCTCGATCGACGGAGACCGCGGCACGGATCTCGTGCTGAATCGTATCGACGACTGTCGCAGCGTCCGAGATGCTGACGACGTCGTTGTGAGATTCGTCTAGCTGCGAGGCGGAATAGGTTTGGATGTTGATCAGCGTCGTGATCAAGACCGTGACAATGGTCAAGACCAACGCGAGTTCGAGCAGAGTGAACCCGGAAATCTGCGTTCTCAGTCGAATGTCACCCGCCAAGCCATTCAGGTTCGTGAGGTCAACCTTCACGGCGCCTCCTTGTTTCGATACGTCGTGGCTCGGCGATACCGTGCGTGGCCGTCTTCTGTCCAATCCACGGTTACGGTGACTTCACGCGTCGACGCATCGACAGGGGTTACCACTCGCGAAACCCGGAAGTCGGGATCACGCGGAGCGGGGAACGCTCCACGCGTGTCCAACGTATCGAACCGACTCGCCCGCACGATCTCCATCTCGCGACCGAGGATCGTCACCGCGCGCACCGCTTGCACATTGCGAACGGAGACGGTGGAGTGGAACTCGAGCATCTCCAACCCCGCCATGATCGCGGTCGACAACAAGACGAGCGCAATCATGCACTCGACCAGAGTCAGGCCGGATTGGCGGTGACCGAAATGGGACGGGGTCATGGTTGAAGGCATGCCGAGTCGCTCCGAAGGGGTCGCGACTATCACGACTCTCCAGATTCATCGGCAGAAGAGGATTTGCAGCTTTAAGAAAAGGCTAAGGGCGCGGTTATCGGAACCGTGTGGGCGAGCGACCGAGCCGCCGGAAACCCTCGCAGCCGATTGACGACGCGGCCCGCTCCGAAAAACCAGAGGTACGAGCAATCGCGGAATATCACCCGGCAACTCCGGAGGCCGTTGCGGCCGAACGCGGGAACAGTTTGCACGGACCGCTCACTTTCGCCCGGCACGCGGCGGCGGACCGCCCCAATGCGCTCGAAACAACCGCTCGTCTGCGTCCACCGGCTTGCGATCGAAGACGATGGGATACGAACGAGCGGCGCGATCGAAGTAGGTGAACACGTCGACCAATTCCGCGCCATCTTTGCCCGCGACCACTTCGTGAATGTTGTCACGATTCCGCGACAAGGTCGAAACGCCACCACGACCCATGTGCGCCCACTTGGTCTCACGGATCGTGAACTCTTCACCGTGCGGAGGAATCTCATCGCCTTCCGCTTCGATATCGAAGTTGCGGATCTTGCACGTTCCGTTGAGCCCGAAGATGACGCCGTTGTAGTGCCGATGGTCGTGAATTCGGATGGTCGCGCCCGGCTTCATGACGATCTTGTAGATGACCAAGGGCCGGTGCTGGGCGAGCGCCGCCATCTGGAACGCGCCTCGGCCACTGGCATCTTTCTTGGGAAACGTATCGATACGTGAGAGCAATCCGGCGATGCCGTGAAGGTACGCCTCTTCGTTCGGGGCGTCTTGCGCGACGAGCTCTTTCGAGATGGTACGCAGCTCTCCGACTAGGGAGTCGAAGTCGACGGGGCGGTTGAGGTATCCGGAGAGGTTCGACTCTTGCGGTGCGTCATCCGCGCGAGCATTTCTACCGAGCATCGTCACGCCGAAGGCGAGCGGCGCTGCGGTAGCCAGCTTTAGAATTCGCCGGCGAACCAAACGCACGCCGTCGTCGATCTCTTCGCCAACCTCGTGATCGACCTCGAGTCGGCCGTCTTCGATCAAGCCGTCTTCCGCCACCGAATCGATCTCTTCGACACCGCGAAACAGCATGCTCTCCCCCTTGGGCAAAATTGTCGTGACCCCAGCCGCCGGTCCGTCATCCTCAACGAGCTTACTCCCCAGAACCAGGATCGAGAACATGATCTTCTGCCTCGCGGCTCTTCTCCTTCATTCGACGGTGCTGACACCGGCGCTGGGTTACGCCAAACCGCCGCTCCTGATTCCGCGCGTGGTCCTCCTTCGACCGACCGAGCGTCATCGCGCGGAGCTCAGCCCGGACGGGCGTTGGGTCGCCTTCACAACGCGAACCGAAGGCCGCAACGATCTGTGGATCCAGTCGACGACAGCCGCCGCCGAACCACGTCGTGTCGACACGGCGAACGTCAAACCCATCTCTTGGCGATGGACGTTTGCCAATGACATCGTTGTGGCCGGAGTCGAGCAACGCCGCGAAACGCTTCTCCTCATTCCGCTCGAAGGCGACCCGATTCGCGTCACTCCGTTCTCCGCGGACCGATTCGACCTGGTCTCGCTGAGCCCAAACCGACCCACGGAGATGGTGATACGAGCCCGGTCGAGCGAGGAAGAGCGAAGTGGGCTGTTCATCATTTCACTGACCACACTCCGAGGGCGACCAGATCCCATTCGCCTAGAATTCGATCCGGACGTCGAGCGTTGGTGGGTGGATCGACAGTTTCGCGTACGCGCGGCCGAGCGGCGCAACAAACTCTACGGCCATGAACTACGACGCAAGTCGGACGACAACTCGTGGGTCACGGTCGCCAACTACTCTTGGAGCGTCGATAGGCTGGCTGGCGACTCACGAGAGCGCGTTGTCTCGGTGAGCGCCGACGGGCAGACACTGTACTTCGTCGACGCCGAAGACGCCGATTCGCCGAACTCGGATACCGTGCGCCTTCGCGAGTGCGACCTTCGCACCGGAATGTGTCGCGTCTTGGCCACCGCGCCCCACGCCGACGTGCTCTGGTCAGGTGCCACGCTTCACCCAGGAACCGATCGCCCGCAAGCTGTCGTCTCTTACGGCGATCTGCAACGTCACACCATCGACGACGCCGTGGCCCCGCACTTCGCGGCGCTATCACGAACGCTCGAGGGGCATGTGAGCTTCGTCGGTCGCAGCGTCGATGACTCGCGCTGGCTGGTTCGTGATCTCGACGGAGGACCCGCGACGTACCATCTCTACGACACAACGACCAAGACCACGACGAGACTCTTCTCCGACCTCCCGGCGCTGGACCCCGTCTCTCTCGCGCGCCGGGCTCCTCTGCTGGTGACGGCTCGCGACGGGCTACGTCTACCATGCCGCTTGTACCTACCGCCCGACGCCGACCCGGACGGCGACGGCGTGCCCACCACTCCGCTCCCGACGGTACTGTACGTTCACGGCGGACCATGGGCTGGGTTCGGCGCAAACAGTTGGGGGATCACGCGCCACCTACAACTCCTCGCCAACCGAGGGTACGCCGTGATCGATACCGAGTTTCGCGGCGCCGTCGGGTATGGGAAGTCCTTTACCGATGCGGGGGACAGACAGTGGGGCCGCGCCATGCTGAACGACCTCGTCGACATCGCCGACGCGGCCGCCGACCGGAAGATCGCTCAGAAAGAGAAGACTGCCATCTTCGGTTGGTCGTACGGAGGCTACGCCGCCAACGCCGCGTTGACGATGGCGCCCGAACGGTTTGCTTGTGCGGTGTCGCTCTACGGCCTGTCCGATCTTCTCGCGATCGAGAAACCCGATCAGCTGTGGAAGCAGCGCGTGGGCGATCCCGGCGATCCAGATCAAGTCGCCACGCTACGGGCGGTATCACCGCTCTACCACGCCGACGCGGTGGTGCGGCCGCTTCTCATCGGGCACGGGGTTCTGGACCGTCGAGCACCATGTGCGCAGTCCGATCGATTCGTCGAAGCGTTGACGGCCGCGGGCAAGACCGTCACGTACCTACGCTTCCGTGAAGAGGGTCACGACTTCCGTCAAGATCGCTCATGGCACGCGTTCTGGGCTGTCGCCGAGCAGTTCCTCCACCAACACCTCGGTGGTCGACGAGAGCGCCTTCGCAAGGAGTTCGTCGACCTACCGATGGATATTGTTGTCGGGATCGAACACATCGACGGGTTGTCGAAAGCGAAGCGTTGACGAAAAACAGGGAGAAGAAGAAGACGGGCGCATCGTGGCGTGGCTCGAACACCAGTGGGTGGGGGATGGTCGCGTCGGCCTTCAGATCGATCACGTCCCACCCGTTCAGCAAGGACGGCCGAACGACGAGATCAATCTGCGAGCCCTCTGCGCAACGCACAACGCTTGGTATGCAGAGCAGGAGTTTGGCACTGAGTTCATGCGTTCGAAGATCGCCGCGGCGCAAGAATCATCGGGACCCGTCGATCAACCAACAACCGTGCGCGAGCCGCGACATCAATATGCAGCATCACGACATCGAGCGACACAGCATCGCGCAGCCCGGGACCCAGTGACCAACCGATCCACGCAGATCCCGTCCGGACGAGGTCTACGTCATCGACTAGCGATGTGGGCCGCAGTGTCAGCAAGACGCCGCCTGCAAAGATGAACTGGTCAGGTAGGTACGGTTTCGCAGTTCGCGTCACATCGTTTGCACGAGGCCGCATCCGTCAGCGCAACCAAACGACGCCTCGCGTTCGTTCATCAGAAGCCGCACCCAGCCCGGGACGGATCACGCCGCCCAGCGTACATTTCTCATCGCCCAGCACACGCCCGCCAGCATCGGGCATCCCCGCTGCCCATCGCCTGGAACAGACACGTTTGCGCCCCGATGCGCCGGTCCCTCGTTCTCACCCGTGCTTGTTTGCCAAACCGCAACCAGCGACCAACCCCACTCCCGTGCCTCATAGTCGGTGGCGAGCCAACGACTCCGCCATCCCCTATTGAGAGGAGGCTCGGAGGGTTGGCCTCCGAGAGTACTTGTTCCAAGCGGGACCGGCGCAATCACAACCCCGAAGGGCTCAAGACATGGCTGGGCAGAAGATCTGCAATGGTGATCGATCACTGATTGTCGCAATGGCGACTTGTCTCATGACGTTCTTGGCGATCAGTGGCGCTGAAGGGCAATCCAACATCGACTCGGTCCACAAGCACGCGTGGAGCGAGAACGTCGGTTGGCTCAACTGGCGCGACGCCGATGGCACGACGGCCGGAGTGCTTGTCAGCGAGACCTTCCTGTCGGGTTTCATCTGGGCCGAGAACATCGGCTGGATCAATACCGGTGACGGAACCCCCGGGGGTGGCGACAGCTACACCAACTCGGACGGAACGGACTTCGGGGTCAACATCGACATCGATGGCAACCTCACCGGATTCGCATGGGGTGAGAACATCGGATGGGTGAACTTCGACACCTCGACGGTCGGGGCCAACCGCGCCGTCTTCGATTCGACGGCCGGACGGTTCCGTGGTTACGCGTGGGGCGAGAACATCGGCTGGATCAATCTCGACGACGCAACTCGGTTCATCTCGGTCGCAAATCCCTTCGTTCGCGGTGACGCGAATCTCGACGACGCTCTCGATATTGCAGATGCGCTCTTCGTACTCGGGTACTTGTTCCAAGCGGGGCCGGCCGACTGCTTACTGGCGCTCGACTACAACGACGACGAGACGATCAGCATTTCGGATGCGACCGGCGTGCTCTGCTTCTTGTTCTGCAGCGGCGCGTCTCCGCCTCCGCCGAGCGAGCCGTACCCAGATTGTGGATTGGACCCCACGCCGGGAGCCTTGAGTTGCGCCGTTATCGTCACGGGCTGTCCGTAGTTCTCCTCAGACGGGTCTCCCCCGAATAGGTATGTTATGAGTTCGCGATCGAGAATGTTCTGCCTACTGTTACTCGCGGTGCTGCCAATTGCGATCGCGTCCTCACCGACTGTTCGCGCCGACTCACTCGGTCTCGGCATTAGAACCGTGTCGCCCGGAGTTGCTACCACTGCGCAATTGACTCTCGATGGTGTCGTCTCTCAACCGATCCTCGGGTACTCCCTGGGGCTGGAGATTCCGTCACCGCTCGGGTTCTCTGCGTACGCCCCGTTCAACTCGGGCGACCAAGAGTTCCTTGGAATTCAGCTTGGAACCGAGTTCGTCGGCATCGGCGTGGTCTTCTCGGCCGCTCCACCCACGGTCGTCACCCGTGGTCCCGGCTTCTTGGTGCTGGGAACTCTGGAGGTGCTCGTTCCGGCCCTGACCGCGGGAGAGTCCATCGAGATACCCATCGTCGACGGACAGGGATCACCGCCGATCTCGGTGGAGTTCGCAACGGTGGCGGGGCCGGTGACCCCGAGCACTCTGGCGGGCGGCGTCGTGGGAGCGTCGGTCCCGATCAGCCAGGTTTGGGTAGCCTCGCCGACCGACGACACCGTCACTTCATTGGATGCCGCCGGCACGATCGGCCCGGTCGTAACCGGAGGGCCACGCGAAAACCCCGAAGGCATCGCGGTCGATCCGAACGGCATTGCTTGGATCTGCTATCGCGACAGTGAAGTCGTGCGCCGAGTCGACGCGGCCGGAGTCGAGATCTTCGTGTTCGGATCAGCGTCCGACGTCGTGGTAACCGGGACCGGTAGTGCTCCCAGCGCAGTCGCCATCAGTAGTCGAGGGCGGGCGTGGATCGGGAACACCGGAAACAACTCGGTCACCGTCGTGAATCCGTTCGGTCGCATCATCTTTGGCGGTGACGGAGCATTAGACACTCCGGACGACGGAGTCTTCGGCCCCGCCCTCTTGCTGGACGCTCCTCCGACCGCGCTCGCCGCGGACGCCGCCGACAGCATGTGGGTCACCGCTTCCGACGGCGCTAGCAGTGGATACCTATATCGCATCAATCGATCCGGCAGTATCGGTGCTGTCGTCGACTACGGCTCGGACGATCCGGTCGCCGTATCGGTCGACCGACAAGGCATCGCTTGGGTCTGCCTGGCGGGCGCCGGAAGAGTCGACCGGGTCGCGAGCGATGGGTCGATCATTCAATCGTTCACAGTACCTGACGCTCGCTCGATCGCGGTTCGTCGCCGCCCGTTCACCTCGGCATTGCGCGAGGCGTGGGTGGTGGGTGATATCGCGGGGGCACCGGGGCTCTATCGTTTGCGACCCGACGCTTCGATCGATGAGTTTCCCGGGATCGGCATCGGTGTGTCAGGAATCACCATGGACGGCCGCGGACGTCCATGGATTTCACGAGACACGGGTACGGTACAGACTATCGATCCCGATGCCCCACCGGGGACCAGCCCACTGTTCGGGAGCGCCGTGACGATCGGTACCGACGCAAGAATCCTCGGTGACACCACCGCCTACACTCAAGCCTTCGTGCAATTCCCTGACGGCAACCCCCTGCTGCGCTCCTTCTTCGACTTCGACGGCGACGGCTACGTCAACGTGATCGAGCTAAACAGTGGTACCGATGTCTTCGACGCACTCGACGAACCGTCAGCGTTGGTACCGCTACTTCCCGTGCAAGGGCTGGTCTGCACGCAAGACGGATTGGACGCGCAACTGAGTTGGGGGATCCCGACCGACGTTGATCCAGTTCTTCCTTCGATTCAGGGCTACACATCCATCGAAGTTCGGGTCGACGGCGTACTGACCGCCACTCAACCGAGCCCCACCGACGAGTCGTTCGAGTTCGCCTTGCCGGGAGCCGGAACTTATCTGATCGAAGTCACCGGTGTTGGTGCTACGACGAGCCCTCCCGTTGAATGCACGCTCACCGTCGGTCCCGGCGCGCTGCTCGACACGCAGGAAGTCATCCTCGACGGAGATCTGCTCAACCCGTTCGACGTCTCGACCGGACCGGCGACCGCCCCGACTGTCGCGCTCGGGGGCCCGGCGAGCGACTACGCCCTGTTCGTCACCGATCCTCAACTGCAACTCTTGGCCGGACTCGCGATCGACGGCTCCGTCGCCGCCGCCACTTCGACTGCAATCTTCACCGCGAGTGGCGGAGGCACAGGTAGCTTCGGAGCAACCGGCTGTTCGTACGTCGCTGAACCCGCCGGCGGTGGCCCCCCGCGTGTCTACGTGGTCGGTGGGTCCGATACGGATCAGGTGCAAGTCCGAGCGTTCGAGATCAACGCGGCGACCGGCGATTTCGAGCTTCTCGCGTTGCCGCACATTTTCATCACCGAGTCGGGAGTTCCGCGGTTCGGGTCGCCGGGCGGCCTCGCAGCTCAGCCGAGTTCCGGCGGGGTCGGCGACATTCTTCTGTTCGGTGGCCCCGACGGTTGCGAGCTGCTCGCGTGCCTCTCGACCAGCACCGGAGACATCGAACCCAGCGCCAGTTTCAGCCACCCGGCAGGCATTGCGACGTACGGGCTGCAGGGTGTCGCCTTCGTCGATGACTACGGACCCGGCGGTGGCCAGGCGTGGATTTCGAGTGTCGGTTCGTCGGAGAGTTCATTCAGCGCGATCGAAGTCGACGTCGCCAGCGGCGCCGCCGTGGATACCGGTGAGTCGATCTCCCTCGCGGTCCTGGATGAAGACAACGTACTCGGCGGATTCGACTTCGCTGAGAGTCCTGACGACTCTGCCATCGTGATTGAGGTTGTCGGTATCACCACGAGTTCAATCAGCGCAATCGAAGCGTCGTCGTTCTTCGTTCGCGGCGATGCCAACGGCAGTGGAGATCTCGATATCGCCGATGCTGTGACGACACTGGGAGTTCTGTTTCAGGGCGTCGCGCCAGAGGTGTGCGATGCGGCGCTCGATGCCAACGGTGACGAATCAGTAGACGTCGCGGATGCTATCTACCTACTGACCTTCCTGTTCTCCGCGGGGCCACCCCCGCCCCCGCCGTATCCAGACGCGGGTGGAGAGGCGCTCGAGTGCGTCGGGCCGTAGACCCGACTGATCACCGCCCCGACTGATCACCCCATGCGGGACATCTCTCGCTTGTCCCGCTGGAGGCCCGACGCCACAATGGACTCATGCCGCAGTTCGACGATCTAGAACGTGCTCTCGCCGGTTTCCTGGAGTGCCAGGACCGGCCCTCGGACGAAGAGGCGATCCTCTCCTCGTATACCGATGTTCGGCACCTCATCGAGCTGATGCTGGACGGCGCCTCCGATTCGATTCCGGAGACTCGCGCGCAGCCGGCGGAGCCGAATGCGATCCCGCCGACCGCTTCAGTGCCGCTCGCCGCGTCGGCTCCGGTAGGGGCCAGCCCCGAATCGATCCGTCACTATCAGATTGTCCGCGAGATCGGTCGCGGCGGCATGGGCGTCGTGTTCGAGGGATACGACAGCCAGCTCCAACGTCGCGTCGCGATCAAGTCGATCAAATGGGATCGACAACGTGATCAACTCCGAATCGAACGATTCCGACGAGAAGCGCGCCTTCTCGCCTCGCTTCAGCATCCGAACATCGGTGCGATCTACAGTTTCGAAGAAGCGGACGAAGGTCACTTCCTGATCCTCGAGTACATCGATGGCACGACGTGGGGCAAGCTTCTTCAACACGGGCCGATGGCGATCGACGATGCGATCGTGTTGGCGAGTCAAGTCGCCGTGGCCCTCGCCGCGGCGCACGACCAGGGCGTCGCGCATCGCGACCTCAGCCCCGCCAACGTCATGGTCCGCGCCGACGGCAAGGTCAAGGTGCTCGACTTCGGACTCGCCCGTTCGATCGGCGAAGAACGCCCGAACGACGTCACCCAGAGTCCGGTCATGGGAACACCGAACTACATCAGCCCGGAGACCTTGGAGGGGGCCCGGAGTCGCACGTCCGCGGACATCTGGGCGTTCGGATGCCTCCTGTTCGAGGCACTGTCGGGAACCCGTGCGTTTGATGGTCCGACGGTCTCGACGATCGTGAGTGAGATCCTCAACAATGATCCCGCGTTCGATCGACTGCCCAAAGAAACTCCCGAACCTGTCGTGCAGATGCTCCGTTCGTGCTTCCAGAAGGATCCCACCGAACGGCTGCAGTCTCTGCATGAAGCGGTCTCGGCCCTGACCGGCGACAGGGGCTCTACCGACGCTCACCCCGCCCGCTGGAACGTCTCCGCCCGGGCGCTGCAGAGGGTCGTTGAGTCGGAGGCTCCACTCACATTGCGAGTCTATGTCGAGAACATCGGCAAGTCGGCGACGAAGTTCGCAATCGAATTCGATCCGGAGAATGGACGCGCATGGGATCTTCTCGAGCCATGCCCGAGACCGTTTCAACTCGACGCCAACGAGGCGCGTGAGTTCCTGATGGTGCTCAAGGCTGGTGAGCCCGGATCGAGACGCCTACCGGAAATTCGCATCAAAGGCGGCGACGAAGTTGAATCGATCGTCCCGAGCCCCTCAACAGTAACGATCGAGGATCGCGCTCTTTGCAAGCCGGTGTTACACCGCCGAGAGTGGGACACCCTAAAGTCAGCACTGGACTCGGTATTACTGGACTCTGCGGTACAAGGTTCGGCGGTACAAGGTTCGGCGGTACAAGGCTCAGCGACACCGGACTCGGCGACGAGCGAGTTCGGCACGCTGAATCTCATCGTGGGAGCATCGGGGAACGGCCGAACAACCACCCTCGATCATTTGGAGCGGTTGTCGCGCCGACTTGGATATCGTTGCCTACGCGCGAACGCGCGTAGCGGCGTAGGCCAGCGTCTCAAACTCGCGCACGACCTACTGCGCCATCTACTCGTGATTGTGGAGAGCGAGCAACGCGACGAGTCCCTGGAGATGGTCGCAAGGGAGCGACTCGCCGAATTCCTGGGTCACGGCTCTCCCAACGTAGACTACTTCGTGTCGCAACTCCTAGGTGAGGAGACAGAACCCGAGGACTCTCCCGCGCAGCAGTATCGTTGGTATCGACTTCTCGCTAGCGCGGCCAAGGCTACGCCTTGCATTCTGCTCCTCGATGACCTCGACCACGGTGATTCAGCTTCGCTCGAGTTACTACAGTCACACTTGGAGCGTTGTCGCGAAGACGCTGTACCCTTCATGGCGTTCGGCACCGTGACGAACTCGGAAGGCCTTCCATCCGACGCGACGTCACTCGATAGATTCGTCGCTCCAAGCCCTCGCGTGAAACGTATTGTGCTCGAACCATTCGACGCAAACGACGTGGATTCGTTCCTCGCCCTTCGATATCCGGGCGCTGATCATCACGACTACGTTCCAGGTCTCGCGGATGCGATTGTCGCTCGGACGGGCGGACACGCGGGCATGACCAACGAGTTCGTCACCGCGTTGGCGGATGCTGGGAGCGAGAGCAACGGGTTTTACCGCCGCGTGGGATCGTCATGGACGATTCGATCCGAGGTGAACCCCGAATCGTTGCTCGCATCGCTGCCGAGTCAGTACGTCGACCTCCTCTCGCGGCACCTCGACCCTATCTCGGATCAAGCTCGTGCGGTGTTCGAAACGGCAGGTCTCCTCGGTACCGTGATTCCGGTCTCCGCGCTCGAGCGGCTCTTCGACGACGACGGAGTATTGGACGACAGTCTCGACGAACTCGAATCGCGGGGCATCCTCGCGCCAGAAGACCCCGAACTAACGCGCTACCGATTCTCGAATCCGTCCTACGCAGTGCTGGCGATTCGCCACCTCGACCGCCGCGGTAGTCGCAAGTCGCGCCGGCGCCGTCTCGAGGTTTCGAAGTGTTTGCAGGAGCTGTTTCCGGAACCGCGTCACGCTGAAGAGCTGGGGCTTCGGCTGCTCGAACTCGGAGATTCCGGTTCAGCTCTTCCACACCTGATGATTGCCCTCGAACAGCACGTTCGCATGCGGCAAGTGGCGGAAGCGGATCGACTGGCCACGCGGACGGCGGAAGTCATCGATCAACTCGACTCGGACGATCCGCGGCTGATGTACGAATGGCTGATCCTCGAAAGTCGGGTGCATGCCTCGTGCGGTCGTTTGGACCGGGCGACCGACGCGGCTGAACGGGCGAAGTCGCTAGCTGAACAACTCGAAGACACGGCGGCCGAAGCGACATGCCTGGTTCAACAGAGCGAGATCGCGTTCCGGCACGGGAAGTTCGAGACCGTCCGCACGCTGGCAAACCAAGCGTGCTCCCTGACGAAGACTCCCGAGTTGGAGAGGATCCACGCCGACGCTGTGCAAAACCTTGCGTCGGCATACCGAAGGCTCGGCGATCACGATCAGGCCCGAGATCTGTGGGAGGAAAATAGGCGACGATTCGTCAACTCGAGCGATCGAAGCGGCGAAGCACGCGCCACCCACAACCTCGGAATCCTTCACTACAGCGAAGACCGGCTGGACGAAGCCGAGAAGTACTTCCACACCGCTGAACAGATCGCGGTCGAGATCGACAACCTGGACTTCGTCATGAACACCCGGGTGTGGCTCTGCAATGTGTCGTTCAAACGCGGCAACTTGATCGAAGCTCGAACCGGCTACCGAACGGCGGTGCAAGCGTTCCAAAAACTGCAAAACCGACGAGCCCTTTCGCGCAACTACTACAACCTAGCCGAAGTCGAGATCCTGCTCGGCGATCTGGCTGCGGCGAGACCGTCGGCAGATCGAGCCGCTTCGCTGTGCGCCGAGATGTCGGACCACGCGACCGAAGCTGAGTACAGGCTCAGCCGGGCGACCCTGGAGTGGCTGGCCGGCGACCAAACGCAGGCGCGTGGCGAGCTCGCTCGGGCCCGTGCCGTTTGCGATAAGATCACGGCCCCGATTCGTCGGCAAGTCTTCGATGCTCGCGCAGCGCTCCTCGAGGAGCGATTGGGCGACGCCCAATCGATGATCGAGTTGGCCAAAAAGATCGAGATCGTCGGCTCGAAGTCGGTCGAACTCGCGCTCTTGGAAGCCACCGCCCTAGCGCGCGCCAAACAACGAGCGCACCAGCCTCTCGATCCGGAGGAGATCGCGCGCCACGTCGAACTGATTCGCCGCGCCGGCCTAGACACGCTGACGGAGGCAGTCGCGCTAGCCGCCGCCCTCCTCCCCTTCACGGCGCCGACCGGATCAACGATCGCCTCGCTCTTAGGCTTCCAGCCGGAGGATTCGCCAGCCAGCGCCTGGATCGAACTCGCCCTGCCCAAACTGCAGGCGCCAACGGTCAACGTGGCTGAAAGAGACAACGGCGGGTCGACGAAAGCGTAACAACCAACGCTCCCAACTGCCGGGACGCGGATCGTTACCACTTCCAGCGACCAGGAACCGACTTCGACTCGTAGCCGTTGCCGACGACTCGCGACTTGCAGTCGGGACTTGTCCACTACTCCAGAATGAAGGAGGCTTCGACCATGTTGACCGCACTACTTCTGCTCGCTGGCTTTGCACCGGCACCAGTGTCCACTACAGACTTCGATGTCGACTCGGGCCACAGTACGGTCATGTTCCAAGTCAAGCATCTGCAGACGGCCGAGTTCTTCGGGCGGTTCAATGATGTCAGTGGCAAGATCGCGTTCGATCCGAAGAACCTCGACAAGAGCGTGGTCACGGTGGTCGTCAAGGCGGCAAGTGTCGACACCAACAGTGAAGGACGCGAGACCCACCTGAAAGGCCCCCAGTTCTTCGACGCCGCGAATCACCCGGACATCACGTTCTCGGCGACCGGGTTCAAGAAGAATGGCAAGGACAGCTACGACGTCAAAGGCAAGCTCACCATGCGCGGCGTGACGAAAGAGCTTGCCGTGACTGTCAAGCACACCGGTGAGGCGAAAGATCCGTGGGGAGGGTATCGCATTGGATTCCTAACGTCGTTCAAGATCAAGCGCACCGAGTTCGGGATCAACTTTCCGCTCACTATGCTCGGCGACGAGGTCACCCTGACCGTAAGCCTCGAGGGTATGCGCAAGCTCGGCGACGACGAGAAGTAGCGCGCTACTTCTCGGTCGGGTTCGTGTCGAGTTCCATGCGCTGGTGTCGCAGGGCGGAGCCGATCGCAGCGTAGAAGCGGGCGACCGCTTGGTTGTACCCCACCAACGCCGCGTACTCGGCGCGCTCCGCCCCGGCGAGACGATCTTGCCGCTGGAACTCGACAGACAAGAACTCCGGGGTAAGCGCGCTTCGTTCGGCCTTCTCGACCAACAAGGCGCGCAAGTTTTCGGCGTTCGACAGGCGGCTGGCCTGCGTCGCCACGACCAGCTCGTAACCCGAATGCACGTCTCGTAGCGCATCTTTGACGTCGAGCAGAATCTGACGCAAGACCAGCCGACACTCGAGCAGTGACCGGTTGCGCTCCAACGCACGTCGTTTCGCCTCCGCCTCGGCGCGCCGGTTCCCGAGTGGGATCTCCAGCGTCAGCCCTATGACGTAGTTCACGAAGCTGTGACCGTCGAGCCCTCCAAGTCCATCGTAGGCGCGCTCGTCGAGATTCTCGTAGAACAACTCCGCGACGAGATCGAGCTGCGGGAGCAGCAGGTTGTCGGCGATGCGCTCGCGCAGCTCGGCGTCTTCGATGGCGACGAGCGCCTCTTTGACTTCCGGGCGCTGCTGAATTGCCAGACGAACCGCATCCAAGAGGACGAACCGCAGCGGGTCGACCGTCGGGCTGACCGACGGCAGCACGAGTAGCTCCCCTTCGAGGGGGTACGCGGGATCGTCGAGCACCGCCTTCAACCGGTCGGAAGCCAACTTCAGCGTTCGTTGCGCGCGAACCAGATCGGCCTCACGTTCTTCGACGACCGCGGTTGCGTCGGCCAACTCCGCGTGCGCGGCGTCGAACTCCTGTCGCTCCTGCAACACCCGCCGAACTTCGATACCGCGATCGACCAA
This sequence comes from Planctomycetota bacterium, assembly GCA_021776775.1. Taxonomy (GTDB): domain Bacteria; phylum Planctomycetota; class UBA8108; order UBA1146; family JAJFFE01; genus JAJFFE01. Next base: position 19,191 of record JAJFFE010000418.1, on the reverse strand, counting down.
TCGTTGCTGAATGAGCAGTGAACGCTCGGCGAGCACCAGGTCCCAGTACGACTGTTCCGCGGTCCGTGCCACACGAAGAAGCTCGGAGTTGAGTCGATGGCGCGACCGCTCGCTGTCGTGCTCGCGCAGCGTGATGTCGGCCTCGTTAACCACCGAGCCGAACCCTCGCAGGAGCGGTTGCTCGATCCCCAACGCTGCGCGGCCGCGGTAGCGCGGGTCGGGCGCGAAGGCGAAGTTGGGAATGTCGTTCTCGTACCGTTCGAGCAGCGCACTCACCGTGAGCTCGGTCCCCCACTGGTGCCGTTGCCGCACCCCGGCGCGCAGGCGCTCCGATTCGTTGGCATTGACTGAGCTACCGAGCGCGATGCCATTCAAGATAGGTACCGCGCGCGGCTGATCGAACTTCTCGAAGTCGAACGTCGCGAACGCAACGCTGTCGAAGCTCGCCTTCGCTTCGACAACGCCCTCCTCGGCGATCTCGCGATCGATGCGTACGGCGCGCACGCCGAGATTGTGTTCGAGTGCCGACTCCACGACCTCGGTCAGGGAGAGCCTGGCACTCGCCTGCGGTTGCCCGTGCAAATCGACCCCGAGCGACGCGTTCGCTCCGTCGTACGCCGCCGGCCCCGCCATCGTCTCGAGCTCCGGACGGCGCGCTTCCAGCACGGGGTCGACAGTCGCCGTCGTCGGTGGCACCACCCACGGCCGATCGGGAACCTCGACACGGATAGCGTCGCGAACCATCTGATCGAGACGATCCGCGGTGCTGCGCCGCGGAGCGGCGCACGAGGCCAGCCCGCCCAACGCGACCAAGAGTAAGCTAGCGGTGGTCGCGGTTACGGCGACGTCTTTGGTGCCCCGGCGGAATAGTCGGCCGAGGTAGCTCTGCGCGTCGATCGCCAGACTCAGAACGACCGGCACCAAGAACAACGTGAAGATCGTCGAGACCAACAGCCCTCCGATGACGACCCCGCCCAGACCACGGTACAACTCCGAACCTGACCCCGGCATGAACACCAAAGGAGCCATGCCGCCCACCGAGGTGAGCATGCCCATGAAGATGGGGCGCACCCTCGTACGGACCGCTTCCCGAATAGCCTCGCGCGCCGGCATCGGTTCGTGGGATCCGTCTTCGGACTCCCCGGCTCCGGTCATGAAGTTGTTGGTCTGGTGCACGATGAGAATCGCGTTGTTGACGACTACCCCGATCAAGATCAAGAAGCCGAGCATGGTCAACACGTCGAGGTTCTGAATCGGTACGTACGGATTGGTCAAACTGTAGGCGTGTACGACGTAGAGCGCCGCGAACCCACCGAGAGTGGCCAGCGGCACACTGAACAGAATCACGAGCGGTCGAATGAAGCTTTGGAAGAGCACGCACATCAACAGGTAAACCACGATCAACGCGAGGCCGAGAGCACTGGACACGGTCCCGACGAAGGTGCCGTCGCCGAGCATGACCTTCTGTACCGATGACAGTTTGCTCGCTGATCCTGAATAGCTCGTCACCACATCCGGCGGAATGGCGCCCGCTGCTTTCTGCGCTTCGATGACGGAGTCGACCAAGCCGATCGCCTGCTCGAGAGCCAACGTCGGCGGTGGCGTGAACTGCAATGTGACCGACCGTTCGCTCTCGACTCGGTTGATCTGTTGCGGGGTCGCAATGCGAGTGATCGACGCCACGCTCTCGAGCGGGACCACGTGGCCGGATGGAGTCGCCAACGGCAGGTTCTCGAAGGGCTGAAGCTGCGCCTGGTCGACGGAGCTCTGCGCGATGAGCTTGAGGTCGACCGTCTCGCCACCGATGCGGTACTCGCCGATCACCGAACCATCACCCGCCGCCTGCACCGAAAGTCCGACGTCTGCCGGCTCCAATCCGACTTGCGCCAATCGGATCCTGTTCGGCGTCACGCGCAGTTCTGGACCGGGGACGTTGAAGTTGCTCGGGTCCGGTTGCACGGAACGCGGGCCGGCCTTGCCGATCAATCCCATCATGGTCGCCAACGCCGAGTTCTTCACGGTGTCGAGATCTTCTCCCGAGAGATTGATCTTCACCGCCGACCCCGAGCGTCCGCCGACGCGAAAGAGCGGGACTTGAAAAGCAAACGCCATGACCCCCGGAACCTGATCGGGTCGGGTGGCGTGGCCGAACAAGTGGCCGAGGTCCGACGCCTTCTCCGGTTCCGAGCAAATGCCTCCGTGGAACATGGTGCCGTCGAACGACACGATGAAGTAGTTCTCGAGTGGAGGAGGCGTCACCTCGAACGTCTTCCCGGTACGAAAGTCGAACGCCGGCACCGCGGCTAGCTTTGACTTGGCTTCTTTGTACTCCGGACTACCGACCTCGTGGTTGCCCGCTTCCCAATACGGCTGCACCGTCGCTTCGATGCGGCGCGCAAGTTCGATCTGCTGATTCAAGCTGTAGCCACTGGGGAGGAGTAGCAAACCGAAGATCAAGTTACGATTTCCGGTGGGCAGGTAATCCGCGGGGGGCAGTAGCGCGTAGGTCCCGCCGATCGAGGCCGCGGTCAACACTCCGACCACGATCACTCGCAGCAGAATGCTCCCGGTCACGGCGTGAACGGTGCGGGCTATCCAGTCGGGGATAGGCCGGAACGGGCGACCGACGACTCCGATCGCGCGGCCCAACCAACCGCTCCCCACACCTCGGTCGAGCAGTCGTGCGCTCGCCGTCGGAATCACAGTGATCGACACGACAAGACTGAGCCCGACCGCACCGCAGATGGCCAGAGCGATGTCGCGGAACAGCTGCCCCGCTTCGTCCTGAATCATCAGGATCGGGATGAACACGACGATGGTCGTCAAGGTCGAGGCGAGCACCGCGCCCCACACTTCGCGAGTGCCGTCGAGCGCCGCCCGAAAGCCGCGCTTCCCCATTTCCAAGTGACGATAGATGTTCTCGAGCACGACGATGGCGTTGTCGACCACCATGCCGACGGCGAACGCCATTCCGGCCAAGCTCACCACGTTGATGGTGCGCCCCATGGCGACCATGAACACGATGGCGCCGACCACCGAGATGGGAATCGACAAGGCGATGATTCCGGCGGTTCGGAACGAGCGCAGGAAGAGCAACAGCATGAGGATGGCAAGTCCGCCGCCGAACCATATGTTGCTTTGCACCAAGCTGAGCGCGTCGTCGATGTAGATCGTTTGATCGAACACTTGCGTGAGCCGGAACTCACCGTTGATGCCGAGCTTCTTGGCGTGTGCGTCCAGCACGCCACCCGGCTGATCGAGCCGCTTCACCGCCCCTTGAAGGCCATTCATGACCTCCATGACGTTGGCGCCGACTTCCTTCTGAGCGTTGATTGCGATCACGGTGCGACCCTTTGATCGCACGAACGTCCGTGGCTCTTTGAACGTCTCGACCACTTCCGCCACGTCTTCGAGGAAGATCGGCCCGCCCACGGTTTGTCGGATGACCGTTCGTTCGACTTGCTCGACACTGGAGTATTGAGACACCGTGCGGATGCGAACGTTCGACTTGGAGTCTTGCAGCGCGCCAGCCGACACGTTCAGGTTGGTGGCGCGAATCGCCGCCACCAACTGGCCCACGCTGATCTGCCGTTCGGCCAAGAGCAGTGGGTCGAAACGGATCTGAACCTCGCGCTCGCTGCCACCGAGCACATTGATTTCGGAGACGCCCTCGACGCGCTCCAGCACCGGTTCGATGCGATCCTCGACGAAGTCTTGCAGCGTGCGAATGTCGATAGACAGGTCGGAGCAGGTGAAAATTATCCACGCGATGTAGTCGCGGTTCTCGGGATCACTCGCTTCGACGACGGGCTCTTCTGCGTTCTCCGGATACGACGGAATCTCGCGCAGCTTGTCGCTCACCTCGCGCAGTGCGTCTTCTTTTTTTGTGCCGACTTTGAACTCGAGTCGAATGGTGCCGGTCGATTGCAGGCTAGAGCTGGTCATGGCACTGACGTTGGCGATGCCCTGTAGCTTTTCTTCCTGGACGTCGACGATCTCTTGTTCGATCTCCTGAGGGCTGGCGCCTTCCCAGAACGTTCGAACCGAGATAATGGTGTCTTCGACGTTCGGCGTCAGCTGTACCGGAATGCGTTCGAGCGCCACGAGCCCCGCCAAGACGACGAGAATGACCCCGACAGCGACGGTTACGGGTTGACGAATGGCAAGGTCGATCACGGCTTGTCCGCTCCTTTGACAAAGGGAGCGACTGGAGCCATCGGATAGAGCGATTCGTTGCCTTCGACGATGGCGAGGTCTCCCTCTTCGAGGCCCGCCGCCTCGATGACCAGTCGGTCTCCTAGGGAGAAGCTCACCGAGACGGGCACCATGATCGCGGACTTGCCTGCGCCCACCGCTCGCGCGACATAGATGAACGCTCCAGTATCACTGCGCAGTACCGCGTCCTTCTGCACGGTCAACTGCTCGGACTCCTTGCCGACTGGAACCCACGCCGACACCGACATCCCGGGAGCGATCCCCCCACTGGCGACCGCCTCCTCGGGGACCGGAACGATCACCGGGAAACCGCGGGCGCTTCGATCGACGTTAGGGACGACACGAAACTCGGTGGCGTCGAAAGATTGCCCGGTCGCGTGCACCTTGACCGACACGCGCACCGATTGTCGGGTGAGCACCGGGAGGTAGTCTTGCGGCACGGAAATCCAACTCTCGAGATCGGTCGTCGACAGCAATTCGACGATCGCATCTCCTTGCGATACCCACTCGCCGAGATCTTTGTGTCGAGTCACGACCACGCCTGCGAACGGCGCACGGATCGTCATGTCCTCTAGTCGCGTAGCAACGAGCGCCTTGCGAGTCTCGACTAGCGTAACCTGGCGCTTCGCTGACTCCAGTTGCGCGGCCGCCGTCTCCACCGCAGTCGTCGCGTCGGCCAGCTCCTTGGGGTTTGCGGCCCCCTTCGCATCGAGTCGTTTGATGGACTGCAGGTCGCGCTCGGCCTGCTTGTGACGCGTTTCGGCTTCGACTTGGGTCGAACTCGCGACCGACGCTTCAGCGTCGTTGATCGCCAACTCGAGTTCGAGTCGCGTGTGCTTCAACTGGACGAGAAGCTGCCCCTTCTCGACGCGTTGCCCCTCACGAACCGGCAGTTGATCGATGCGGCCCGGCTCTTCGGCGGCCACGTTCGAGCGGTGTGCCGAACGGATCTCGCCGGTCACCAGCTTGCGGCCTTGAACCTTCTGGCGGCGAATCGGATCAGCACGAACGGTCTGGGGCTGCGGACCCTGAGCGTTGGCAGGGTCACAGAAGGAGAGCACGGTTAGCACGAGAATCGACGACACGAGCAGACGTCGCATGGGGCCTCTTCGATAATGGGGTATTCGGTGCAGGAAACTTGGGCGTGGGGTTTAACCCGCAACGGCGCGGAGTGCAAACGATGGCATTGGAACACGCAACGACTTTCCAAAGCCGTCAATATCCGTCGAGTCACAGTCCTAGCCGTGCCATGGCCAGAAGTAGGGATCGTCGGGCCTACCGACACGTTGGCGGTACGTGGGGCACGACGCCGCCGCGCCGCCGAGCGGGGGGAAGTTGTGCACGGGTCCGGGTACTCTGGTATCGTCCTTACAGTCGATTCGGGGCGGGCGTCCAGCTCGATACACCCGTGAAGTCGCAGTCCTGGTCAGAGGACCACAGCCTTCTGGACGAGCCATGTCTCAGGTCGTCACGTACCGCAAGGTCCTGCAATACCTCGCCGCCGGCGCTTCGCTCCGCGAAGTGCTCGAAGAGCTCACCCTCACCGCACAGCGATTTCGACCTCACATGTTGTGTTCCGTGCTGCTGCTCGACGAGTCGGGCGAGCACCTCCTGCGCGGCGCGGCGCCGGATCTTCCCGAATTCTACAACGACGCGATCAACGGGCTCGCCATCGGAGCAACCGCTGGTTCGTGCGGTGCGGCCGCGTTTCTGGCCGAGCGCGTCATCGCAGCCGACGTCATGCAGCACCCCAACTGGGCTCCCTATCGAGAACTCGCCGCGAAGGCCGGCCTCCGCGCCTGCTGGTCCCAACCGATCCTGTCGTCCGCGGCCAAAGTCCTTGGCACGTTCGCCATGTACTACCGAGAGCCGCGCGAGCCGGACTCGGAAGACATCGAGTTCATCGACACATCTGCTCAACTCGCGGGCGTCGCCATTGAGCTGAAGCATTCGGAAGGCGCACTGGTCAAAGCGCGCGACGAGCTAGAGCGGCGGGTCGAGGAGCGGACGAGAGCGCTCGAGAGCGTCAACGGCGAACTCGAGGACAAACGGCGACTGCTGCAAACGCTGATCGATTTGCTGCCGAGTCGGATCTTCGTCAAGGACACCGACTCTCGGTTCTTGCTGTCGAACCGGGCCCATCAGGAACGTCTCGGCGCGTCGACCTCCGAGGGCGTGGTCGGCCAAGACTTGTTCTCGTTTCTCTCCCCGGAACGAGCCACGCAATCTCGTGCCGACGATGAGCGGGTGATGACGTCGAACGAGCCACTGCTAAACCGAGAGGTTCGCGACGTCGGGCCAGACGGCGCAACTCGCTGGTTCTTGACCACAAAGGTGCCTTGGCACGGACGACGGGGACAACTCCGAGGACTAGTCGGCGTCAGTCACGACATCACCAAACGCAAACTGGCCGAAGAAGAGCTAGAGCGGGTTGCGGCGGAGCTGCGCGCCAAGAACCAAGAGATGGAGGCGGATCTCGCCATGGCCCGCGAGATCCAGCATGCGTGCTTGCCGCATCAGTACCCACACTTCCCGAGTTCGGCCCCCGCGGAAGACAGTCAGTTGCGGTTCTTCCACCGGTACCGACCGACAACCACGCTCGCCGGAGACTTCTTCGATGTGTTCCCGCTGTCGGAGAAATCAGCGGGCGTGTTCATTTGTGATGTTATGGGACACGGTGTCCGGGCGTCCCTCGTCACGACGCTTGTTCGCGGCTTGATGGTCGAACGCATGCAAGTCGCCGAAGACCCCGCAGCGTTCTTGATGGAGCTCAATCGCGGACTGTGGTCGATCCTTCGTCAGCCTGGCTCAGTCATCTTCGTCACCGCGTCGTACCTGGTGATCGACTTGGAGGCGCGGGAGGTTCGCGCCGCCAATGCGGGGCATCCGAGCCCGCTTCACGTGCACCGCAAGGCGCAGGTGGTCGACTTGATCCACACGAATCAACGGCGGCATGACCCGGCACTCGGAGTCATCGAGAGCTTCAAGTACTCGAGCTGGACACAACCCCTCTCCGAGGGCGACCTCCTACTCTTGTACACCGATGGAATCTTCCAGCGCACCGCCGACGGCCGCACCTTCGATCAAGACGACTTGATTCAAGCCATCAGCGGACGCATGCATCTCCCCCCGGACGAGGTCCTCGACGGCTTGCTCGATCGAGTCAGCGAATACTCCGGCGACGGCGAGTTCTCCGACGACGTATGCCTAGTCGGGGTCGAGCTCGCGCCCTGACGCTCCAGGACGGTGCTCGCGGTGCAATGACTCGACTGGATTCGCGCGTTGAGAAGGGCGACTCGCCACCCGATATCTACCCATCCCATCATCGGCTTAGCGGAGAAAAAGAAGACCGGGCACATCGTGGCGTGGCTCGAACACCAGTGGGTTGGGGATGGTCGCGTCGCTGGCTCGCCACCGACTATGAGGCACGGGAGTGGGGTTGTTCGCCGGGGAGCGGGTTGGCAAACAAGCACGGGTCAGAACGAGGGACGGGCGCAGCGGGGCGTGAACGAGTCTGTTCCGGGCGAGGGGCAGCGGGAATGCCCGACTCCGTTGGGTGTCGGTTGTGATACGTGGATGTTGCTTGGGGCTATGTGAACCCTGTCGGGGATGCGGATGGGGCGCCTCGTCCGGACGGGATGCGCGGTCGCAATGTCCCTCTGTCTTGGGCTCGGTTTCGTGCGATGAGGACTGTGCGATGAGGGACCCAGTGACCAACCGATCCACGCGAATCCCGTCCGGGCGAGGTCTACGTCACCGACTCGCGATGTCGGCCGCAGTGGCAGCAAGACGCCGCCTGCAACGATGAACTGGTCGGGTAAGTACAGTCCCTACAGTCCGTCTTCTTCGTCTTCATTTCCCGCTGCGCGACCGACCGCACTCCGTCTTCGAAGCCTTTGCTAGCTAGGAGCGCTGGTCCTAGAGGCCCGGCCGAAAAGTCAGAGGCACGGTGCGCGGCGGTCTTCCAGCGATGCCTCCAAGAAGACCGACCTCGTCTTAGAACTGTGCGCAGAATCGCTTTAGATCTTTGAGGGCGTGCGGGGTGAGTTGCAGGGAGACGCGATCGACGTCGTCGCCCTCTTGGTACTGCAGCGTCATGAACACCACTTCGGAGTCCAGCTCGGTGCCGCGATCCGAAGAAACGACACGATCGACCCGCCAGTTCAACCCGACCAAGAGCTTGCCGTGATCGCTGAGGGAGCGGTGATAGCTTCCCGCACGGAGTTGGCGTTTCATCTCTTCGTACTGAGACAGGATGACTTGCGCTTCGTGGAGGTCCCCGTCGGAGAGCGCTTCGAGATCAGCCTGGAACTTCGAGACATCGAGATTCAAGCTACACGCTTCGCGCACGAGGAACTCGCAGCTTTGCAACGCCGCGATCATGGAGTGTTCCTGCAGGCCGGTCACCTCTTGGAACGCCGATGCGAGTTCACCATTCTCGGGAGCGGCCGGGCTCCTCAATACCCGCTGAAGCAGCGGCCAAAAGGCGTTACGCGCTTCACCCGAGAATCCCCGGTACTCTTCCCACCCGTTGACCACCATCGGCGGCGCGGCTTGACCTTGGCAACAATGCAGAAGGATAGGGATAGACGTAGCGTCTGCTGGCAAAACCGCTCTCGCTTTCCTCGGGATGAACGCAAATGTAGCGGGCTCGCGTGCCCTCGTCTAGACACCGGCGACGCAAAGTTAGTGGCGACGAATCGAGTGGATCGACCGATCTTCCATTCGTTGACGATCGCCTCACCATTGACTAGATTTCGGGGCTGCATCCTCGCCGCTGACGAGGGCACACAGCATCGCGTCCTCCTCAATCCACGATCCAACAGTCAAAGTGTAGAACCTCATGTCTAGAATGCTCGCCCTGCTGGTCCCCGTCCTGCTCGTCGCCGGCTGCAAGAACCGAGACTGCGACGACCGCCCCGCGCCTGCCGACGCCCCGTCGGATACGAGCGGTTATGCGCTCGTCGAAGCGAGACCAGACATTCTCATCCTGTCGGTCTCGGGGCACGCTGCAGCCGCGACTGCAATTACGTGCCAAGAGGTAGATAACCGTGCGTATTTGGCTGACGACGGCGACGCGGTGGAGGAGATTCGCGGTGTCTTTGTCGACCACGGACTGAGCGTCGTGGTCCGCAGTTTCTCGGACCGACTGCAAGCCCCCGACCTCGACGACGACGAGGTCCCCGACGCGCCCGACGAACTGGGTTTCGTCGAGCTGTTGCGAATCCTCGATCAGGCGTACGCACTCTGGATCGAGAACACGACGCGACCGACGAGAATCGTCCTAGTCGCCCACAGCCACGGGGGGAACTGGGCGCACATCGCCACCGGGATTCGCCCCGAGATTCCGATCGAGTACTTGGTCACCCTCGACGGGGTCATCACGCGCTGGGAGTGCGAACACGAATGCAACGTGTCGAACTGGGTTGCCAAGAACAACTACGAGTTCGACTTCAACATCTCGCAACCGCGACGTGAGATTCCCGTGGTCGGCGAGGATCTCCCCCAGCACGTCAAGGACGTCGTGTTTCCCAATGTCCGCTACAACCTCGAGATTCAAAGCACCGGCCCGCTCCCGTTGAACGACTGCTGCGACAACATCCGGCCGACCGGCTCCCTCGACGGCATCTTCACGGAGGCACTCGGTGACAGCCACAGCCGGTGCCACCTCGCGGACAGCGACTCGATGAACTGGGTGGTCGCCAAGATCGACGAGCTGGAACTGTAACTCGCGCTCAGGATCTGTTGCCACGGCGCCGATGATTGAGGAGGCGTGTCGAAGACTCGAACCAGTGAGTGAACCTGTGGCAACGACTCCTCCCCCCTCTCCCGCTCCGACTCCAGAGGGTGAAACGCGCTTCACCGTCTGGCACGGGATCCTTCTCGCCGAAGCGGTGGCCGTACTGATCGGCCTGGTCAGCCCGCTCACTCCGAGCAAGAGTGGCTCGCGGCGCGACGCCATGAGCGAACTGTTCTTCGCAAACCCCACCTACGCGGAGAAGTTCCTCGTCCACTTCGCGGCGACCAACGCCCTGATCTTGATCCTCGCCTTGATCGGGACACTGTACGTGTTGCGTCAGCGACGCAGCGACGAGTCGTAGCTGAACTCCTACGCCCCTCCGATGACTTTCCGCTCGCGCGTGGAGTACACTGCGCGTCTCGTCTCCGTCGAAGACTCATGTCCGGTCATCTGCAGATTGGTCCGACGCGTTGGTCAGCATCTACGACGTCAAACCGAAGTTCCAAGCGCTGCTGCGTCCGATCACACGGACGCTGGCTAGGCTCGGCGTCACGGCCAACCACGTGACTCTGTCGGCCGTCGCGCTCTCGGTCGGCGTCGGAGCAGCCGTCTACGTCTGGGGAAACAGTTCGGCCTGGCCGCTCTACTTATTGCCGATCTTCCTGTTCGTTCGCATGGCTCTCAACGCCATCGACGGAATGCTCGCGCGTGAACACGACATGGCGACGCCACTCGGAGCGATCCTCAATGAACTCGGCGACGTGCTCTCGGACACAGCTATGTTCCTGCCGCTGGCCGTGCTCGATCAGGTCTCAGCTCCGTGGATCATCGCCGTCGTCGTGCTGAGTGTGATCAGCGAGATGGCTGGCGTGGTGGCGATTCAAATCGGTGCCAGCCGTCGCTACGACGGACCGATGGGAAAAAGCGATCGCGCCTTCGTGATGGGCGCCGTGGCACTGGCGCTCGCGTTGGGTTACGGGCGGGAGCAGTGGATCACGATCGCATTGATGGCGATCACCGCGTTACTCGTCGTGACGATTCTCAACCGGTGTCGTCACGCGCTGCGTGAAGCCGCGCAGCTGAACGCGACGGATCCAGAGGCGGCGGCTCGTGGGTAGCGCGCTCACCGAATCGGTACGTTGGACCATGGGCGGGGTACTCGGCCTGTTGGTCGTGGCGAGCGTTGTGGTGGTGGTTCTTCGCCGTCGTCGTGCCGAGTCGAACTTCACCGAACTGACGCAACGGGTCGTGTCGTGGTGGATCATGACCGGGATCTTCTTCGGGGCCATGATCGTCAGTCGACAAGCGTCGGTCGCGCTCTTTGCGCTGGTCAGCTTCCTCGCCCTCAAGGAGTACCTGTCCGTCATCCCGACGCGTCGAGCCGACCGCCGAGTGCTGTTCTACGCGTACCTCGCCATTCCGATCCAGTACTACTGGGTGTCGATAGAGTGGTATGGGCTGTTCGTCATCTTCGTTCCCGTGTTCATGTTCTTGGTCATTCCACTGCGCATGGTTCTGATCGGAGAGACGGAAGGATTCCTGAGGGCGGTGGGAACGATCCACTGGGGCTTGATGACGACGCTCTTCAGTATCAGTCACGCGGCGTATCTCTTGGTACTTCCGAGCGAAGGCAACCCGGCCGGCGGCGGGCCGGGCTTGCTGCTGTTTCTCATGGTGATCACCGAACTGAACGACATCTCGCAGTACTGCTGGGGAAAGGCGTTCGGGCGACGAAAGGTGGTGCCGAACGTCAGTCCGAACAAGACGTGGGGCGGCTTGGTGGGCGGCATCGCCACAAGTGTCGCGCTGTCGCTGGCGCTGGCGCCGTGGCTGACGCCGTTCAACACATACGAGGCTATTTCGGTCGGCCTCTTGATCGGACTCTTCGGTTTCGTCGGAGACGTGACGATCTCCGCTCTGAAACGCGACCTCGCGATCAAGGACAGCGGTTCGATCATTCCGGGGCACGGCGGAATCCTAGATCGCATCGATAGCCTGTCGTATACCGCGCCGCTGTTCTTTCACTTCGTCCACTACACGCACTACTGATGACCGCCGCCCTCCGCTGGATCTTCTTCGCCCTCTTCGTACGACCCCTCACCTGGATCGTCTTGGGCGTCAACGTCCGCAACGCCGCGCGGCTTCCGCAAACAGGTCCGGCGATCATTGTCGCCAACCACAACAGCCACCTCGACACGCTCGTGTTGATGTCGCTGTTCCCGTTGCGCTTCCTCGCCCGCCTACGCCCGGTCGCCGCCGCCGACTACTTCCTGCGCTGGCGTTGGCTGGCGTGGTTCGCGCTCGACATCGTCGGAATCATCCCGATCGAGCGACGCCCCACCCGCGGGCATGATGTGCTAGAGCCGGTGGTAGAGGCGCTGGCCCGAGGCGACGTCGTGATCCTCTTCCCCGAGGGCACGCGCGGTGAGCCAGAGACTCGACAGCGATTCAAGACGGGAATCGCACACCTGCTCGACCGATTGGCCGATACGGAGTCCCCGCCTGTGACACCGATCTTCCTACACGGACTCGGCAAAGCACTCCCCCGCGGCGAAGCGATCCTCGTGCCCTTCTTCGTCGACGTCTTCGTCGGCGAGCCGCTCACCTATTCCGGGGATCGCAAAGCGTTCATGGAAGAGCTCGAAAGCCGAATGAACGAACTCGCCACCGACGACGAACTGTCGATTTGGGAGTGAAGTCACGCGGCGGTACGCTTCTAATAGCCTCACGTTGGCACCCGCTCGCCGACTATCACGGGTCGCAATGTTCGATCTTTCGCCAGCTGGTCCAATGGTCAGGGAGAGGACGTGCACGTGAACAAGCGCATGCGAGTCGTGATGACCAGAGTGCTCAGGAACGGCGAGGCAGACGACGGATGGTTCGATCGCGAGTTCTGGCAGAGAATCGGCGGGGAAGGTATCTTCGCGGCCGCCTAGTCGTCAATGCTCTCCAACAACTCGCGCGCGGCGTCGACTAGCGCTTGATCACGCGGGTACTGGGGGTTCGCCTCGAGTGCTTCGCTCAGGACGATCCGCGCTTCGTCCAACTCTTCGAGTTCGATGAGGCACTTCGCCAGCAAGATGCGGTGCTCGACGGTGGGACGCATGGCGACGCAACGCTCGGCGAGATCGCACGCTTCGTGCAAGTCACCTTCGGGTGCGCCGACCGCCATGACACTGGCAATCCAAGGCAGCGTCGCGAGGCGCAGACGCAGCGTGGCGAGGGTGGCCAACGCGGTGACTTCGTCGGGGTCGATTTGGTGGGTGGCGTCGATCACTTCGAGCGTGCGCTGCGCGTGGCTGGCGCGACTGAACATCGGTTGGAGATGAGTCGAGGCGCCGAGGGCCCACGCGAGTTGCCCGAGGACCCGTGAGTCGTTGGGTTTGACGAGGGCCGCACGCTCCGCGTAGTCGAGAGCGCTCCACGCCAGGTGGTTTCGCTCGTCGCGATCATCTTTGGGGGTCAGGAACAGAGTGTCGGACTCGGCCCGGGCGGCGCGCCATAGCGCTTCGCCATTGAGTGGGCGTTCGGCGACAAGACGAACCACACGACCGCGGGAGTCTTCGAGCTCGAACGATTGACGGAGTGAGTCGATCTCGCCGAGCTCGGATTGAAGCTCGCCTTGTTCGCTGGGGTGACGCGGTTCGATTCCTGATCTCCACGTGGGAAGATCGGGGCTAGAGCTGCAGCCGAGGGTCATCGCCAAAGACGCGAGACACAGTAGCCAAATGGACTGTTGCAACGCCGATGCCCTCAACATCAACACTTGCAACACCGACTCTTGTAATACCGACTCTTGTAATACCGACTCTTGCAACACCAAGTCTTGCGCAGAAGCCCAACGCATGCACGATCCTCATCTGTGTGATGGCACCGGCAAGAAGCATAACCTCGCGCACGAGCACCAGAACCGCGGACCGATCGGGCGTCGATCCGCAGGGCACAGTGTCGCCGTCATTGCGCCCAATGCAACAGCGCGGCGGCGGTCGCTCGAGTCGTTCGCGCCAAGAACTCGAAATCAAGCGTGTCGATCGTGTCCGTCTCTTGGTGGTAGTTGGGGTTCCGAAAGTTCGCCGTGTCGGTGAGCATGATCGCGGTGCGGCCTGCTTCCCAGTACGGAAAGTGATCACTCCGAGCGGCGTCGGCGAAGAAGCCACCGATGCGATTCGCGCTGTAGTATTCGAGGTCGGGCTCGTACGCGTCTGCCGCATATTCGTACACATTCCCGAGACCGCCGGAGCTGAAGTTGCCCACAACGCAGATGAAGTCACCGGTGTACGGCAGTGACGCGATCAACGGGATACGAATCGGTGCCTCTTGGCTTCCTTCTTCCGACGAAGCATAGCCGATCATCTCGAGCACGATTGTGCCCTCGACGACGCGATCACTCTCGGCAAGCTGCTCGACGTGCGCAGTACTACCGTGCAAGCCAAGCTCCTCCGCGGCGAAGAAGCAGAACCGAACCGTTTTGCCCACTGTCGCGTCAGACAACACTCTTGCGACTTCGAGCACTCCAACCACACCGCTGCCGTTGTCGTCCGCTCCGGGTGAACCGGGGACGGTGTCGTAGTGGGCGCCGAGTTCGCACACGAGGTTAGGTTCTCGCTGACCGGTGAGTTCAGCGATGACGTTGCGCTGTGGTACTCCGTCGATCTCCAATCCACACGGCTCTTCATGAACCCGATAGCCGAACGACTCCAGCTTCGCCTTCAGGAACGCGATCGAGTTCGCCGTCTGAGCTTCGTCCCCGCTGTAGCGAGGACCGATGGCGAGCAACTCTTCCATCTGCTCACGAGCTGTCGACGATGTAATGGCGTTGATCCGCACTGAAACGTCGCTACGCGCCCCCGGCGCGCAGCCCGCCAAACCGCAGGCCAGCGTCAGAACGGTCAAGACGATGGGATTCAAAAGTCACTCCTTCAAGTGGGACGCAGGCGCTCAGCGCTTCTTCTTGCGATCACGCACGCGAACGACAAAACGCAAACCGGACCATGTCTCATCGATGGCGCAGACTTTGTTGTCAACCAGCCCGGTACGCAGCCCGGCCTCACGAACCAACCCGTCGTCAACATCCGTGACGACGCCGGACGCCTTCTTGGGCCAAGCAATCCACAACCCACCGGACTCTTCGAGACGCTCCTTGAGCACGTCGAGACTTCGGTGAAGTTCCGCCGCCTTGAGTACGAAGAACACGATCACATCGAAGCTGGCCTTGCCTCGTAGATCCTTCTTGACCGTCACGTCGCTGGGAAGCGCACCCAGCGCCGACTCGAAGTCCGTCGGCGCGGCCACGAACAGAAGGCGTGCGCGCTCTTTGATACCGAGCTTCTTGGGCAACGGTGTCCCCGAGTAACCAGCCATCAAAACCTCACGCTCGTCGATTCAAGATGTCGATGCCGAGTTCTCGCAACAATCGCGACAACGCGATCAGCGGGAGACCCACGACGGCCGTCGGATCATCGCCGCGTTGATAGTCGAAGATGGTCACGCCGAGCGACTCCGCCTTGTACGACCCGGCGCAGTCCACCGGATTGTCGGCGCGAACGTACGCTTCGATCTCGACGCGCGTCAACGAACGAATGCGGATCGGTGAACGCTCGAGATGTTCGACGCTTTGGCCACTCGTGGCATCGATGACACAGACACCGGTGAGGAGTTCGTGCTCGTGCCCTTGCAACCGGTCGAGCTGCTCGACCGCTCGATCGAAACTACCGGGTTTTGTGAGAATAGCTCCGTCGAGGTGGGCGACCTGATCAGAGCCGATGATCACCGCATTCGGGAAGGTCGAAACCAAACTCTCTGCTTTTCCGCGCGCTTGCTCCATGACCATTCGGTCGGGTGCATGACCGGCGACGTTGCGCTCTTCGTAGGGCGGCGCAGCGGCTTCGAACGGCACCCCGAGCCGCTCGAGGAGCGCGGCTCGATACTTCGACGTCGACGCCAGCACGAGGGGTTTCATCACGACCTACTTCGGCTTCGGCGCCGGTGCGAGAATGGCGAGCACGAGTAGTCGTTCGTCGCCGGTGTTACGAATACCGTGAGGCACGTCGGCGGGCGCGACCAGCAGCGTTCCGGCGCTCATCGGTTGATCTTCCCCTTCCAACAAGAACTGACCACTTCCTTCGAGGACGTGATAAACCTTGTCCATCCCGGCGTGGGCGTGAAGCGCATGCTCCTGCCCGGGCTCGAAGCAGTTCAATCCGACAAGCATTTGCGACGAATGAAACAGAGTCGCCTTGCCCATCTTGTCGGCCCGATACTCGGCAAAGCCCTCGGGGCGTATCGGAGTTGGGTGCTTTGGAGTTGGATGCTGTGAAGCTGAGCCCTCTGTAGTCGAGTCCGCTGGCGAGTTCATGTTGAACGTTTCTTCTGAGTCGAGGTGAGCGGTTGAGTTCTGGAGAGGATCGCGTGACGGATCCTAGCGCAGAAGGGTTGGCAGTGCGGCCGAAAAGTGCAACCGGTGACCGGGATCCGCTCGTTCGCATCTCGGGTGTGATTCGCGAATACAAGATGGGCCCCGAGACGGTGCGCGCTCTCGACTCGCTCGACCTCGAGATCGACGCCGGGGAACTGCTCGCGGTAGTCGGAGTCAGCGGATCGGGGAAGTCGACACTTCTGCAGCTACTCGGGGGGCTCGACACGCCGTCCAGTGGCCGCGTCGAAGTGGCCGGAGATGACCTATCGACGACAGACCTGACGGATTACCGACGCCGCCGCGTCGGGATCATCTTTCAATCGTTCCACCTGGTGCCAAGCTTCACTGCTCTCGAAAACGTAATGCTCGCGTTGACGTTTCAAGGACGAACGGGGCGGGATCGAAAAGACGCGGCGCGCGCTGCCCTCGCCCGCGTCGGACTGGCAGAACGCATGCACCACCGGCCGGGGCAACTCAGTGGCGGCGAGCAACAGCGCGTCGCGATTGCCCGGGCGACTGTTCACCACCCACCTTTGATCCTGGCCGACGAACCGACCGGCAATCTCGATCGTGACAGCGCCGAGTCGGTGCTCACGCTGCTGGAAGAGCTACGCTCCGAGGGTTCGACGTTAGTCATGGTGACGCACGACGAAGCGTCGGCGCGCCGCCACGCCACTCGAATCGTGCGACTGGCGGCGGGTCGAGTCGAGACAGAAGAGCACCTTGCCAACGGAGGTGTCGCATGAGATCGATCGAACTGTGTCGGCTCGCACTCGGCAGTGTCCGGCGTACTCCGCTACGCGTCGCGCTCACGGTGGTCGGTGTCGTCATCGCCAGCGGCGCGCTCGTCACCATGCTCGCGTTCGGGATCGGCGTTCAACGAGCTATCGAGAAACCGTTTCACCAACTCGATCTCGCCAGTCGCATCGAGGTTCGGATGCCGGGCGACGCCGGTGATCGTCGAGGCCCCCCGGGCAGCGGCCCACCGGATCAGCCCGAGAGCGCCGCGGAAGACAACGACACGGTCACGCCGCCTCCCCTCGACCGAGCGGCGGTCGCTGCGTTTGGCGAGATTCGTGGAGTGCGGTTGGCGTACCCCGAAGTTCGCGTAGAGCACGTCAAGTTGTTCGTCGGTGACAAGGACGCGTCGACGACGGTGCTCGGCGCACCACCCGGCCTCGGTGAGTTCACCTTCGTCAAAGAAGCACTGGTCGCCGGTCAGTTCGTCACGGCGCCGAACGCCGATGAGATCGTGCTCGGCGCTGGTCTGCTCGACCAGCTCGGCTTCGACGACCCACAGAGCGCCATCGGCCAGACAGTGAAGGTCGTGAGCCGCGGACTGGTGCCCGACGACGACGGAAACATGTCGTGGAGTCAAACCGACACGAACGCGACGGTCGTGGGCGTCATGAAGGGGCTCGGAATCGGCTCACGCATGGGACGCAACAATGCGCTGCTTCCGATCACCACGGCGGAGTCGCTTCCCGGCGCGCAGTATCGCAACGTCATGCGACAGTTCGAAAGCGACACCGCGCCAGTCGAGGGCTATCGATCGGTGGTCGTCCGAGTGGCGGGTGTATCCCAACTCAATTCCGTCGAGGACAAGATCAAGACGTTGGGCTACCGGACCAGCAACCCTCTGACGAATATCAAACAGTTGCGGACTGCGTTTCTAGTGTTCGACTCGCTGCTGGCAATGGTGGGCGCGGTTGCGCTCCTGATAGCCTCCCTCGGCATCGTCAACACGCAGCTGATGTCAGTCCTCGAACGCACCAAGGAGATCGCAATCTACAAGGCGATCGGCGCTTCCAACGGCGATGTGCGAACGATCTTCTTGGCCGAGGCGGCTGTCGTCGGTGTGCTCGGCGGTGTCGGCGGGATCCTGCTCGCGGTCGGCACGTCGAAGCTCTTCGGCTTCATCGTCAACATGTACATGCGATCGCAAGGAATCGACGAAGCGGTCGTGCTGTTCTCCTTTCCGATGTGGCTGCTCGGCGCCGCCATCGGATTCACGATCATCATCAGCCTGATCAGCGGGCTCTACCCGGCGACCCGCGCCGCAAAGGTCGACCCGATCATCGCATTGCGTGGCCAGTAGGCGGAGTTGGTCGAGCAGGCCGTGGATATCGCGCTCGAGAAGAAGGACCCGCGTGCGCACGGGGCTCGAGATCGATCACATCGAGCCGTTCGCGAAGGGCGGGGCTACGACCACAGACAATCTCCGTTGCCTGTGTCGTGCTCACAATCGACGGCACGCCGAACGGTCCTACGGGAGTGCTTTCATGCAGGAGAGAATCATGGCCAGCCAACAGAACAGGGGACGCGCGGGTTCGGATGGACTTCGAGGAACGAGGAAACGAGGAAGTACTGTGGCCTGACTTCGACGAGGCGTCGCAGCTAACAACGAGCGGCGTTCGAAACCGGTCACGGATCACGCCGCCGAGCGCACACTTCTCATCGCCCAACGCACCCCCGCAAGCATCGGGCACCCCCGCTGCCGATCGCACGAAACAGAATCGGACACGCCCCGATCCGCCCGTCCGACGTTCGCGGCCGCGCCGGTCTCCACCATCGTCCCGGCGCCAAAGCCCACCCCTGCCTCATAGTCGGTGGCGAGCAGAAGACTCGGCCGTCTGCGACCCACTGGTGTTCGAGCCGCGCCGCGCACCGTGCCTCTGACTTTTCGGCCGGGCTAGCCCGGACTATTCATCAGGCGAAGCCGCGCAGGCTGCGCTTCCCGCGAATCTCTGCGTTACTCCTTCTTGAAGACCACTAGGTCGACTGCGGCGTCGTGCCTGGATCTTCACGGAAATCGCAGCCT
>JAJFFE010000417.1 GCA_021776775.1 Planctomycetota bacterium | reverse complement strand
CGGTGCGCGGCGGTCTTCGACGGAATCTCACCATTCGTAATCCTCAACGAATCCACCAATTCGCCTGCGAATTCCGAACGGCAATCTTCCGCCGAACTCCACCACTCACCGCACCTGCACTTTCCGGCCGCACCTCTAGTTTCCTTTTCCTTTGGGGATCAGTCCCTTGATCAAGTTGCCGGCTCCTTTGACACCTTCGGTAACGGCTCCGCCAACCGCTTCCCCGACGGCGCCTCCGACCGCTTCGCCGACGATATCCTTTGCTGCATCTCCGACGGTGGTGCCCAGTTCGCCGACGCCTTCCAAGATGCCACCGAGGTTCTCTAGACCCTCGACGTTGAGAATGTCGCTCTTCAGCAGCGCCAGCAGCGCCGGCGGAATCTTGTTCTTCTTGGCGACCGCTTCCACGACCTCCCCGAGAATTCGAAACGTTACGCCACCGATCGTGGTCGTTTCCCAATCCTTGATCTCGATCGTGTCGAGTTCGAGCGAGTCGGTGTCGCTACCAATTGCCGACTGAGAGACGATGACCTTGGGCTTGATGATGCGAACGACCTGGATCTTGAGTTCGGTCGGCTCGGACTCGGTCTTCTCTTCGGTCGGGGCTGGCGCCGACTGTTTCTTCGACAACTGCGACAGCAGTCGCGTCAAGTTCGTCGACGTCAACGCCGCTTCCAGAGAGAAGACCGGCTCGTCGATGACGATCGCGCCGATGACGACCGGGGAAGACATCATCGACATCGGGCTGACCTCGAGGTGGATGCCCTTCGCCGTGAACAGGTTGGGCAGCTCGAATCCGTCTAGGTTCTGAATCGCGAGCCCGTTGAGTTCCGCGGTCGAGGTAAACAGCGACAGCGACACGTTCTCCACGGCGACGTTGGTTTCGAGCGCATCGGTTCCGCTGGTTTCGACCGCCGTTTTGACCAACGACGGGGTTACGAAGTGCAGGGTCACTCCGAGGATGATCACCAGAACAAAGCCGATGATCGCGAGCTTCTTAAGTTTTTTCATGGGTATCCAGGCCGATCTCGTTGGAGTCGAATCCGACAGGATAAGCGTAAGCAACCGACTTCGCTATAACGAACGCTCGCTACGGTTGCGCGTTGACCCAATCGCGAACCGCCGCGATCTGAGCCGCACGTTTCGCCCCGCTGCTCTTGGAGTCGAACGCCGGGGGGGTCTGCGTGAAGAAGCCGCGAATCGAGTGATAGGCGAACTCCCTGACCTCGGGACTGTCGTTATCCAGGTCATCGACGAGGGCAACCACGACAGACTTCAGGCCGAGGCGCAACGCGGTGCGAACGGCGGCCGCCTTGAGCGGCATTGTCGCATTCGACGCGCGATACGCCACGAGCAGGTCCGGCTCGACCGTATTGTCGTGGGCGTCGCCCGCGAGCACGATCCGCGCCCAGAGTTGATGCCACTCATCGTACGCCCGGGCGTCGGGCAGTTTCGACCCGACAACCAGCTCGAGGCTACGGTCGAGCAGCTTCTGTGGTCCACGCCCTTGGACTCGCCCCTTGAGCTCCGTCAGCGTCGGAATCACCTCCGGCCGGAACTCGATGGGGTAGTTCTCGATGACGGTACCCAAGAATGCGAGGAGCTTGCGCTTGGGACGCAGACTCAGCACGCGTTGAAGTTGCGGAAAGTGCACGCAGGTATCGTGCTCTGGGAGGTAGACCCACTCGCGATCGGCGCGTCGATCGGCGGCCTGGCCGGCACCGGTGAAGATGATGCGGTCGGCCGGATTCCGGGTCAGCAACGAAGTCGCGCGCTTGAGTACCAACAGCGCCAGCGCGGTCGTCACCCGGGGGTTTTCACCCCACATGTCGGTTCTTGGCCAGTGACCTTGGCGCGTTTGCATCTCGATGAGCTTTTTCGACGTTTCAAGATACCAATCACGTTCGCCGAAGTTCTGCACGCGGCCGAGGTCGCCCACCTTTTCCAGGCTGTAGATTCCGTAGAACGAAGGATACGGGTTCCAGTTCTCCATCATCCATCCGTACCCGTCACGGATCGCCGCGGTCAACGTATCGCGTTTGTCAGCGGGCAGCGAGCTGCCGTACTTCTCTCGAATCAGCAACAGGGAAGAGACCGCCGCGCAGGTCCGATTCCAACTCGAGTTCATCTTGGGGCCGTGGTCTTTGACCATGTAGCCGAAGTGGCGGGCAAAGACGTCCATCTCCTCGGTGCCCACCACGGGATCGCGCGGCTTGGCCACTCCGGTGTGACCCGCGCTCTCGCCGCGTTTGCCGCCGCGACGCTTCCCGGCTTCGTCTTCGGGCACCAGCGCAATGTCGTCGCGTCGACGTTGTTCGTCCGGATCGAGCGTGATCCTGGCGTCAGTCTTCGGCCCTTTCTTCGGCTGCAGCGTCAGGATGAACTCCATGGCCGCCGTCCAAGACTGCAGAGGAATGTTCATTCCGCGCTTCTCGGCAATCCCGAGGCCGAGAATTGCAAACTGCGTACACGAGATATCGCCAGTCGTCTCGTGCGGGAAGTAACGCCACCCACCGGTCTGGTTCTGTGCTTCCAACAGCGCTTTACCGACACGGTGAATCTGCCGGCGGTGATGCTTGCCGATCGACGACTTGTTGATGATCTTGTTTGCCGAAACGCCGGGCGAGATGAGCATCTCGTCGAGTTCTAGCTGCGTAATGGCCGCACCGTGCGCCATGATCGTGCACGACAGGGAGTACGTGTTCTTCTCGTCCAGCACGTGCTTGTCGATGTACTCGAACGACGCTCGAATCAGCGGGTCGTCCTGAGGGACCCCGGCGACCACTAACGCGTATACCTCGAGCGCCGCTTGCCCGACCGTGTTCTTGTCACCCCGCGCAAGTTCGGGTTGCTTGCGCTTGATCTCGGCCAGCAAGTATTCGATACCGAGTTCAACCGCCCGGTCTATCGCTTCCTCGTGTTCGAGACCCTTGGTCGGCGGACCCGTGACAGTCTTCTTCCGTCCCGCCGCCGTGTTCAGATCGACGTCCTTCGGGCAGAAGAACAACTGCGACGGCGCGACCGCAAAGTCCTTCATCGATGGCAAGCGCCAATCCAGGATGAGCGCATCCCCGCCACCGCCGTCGAAGTGTTCGATGACTATGGGGTGAAGCCCTTTCCGCAGGCTTAGCTGGCAACTCTTCCCTGATGCCCCGTGCATACCGTCGTGGTTAATCCGCAGCGTGTCGTCGACAAACAAGCGGCCACCGTCGTCGCAACGAAGTCGAAAGTGGTACACGCCACTCTTACGAATCTTGAGATACCCCGTGATGCGAGTCGCAAACAAATCCGTCAGCGGCAGAAAGTTGTTGGCCTGACCCTGAAACGCAACGCTCTCGATGACCTTCGCCACGTTCGGCTTCTGGTCCGGTGCCAGGGTGGGAATCGACGTGATCTTGCTGCCGATATCAAACGCTTGATACAGAAGGCCCGGTTGCAGATCTCGATCCGAGACCTTTTGACCGGAAGCGGCGCCGCGCAAGACCGAAACCGCCACGGTCGTACCGATAAGAGCAATCAAGAGGGCACACGTAGAAATCCCATAGCGGCGGGGCATCGTCTATCCAGTCTGTCTCGGAGTGAACCACTTCCTCACGATAGCGATTGCCGGACGGGAGGGCAAACCCGTGGGGCTGAGGGCTAGGCATTCTGGGCGTTGCGGATGTCGTCATTGGTGTCCGCCCAGACTTCATCGAGTAGGGACCCGAGTTCCAACAAGCGTGTGGACATCGCCAACGTTGAAACTGCCGGCGAGGCGGGCTCTCCGGTCCTTACTCCAACCAGTTTGCAATGCTCTCATGGTTGTCGCGTGACCATGAGTATGGCGCGATGGCCAGCCGATAGCCTTCGCTGAACGTTGCGGCGGACACCCACCCCTGGCGATCAAGCGTTAGAGAATAAATGGTGAGACCGTCCAAGCGCGCGAACCACATGACGATGTTGTGAACACGGGATCGACTGCTGACGACTCGCTTGCCGCTCCTCACGATCTCCCATTTTGCGCAGAACACATGGAGACAGTACGCACCCCGAACTCGCGATCGTTGCTTCGGCGCCCATGGGCGCAACGACGGGCTCGGTCGGAAGCGCCGCACTTCAATGTGAGGTTCACCCGCCTGGAGAGACCAGCCCGACTGGTTGTCGTACTTCCAGTCCCAAGTCGGGAGAGATGGTCGTAGTTTCATCCAAGGCCCCGGAGTGTACTCCGAACACGCCCGCGGAGAGTTAAGTGTTGCTCACCTCTCAGCAGCTCGAGCACCTGCTTGCTTGCGGCTGGCTCCATCCACAACGCTGCCCCCAGAACGGCGCAGCGACGGCTGGCGTCGGGACTCGCGGCCTCATGCGTGAGACGGTCGAGCAACAGAGGCGGCGACACCAACCGCACCAGAGAACGCAGTTCATACGCGTGCATGCCGTACGCGGCGAACGAAGCCGCCGAGCGTTCAAAGTAGAGATCGATGGCCCAGAGGTGCTCCTCTTTGGAGAGGAACCTAGCGTAGCAACGGGCAGCTTGCTCGACAACGGAGCCGCCGGATGCGTGCTTCTCGCACGAACGAGTAAGCCATGCTCGAAGTGGTTTGGCTGCAACTTGTCGAGGGGCGTTGCACAAGCAACGGCCGGCGACGACCTGGATGCCTTCACGCGGCGAGTGAAGTGCCGCCTCGAATTGACTCTTTGTGATCGACCATTCGGACGAGGAGGCCAGTTCGCGAAGGCGGCGTACTTCTTCTCCGGGATCTGGTCTCGAGGCGCCCACTCATCCACCCAACGTTGAGGCTCATCTGCCAAGGGCAGCATTCCATAAAGCATAAAGCGTAGATTGTAGCGACGGTCCTTGCGCTGTGACACTCGGGGTGTGGATGAGCGTCGGCCCCGGTTGGTTCACTGCTCGCCGAAGAACTGCCTCCTAGCTAGCCGTCGGCCGGCCATCGCGATCGAACCCGGCCATGAAGTACCTCTTGGCGCGTTTCGCGAGGTAGTTCTTTGGTTCGGCGTCAACGATCTGCGCCCAGTAGCTGCCGGGGCCTACACGACGGATCAAGCGGAGGTACTGAGCGAACTCACGCGGCACGATTCCAGTTGCGTACATCGTGGCAACTCGGCGACGAATCCTATCGATCTGCTCGTCGGTCAGATGCTGAAACCTGCGCAGGGCACGAGCAGCGTTGGACTTGAGAATGGCCCCGAAGACGAAGCCCTGATCTTCCTCCATGAACTCGACACCAATCTGCGCGCAGGCCACGTCCTGCGCCTCGATACCCTCAATGACTCGTTCCATGACGGGCGCGACCCAACTCACGCCTCCCGACTCGTAGACTCGCGGCGACAAATCGCGCGGCTGAGATACTCCAAGCTTGGCGGCCCACCGGCGATATCTACCGACAATCTGGTCGGCCGACCACCGTCCCTCGCCGTTCTGATCACGAACCTCCATACTCGGCGCTCCTAACGTTGAAACTCAGCCGCCCGAGGGCAGCGGACGGGTTCGTGTGCTTGGTCCCGACAACAGCGCCCGGGTTTGACCGTGCTGGTAAGTAGATAGCCCCTCGGGTCTGCGGCAGCGATTGGACTGCTGCGGCAGAGTTAGGTTGCTCCATCGCTTAGGTACTTCGCCCCGAAGTAGAACCCTTGGTCGTTCGCAGACTCGAGGCGCTTATAGGCAATACGAGCACACCGAAACCGCTGCCCGACGACGCGCTTCAATGCGTCCACGAGCCCCGAGAGTCGGAAGGCCTCAAACGCGCTGTGCGCGATGTCGTCACAATGGATAAGAGCAAGCTCAAGGTACCGCGGATCTGAGGAAAGCGTGTCGATCAAGACGTACACGTTTGGCAAAGCGTACCCGGAGCGACTGACGTCCGTAGGTAGCCCGACTGCGATGGCCGGGGTACCGTAGTACTCGAGGACGACGTCGTCTTCCCAGCAAACGCTGCCGTCCAGCTGATCGAGCTGTTCTTGAGTGTCAACGCTCAGCCACTCCACTTGACAACCTAACGCTGAAGTTCAGCTGCCCGGCGGCAGCACCAGGGAAAGCATGGATTGTAAGCGAGGACGTGGAGCAGCGACACCAGCGGTGAAGAAACTTGACGACGAGTGCCTACAGGTAGGGACGCATCGTGGCGTGGCTCGAACACCAGTGGGTTGGTGATGGCCGCGTCGATGGCTCGCCACCGACTATGAGGCACGGGAGTGGGGTTGGTCGCCGGGTCGCGGGTCGGCAAACAAGCACGCGTGTGAACGACGGACGGGTGCATCGGGGCGTAACCCAGTCTGTTCCGTGCGAGGGGCAGCGGGGACGCCCGACTCCGTTGGGTGTCGGTTGGGATACGTGGATGTTGTCAGGGGCTATGTGATCCCTGTCGGAGATGCGGATGGGCACCCCGTCCGGGCGAGGTTCGGCGGTCGCGGTGGTTCGTCTGTTTTGGATTCAGCTTCGCGCGATGAATCTAGAACTTTGTAGCGCCGAGTTGAACTCAAGCGCTGCGCGCTAGGCTCGTCGACGCGTCGTCACTGAGGCTACGTCCGCGGTCCGAAGTATACAACTCGATGGATCTGTCCGACAGACGAAGCGGAAAGGAGTCATGGTATGACTCAGCT
>JAJFFE010000416.1 GCA_021776775.1 Planctomycetota bacterium | reverse complement strand
CTGATGAGTCTTGCCTTCGCGAATGAGGTGCGCCACCGCGGGCGTCGAGACAAGAATCTCGAGCGCCGCTACCCGTCCCTTGCCATCGGTTCGCTTGAACAGCGATTGCGACAGCACTCCGCGGAGGGATTCTGCCAAGGTCGTTCGTACCTGCTCTTGAGCGTCGGTCGGGAACACGTCGATGATTCGATCGACGGTTTTCGCGGCACTTTGTGTGTGGAGCGTGCCGAATACCAAGTGGCCGGTAGCGGCGGCTTCGAGGGCGAGTGAGATGGTCTCGAGGTCTCGCATCTCTCCAACCATGATGATGTCGGGATCTTCGCGCAGCGCACCCCGCAGCGCCGCCGAGAACGACTCCGTGTGCGGCCCCACTTCGCGGTGGTTCACCAGACAATTGATCCGCTCGTGCTTGAACTCTACCGGGTCTTCGATGGTGAGAATGTGATCCCGACGCGTGCGGTTTGCGTAGTCGATGATCGCAGCTAGCGTCGTCGACTTGCCACTCCCGGTCGGACCGGTGATCAAGACCAACCCCTTGGGCAGGCTCGCAAATCGCCGCGCCACTGTGGGCAGGCCCAGCTGGTCGATGGTCATGATCTTGGTGGGGATCTGACGAAAGACCGCGCCCAGCCCATTGGCGTGGCGGAAGAAGTTCGCACGGTATCGGCTCACACCGGGCAACTCGTACGCGAAGTCGAGGTCGCCGGTTTCCTCGAAGTGCTTCAACTTCTCTTCGGGCGTAATCTCCGCGAGCATCTCCCAGAGTTCGTCCTCGCAGAGGTCATGGTACTTGACCGGCTCCATGTCTCCGCGAATACGGAGGCACGGTGGGCTCCCCGCTGTCATGTGAAGGTCCGACGCACCTTGTGAGTTCATCAGACGAAAGAAGGCATCGATTCTTGCCATTGGACCTTCTCCAAGCGGGGGGTTCTCATAGACCGGTGCGATCGACGGCGTACACACTTCACCGCGGATATCGCGCATGCATTCTTTCGATGTCGGAAATACAGCTATGAGTTCTTCACCTCATCCTCGTACTCCAAGCTCTTTGAACGCCCCGGGCAACGAGCGCGACGATTCCACCGCCAGATACTCGGACCATGGCCAAGCTCAAGAATCCGGACGTCAGAGGCCGATGTACTAGGCATCTACGTCAGATCGAAAGGCACGGCCGTGAGTACAGAGCGCGCGAAGATCCGCATGCTGTTCGTCGACGACGACCCGGCGGTACTCGACGGACTACGACGACTCTTGCGCCCGCTCCGCGACCACTGGGAGCTCGAGTTTGCTTCCGGCGGTCAGGCTGGACTGGAGGCACTCGATCAAACTCCCCCGGACGTCTTGGTCACCGACATTCGAATGCCCGGCGTCGACGGGATCACACTTCTTCAGCACGCCGCCGAGAATCATCCGAACGTCGTTCGGATCGTGCTGTCCGGGCACACCGAGCGAGAAGAATTTCTCCGGCGCCGGATGGTCGCGCACCGCTTCTTGACCAAGCCGTGTCGCCCCAAGGACCTCGAGGATGCGGTCCGTGAAGAGCTGTCTCGGGTCAGGGAGATGTCATGAGCAACCCCACAGCGTCGAATCCAGTCAAGGTGCTGTGTGTGGATGACGACCCGCACATACTGGCGTCGCTACGCCGGCAGCTCCACCGGGGCTACGACGTCACCACGGTGGCCAGTGGACAAGATGGACTTCGCGCTCTACGAGAACTCGGCCCGTTCGCGGTTATCGTGGCTGACCTTCGCATGCCTGGCATGGACGGGATTGCCTTCTTCGAACGGGCGCAGAGCGTCTCGCCGAGTACCGTGCGCATCCTCCTGACCGGCCAGGCCGACCTCGAGGCCGCCATCGAAGCGATCAACGAAGGTCACATCTTCCGATTCCTCAGAAAGCCCTGCCCACCGCTTGTGCTCCTGAAGTCCGTTCGCGCGGCGGCAGAACAGTACGCGTTGATTCACGCGGAGCGCGTACTGTTGGCGGAAACGCTACTCGGCTGCGTCCGCGTCCTCAGCGACGTGCTCGCTCTGACCAATCCGGCTGCGTTCGGTCGCGCCCTCCGCGTGCAAGAGTACGTCGGCCAAGTCGCGGACGACTTCAATCTGTCGAACCGTTGGGAACTCGAGATCCCCGCCCTTCTCTCACAGATCGGCTGGATCACCCTTCCCTCCGAAACAGTCGACAAGATTCACCAGTCCGAAGAACTCAGCGACAGCGAGCAAGAGATGGTCGAGCACCTTCCGCAAGTCACCGCCGAACTGCTGGGAAACATCCCGCGCTTGGAAAGCGTCCACCGAATCTTGTCCTACCAGGACAAGCTCTACTCGGGTGAGGGGCGCCCGGTCGACGACGTTCGGGGCGAGAAGATCCCGTTCGGGTCTCGCGTGTTGCGAATCGCGCTGGACTATGACTCGCTGGAAATGCGCGGAATGTCCGCGGCGGAAGCGATCGAGACCATGAACTCACGCGAAGGTTGGTACGACCCGGACATACTGCACCGATTCGCGATGAGACGGGGTCAGTCCATCCCTCACTTGCGCATCAAGAAGGTCGACCTCAGCCACCTCGAGCCGGAAATGGTGTTCGACGAGGACGTGCGGACGTCGAAGGGGGTGTTTCTCATCCCGCGTGGCCAGCGCGTCACCTCCGGGCTCATTCGACGTCTGCGTAACCTGTCTCCCACCGCCGGGCTGCAGTCGTCGTTCACTGTTCGAATTACGACAGAGGAAGGGATCGAAGCGTGAGCTCTCTCGCCCCTTCTTCTCACCCGCTCATCCTATGCGCGGACGACACTCCCGAAGTACTGCTGATCATGCGCCGCGCGCTCGAGTCGACCTATCGCGTGGAGACCGTCGACAATGGCGCGGACGCCCTCGAGTTAGCCAAGAAGCTACAACCCGACGTCGTCGTGTCGGATGTGTACATGCCCGAAATGAGCGGGCTCGAACTGCTGGAAGCTCTCAAGGCGACGCCCGATACGCAGAACATTCCGATCATCCTCCTGACCGGCGACATGCATCCGCACACGCTCGTCGCCGGGTTGGGCCTTGGCGCCGTCGACTACCTGCGCAAGCCGATCGGGACCGAAGAACTTCGCGCTCGGGTCGGGGCGGCGCTTCGCCAGCGTCGAACCACCCAGAAGCTCGAGCGAAGCCTCACCGAACTCGAACACACCCACGGAAAGCTGCTCGAAACACAAACGCAGCTCGTCCAAGCACAGAAGCTCGAAGCGGTCGGTCGACTCGCAGCGGGAGTCGCTCACGAAATCAACACACCGCTTCAATACGTCGGAGACAACTTGGTCTTCGTCCGCGAAGGAGCGGCCGCGCTCGGAGAACTCCTGCAGCTCTACCATCGACTGGCCAACGCCGCCCTCAACGTCCCCGAGCTGTCCGAGATCGTCACCGAGATCGACGCTTTCACCTCCGAATCCGATGTTCCGTTCTACCTCGAAGAGATCCCGCTCGCGATCGGTCAGTCACTCTCAGGGGTTCGCACGCTCTCGGAAATTGTGCAAGCGATGAAAGAGTTCTCGCATCCGGGCTCTCGAGAGAAGGCGGCTACAGACGTCAATCGAGCCATCAAGAACACGCTGACCGTCGCTCGCACCGAGTGGAAGTACTACGCTGAGATGGAAGTCGACCTCGATCCCGACCTCCCCCCGGTTCCGCTGCTCGTGGCCGAGTTCAACCAAGTGATTGCCAACCTCATCGTGAACGCCGCTCACGCCATCGTGGATGGTTGCGGCGGCGAGGTCACCGAAAAGGGGGTGATTCACATTTCGACGCAGTGCCGAGATGGGTTCGTCGAGATCCGAATTCGGGACAGTGGAATAGGGATCCCTCCGTCGGTCAGCGACAAGGTCTTCGATCCCTTCTTCACGACCAAGGAAGTGGGACGAGGATCAGGGCAAGGGTTGTCGATTGCTAGGTCGGTGGTCGTGGACAAGCACGATGGAACCATCGACTTCGAAAGCACCGACCACGGCACGACGTTCATCGTGCGTCTCCCACTCGAAGTGAAACGTCACCGCGACGAAGCAGTCCCGGATCACGCCGAACTCATAGGTTGAGCCCACTCGCATGAAATGGGCGACTCGGCAACGTGTTCTCACCCAACACAATGCAGTTCTCTCACCGATTAACCAGCAAGGCGGATGAATAGAATGGCCAGCACCGTGGCCGAGTGCGACTCGAACCGCACAATTTCGCGCGAACGAGGACCAGCTTTCTTGGCGGCCTTGACGGGTCTCCTCGGCTTGGCGAGAAAAGGCCGAGCGACGGAAGCACCACGATGAGCGTTGCCAATGC
This sequence comes from Planctomycetota bacterium, assembly GCA_021776775.1. GTDB lineage: Bacteria > Planctomycetota > UBA8108 > UBA1146 > JAJFFE01 > JAJFFE01. The sequence continues at coordinate 13,772 of JAJFFE010000416.1, read as the reverse complement.
CGCGACGCTTCCCCCGGCGGAAGGGCGAAGCGGCCTGGCAGTTCGGTGCGTTGTTCGTTGTCGTTTTGTCGCCTGGCCTGAAGAACCGCGAAGGCCGCCAAGCTGAGATGGGATGGTCGTTCGGTGGTGACAAACGCCAGCCTCGTTACGGGGCGTCCCAGTCCAATGAGATCCAGCTCTCGTCGTGGAACAGTGGAAACTGAAACGCGATCTCTTCCACCATGTCCAGCTCGACCGAATCGAGGGCGCGTCGGACCTGGCAACGAAACAAGAAGCGAGCGCCGTTGCGAAACGGCCACCATGGCTGGCGTGACGCTTTGCGTAATGCGGCGTCGACAACCGGGACTTGAACGTCGGGGGATTGTCGATCGCGCAGGAACAGACGAACGTCGAGAATATCAGAACGATGCGCTTCGGGGTCGACATCGGTCTCATCGGTGTGCAGTTCACCCGTGACGAGCAGCGTGTCCGGCAGCTCGACGGCACCGACCACCAACTCGTGAACATTCCACGCAGAGATAGGCACTCAGTTTCCCGTTCCTTTGTCCGGGACGCGGCGCAAGAGAGCAGCCTCGGGCCCGCATTCCTGTTGTTCAGCGTGCAGACTGCGCTGCACGCGAGTCCCCGGGACCGCTAGTCCTCGAGGAACTCAGAACGTGTGCTTCTTCTTGTGGCGGTTCGCAAGAGATGGCAACTCGCCGAACGACGCTCGGGTAGACCCGCGGAGTTGGTTCTTCGCAAGCGTTCCCGCGAACTCGAGCCGCTCGCCGGCGACTACTCTTCGGTACGACACCGTTTCCCCGTCGACCCGAATGTCGGTGAGACCTACCGTTCGCCCCATGCACTCGAAGGTCCCCTCGACGCGCCCCTCGCGCACGGAAAACACGACGACGGCGCGCAACGAGCAGTGGCCAAGTCGCTCGACCATACTCCACGTGCCGATCAACGCTTTGGCGTCCTGGGCAGTCGGTTTCCCGACCGTGGGATTGTCGAGCGGCGGTGTGTCGGTCGATTGCGCAAAGGCAGCGGAGGTCGCGCCGACGACGATGAGCATGAGGACGATTGGCCACAGCGATATGCGCACGGTTCCGCCTCTCTGGCGTTTCTTTGTGGGTTCTCTTCTTTTCTTGGCGTTTCGCGGGACATCCCAGCGGATCGGGCCGCGCCAGCTGAAGTAGCGCCCGGCCGAGCGTTCAGAGTGTACCGCCCGGTCGGCCCGGTTCCGTGCCTTTCACCGACGATTATTCTGGAGCTGCAGGCACCGTCGTTCCGAATCAGGTGCGAACGGGGCGACTCCGTTGCGATCTCGGCCTGCGACGAGTAACTTGCCCAGTTGGCTACGGGTGACGACGGTGCGCTGGTCCGGCGATCAGATTGATAGCATCGCTGCCTCACCGACGCCTTCACCTCTCAATCTCAACCGACAGCGCTTTCCAGCTGAGGCGACCCCCCCCAGCTCGGAACCGACGCGATCGTCCTTCACTTCATCTTGACCGAGGCCATACCGATGAAACCCGAAACTCGCCCCGCGAATCCTTGCTTCTCCTCCGGGCCGTGCGCCAAACGTCCGGGCTGGTCGCCCGAGGTGCTCAGCGACGCTTGCCTAGGACGGTCCCACCGATCGAAGGCCGGACGCGCAAAACTGCGCGAGAGTATCGACCGGACCAAAGCACTGCTCGGACTCCCGAAGGACTACCGCCTAGGAATCGTACCGGCCTCGGACACCGGCGCCGTCGAAATGGCAATGTGGTCCCTCCTCGGTCCGCGTCCCATCGAGGTCGTCGCGTGGGAAGCGTTCGGTAAAGGTTGGGTGACCGACGTGGTCAAGCAGTTGAAGCTCGACCCCCGCATTCACGAAGCGGACTACGGCGCCCTTCCCGCGCTGGCCGAAGTCGATTGCTCCAGTGACGTCGTGTTCACGTTCAACGGTACGACGTCGGGCGTGCGAGTTCCGAATTGCGACTGGATCCCGGACGATCGTGACGGGCTGACCATCTGCGATGCGACCTCGGCAGTGTTCTCCATGGACATCGATTGGTCGAAGCTCGACGTGGTCACTTTCTCGTGGCAGAAGGTTCTCGGCGGTGAGGCGCAGCACGGCATGCTCATTCTCAGCCCACGCGCGGTCGAGCGATTGGAGAGCTACACACCGACATGGCCGATGCCGAAGCTCTTCCGAATGACGAAGGACCAGAAGCTGAACGAAAAGATCTTCGTCGGCGACACGATCAACACGCCGTCCATGCTTTGCGTCGAAGACGTGCTGGACAGTATCGGCTGGGCCGAGAGCCTCGGCGGAGTCCCGGCGCTGATCGCACGCAGCGAAAGCAATCTGGCCGCGGTCACGGAGTGGGTCGACGGATCGGAGTGGGCCGAGTTCCTCGCCACCGATGCCGCGAACCGCTCGTCGACGTCGATCTGCCTGCGTATCGTCGACCCGTGGTTCACAAAGAAAAACAAAGAAGACCAAGCCGCCGTCGCCAAACAGCTAGCCGGCTTGCTCGAAAGCGAAGGGGTGGCGTACGACATCAACGCGTACCGCGATGCACCGGCTGGCCTGCGGATCTGGGGTGGAGCAACGGTGAACCGGGAGGACCTCGTAGCACTCTTCCCGTGGCTCGACTGGGCGTTCGACCAAGTAAAGAATAGTTGAGCCATTGAGATTCGATTACTTCGCTCCCTGCACACTAGGCCTCGAAGAGGCACTCGTCACCGAACTCAATCAACTTGGGGCCGGCGCGGTCGAAGCACGCCGCGGAGGCGCGGCGTTCAAGGGCGACCGCGCCATGGGGTACCGCGCCAACATGTGGCTACGGACCGCAATCAGAGTTCAACGGTTCATCAAGCGCGGACCGGCGAGTAGCCCCGAGGCGCTCTACGACCTGGTGTCGACCATCAACTGGCGACAGATGATCCACGTGGATCAAACCTTCGCGATCGATCCATCCGTTCGTGATTCCACCATTACGCACTCGCAGTACGCCGCGCAGAAGACCAAAGACGCCATTGTCGATATGTTTCGAAAGTTCGGACCGCGCCGCCCGAGCGTCGACAAACGCGACCCCGACATCCCGATCAAACTGGTGATTCAGCGCAACGAGGCGTCGTTGTACTTAAACCTCTCCGGGGCGAGCCTTCACAAGCGGGGTTGGCGACCGGTTCAAGTGAAGAGCCCGCTCAATGAGGCGATCGCGGCCGGCCTGCTGATTCTCACCGAGTGGGATCGTCGGACTCCGCTTTGCGATCCCATGTGTGGTTCAGGAACGTTCTTGGTGGAGGCCGCACACATGGCGCTCGACCGAGCACCCGGACTAAATCGGAAGTTCGCGTTCGAACGCATGCGAGACTTCGAAGCGGATACTTGGAAGGCCATCCGGGACGAAGCCGAAGGTCGCGTGAAGAAGTCTCTCTCGTTCCCGATCATGGGCGCCGATCGACACAGCGGCGCGCTGAAGATCGCTCAGGATAGCGTCGATAACGCCGGCGTTTCGGGCGTCGTCGATCTCATCTGTCGCGAGGTGGACCACTACCGTCCCCCGACGAAACCCGGCTTCGTGATCACCAATCCGCCGTACGGAGAACGTCTCGGCGAGGGAGAGGATCTCACGGAGTCTTGGGTCTCACTCGGTAAGTTCCTGAAGCAGTGCTCGGGCGCCACGGCGTGGGTGCTCTCTGGAAACAAGGAACTGCCGCAGAAGCTCTTCTTGAAGTCGAGCCGTCGCATTCCGGTTCACAACGGCCCCCTCGACTGCCGCCTGCTGCGCTACGACATTCACTGATCACGGCTTCTATACGAGATCGCCAAGCAAGTGACGCCACGACAATCCCGGGACGACGTTGCCGGACGTGACAACGCCGTCGGATAGATCGGGGATCGGCACTCACTCGCTCCATTCATCGGTCAGTCGGCAGGGTTTCGACACCAATCGGCCATCGAAGTAGCCAAGTCCACCCGCCTCGATCAGATCACGACAGCGCTTCACACTCCACGTGCTGCCGAAGCGTTCCGTGCGTATCCGCTACTACGGCCTTTTCGCACATCCAGCGACAACCCGCCCCCGGGTATGACGAAGGGGACCGTCCGGCTGGGCCGCATCGTGGCGTGCTTCAGGTCGCGCCCGATCGCTTGCAGTGTTTGCGCCGCTGCGTCAAACCTGCATATCCGCGATCATTTTCTGACGAAGCTATGTCATGGCATGACTCTTCGCTTCGTCTGTCGGATGGATCGATCGAGAGGTGAACTGCGGCAATCGACGCTGGCCTGATGAAATCACGTCGCGCGTCACTACCGCGCAGCGGTTGATTCCAACTCCGAGATAGCGGGAAGACCCGGCTCTGGGAAATTCTTCCATACGCGGGGTGATCGAGTCGGAAGTGACGGATAGGTTATGGTGGGCGCAACTCAGGCAGATACCGTGTAACGAGTCGAGCCAGTTGTGAAGAGCCGACGGGTCCGAGAAACCGGCGAAGTCTTGGGGGCGATGGCAGCCCCACCGGAGGCATGCTGCTCATCGACCTCGGTGACACCAAGACTCCTTCGACGCTTTCGTCTCCCTATATCCCGCCAGCGGCCCCCCAGCCTGTCTCGCCTATACTCAGACCGGGGGTCGCTTTGATCTGCAAGACGTCGTCGACGCCGCCGCGTCGGAGCCACTCACCGTCGACTGGCCGGAAGAAATCAACGACCAAGGCGTGATCCTGATAAGCGTCGTAGCGACGAGCCGTCCCGGACAACCGAAACGGATGGCGCTGCGTCTATCCCGTCAGAGACTTCCGGCGCGCCGACTCCAACGACGACGGTTCGTTTGATATCTCCGATCCGATTCACACCCTGGGCGCCCTGTTCACCGTAGGATCTCCTCCGCTGTCGGCCCCGTTCCCCAAGCGGGCTGGACGTTTCTCGAGGATCCAGTGCAGGCGCGGTTGGACCGCACCCTTCTGGGTCGACGTTTGGGCACCTACCGGTGTCACACTATGCTTCGCCCAGCGCTTTCACGAATCCTCGTCGCGAAGCTCGTTCTCGAGATCCCTAAGGCAACGCTCCTCGCAGATCTTCACCTCCTTGAGATCACGTTCGACCGAGCCGTAGATCCGCTCATCCCGAAACCCTGGCCAATCGGGAACCGCTTCTTGAAGTGCATCCCACTCCGCCTGGTATCGAGCCTTCGGTTCACCAAGCGTCAAATCCGAACGGTGGGCGATAACCTTCGCCATCTGGAGAAGCGCGGGTATGAAGTCGTCCGATTCACGATCCGGGAGTTCATCACTCCAGAGAAACCCACCGCGCAAGATTTCGTACACCCGGGTGGCGTTGGGATCGTAGGCGCACTCTGCCAACATACGCTGAACCAATCCCGTGTCCATCGTCACCACTCCTTATCTCCAGCTGTTGCCGCCGGGTCACTGACCGTACGTCACGGTGCGCGAGCAGTTGAGCGACGGTGATACGGGCACCCCGAGCAGAGACCGTGATCGCACGGTCTCTCCGGCGAACCACGGCTGTCCGCTCGCTTCGGGGGACGCGTCGAGCCGGGTTCGCCTCTCCCCGCCCCCACCCCGGTCACTTCTTCTTGGTGTAGGTCATGGTCATCGACTTGTGCTCCGCGCCGTCCTTGGTCACGTACATGGTAAGAACGCTCGTGCCACCGTCGCGCGTATACGTCGATCGGTGTTTCGTCATGGCACCGGACATCGGATCCGGGGCCTCGAAGGTGGACGTGATCACTCCGTCCTTCTCCTTGCCTACCATGTAACTCATGAACGGGCTCGCGCTCTCGATCCAGATGCTCTGATACGTCTTGGACAGAGTGTCGAATCCTTGGATCAGGGTGCCCTTGAACGGCATCCCCATCCACTCAGAGGAGAACGTCTCCTTCACGTAGTAGCCGTTCATGATCATCTCGCGCTTCGCGGTGCCGACCATCTCCATGGCGGGAGCTCCGGGCGCCGGGAAGTACATTCCCCTCACCGAGAACTCACCGCACGACTCGGCGAGTTCCTTGTGCTGCTTTGCCGGCTTCATCCATTCCGGCATCTGGGGTGCTTCGTCCGACTGCGCCGAGACGTTTCCGAGAGCGAACGCGCCGACGAGCGCCAGCGTTGCGAGAACCAGGACTGACAATACTTTCATGATTGCTCCTTCCAAGAGTCTTGCGTCCTTGCCTACCCGCCGATCTCGACGATTTCAAGGGGTAGGTGAATCGTCGAAGTTGACCCGACGAGGTCGCGGTGGCGATCCATTGCCCGTCGAGGTCCTCTGAGACGAAACGAGTCGCCGAGAAGCTGAGATCGCGTTTCACGAGTCGAGCCTCGAAGGCAAAGTCTCGGCGCCAAGGGCCGTCGCCTGGAAGAAAACAGGAAGTCGTAATCGTTTCATTCGAAAACGGTTACGCCTCCGTTCCTCGTGGCGCAAAGAAAGCGTGTCACAGAGGCCGTAAAATTCGGGTCATCGAGCAGACCCGGGCTTTTCGACCCGTCGTCGGTGACGCTCGATCTTGGCACGGGCACGATTCCTAACAATCCATCGCAACCCTTCGTCTTGGCTGGGTTCTGCGCCGCCGCGCGCGGAATCGAAAGGGGCACTCAATGCGCATAGCGCTTCCCATCTGTCTATTCCTCGCTCTCTTTGCATCGCCTTACGCAACCGGGCAGACCACGTCCGTCGTCACGATCGCGACTCCGGGCGGTCCCATGACCACGGTCGTTCGCAGTGGCTGGATCGGACCGATGTCCGTGGGTCCGACTCTCGACGACCTGCTTGAAAACGGTGACTTCTCGAGCGGGCTCGACGGCTGGACAGCCACCGAGTCCGGAGGCGCGCTTACTCCGGGTAGCGTTTCCCCAGTGGCCGAGGCCGCTCAGTTTCTCGAGGGCGACTCTTTCCTGGTCACGCTGTCGCAGACATTCACCGTGCCCGGCTTCGCCACCGAGTTGAGGTTCGACCTGATCGTCGACCCCGGGTTCGACACCGCGGCCCAGTTCATTCCTGACGCGTTCGAGTGCACGCTGCTAGACGCCAGCGGCTTCCCCGCGGCTGAGCCTTGGATCCTCGGCGCCTCGAGTGCCTTCAACATGCAAGAAGACGGAACCGTCAACATGGGTGCGGGCGTCACCTTCGACGGAACCACCGCCGTTATCGACGTGTCGACCGTGCCGGCCGGTGAGCTGCTGACCTTGTACTTCGACTTCGTCAACGGCGACCTCGATACCGCCGGCGGCGTGCAGATAGATAACGCTCAGTTCTTGATCGACCTACCGCCGGGTTCGTTCTTTCGTGGCGACGTCGACAACGACGGAAGCGTGACCACGCTGGACGAGGGCGCCCTGCTCGACTACCTGTTCGCAGGAGGAATAGCCCCCCTCGATTGTCTCGGGCTCGAGCTTCCGGAAGTCGGCGACGCCAACGATAACGAGTGGACCACGGTCGCTGACTATTTGCGATTGAGAAACGCCAATGCGCAAGGACAGACGCTTCCGCAACCGAGTACCTTCTGCGGAGTCGACCTCACCATCGATCAAGCCGGCTTTGACGTGCTGGACCCCGCCTACCGCGCAACCGCGGGAGACGTGGTGGTCGATCCCCCGACCGGGCCGACAGATCGCGACGTGTTCATTCCAATTTTGATCGACGTTCCTCAAGACGTCATCGGATTGACGCTCATACTCAACTATGACGATTCGCTGCTGACCCCGTTCGACCCGCTAGCGGGAGACGGTGATCCGTTCGAGAGCACGCTCGGCACGACCGCGGTTCTCGCGGCACCCGGCCAACTTGTCATCGCGCTGTGGGCGACGAACGACGGTGACACGCTGCTCTCCGGCGCGCCCGGCTTACTACAGTCGATCGGCTCCCTGCAGTTCCACCTCGACGACTTCGTCGTGCTGCCGAGTCCGAGCTGGAGTACGGAAACAACACTGGGTGCACTCAGCTATCGCGCGACTATCGTCGACGCGTCGTTCGGAGATCACCATCCGGAGTTGCTCGCCGGCGAAGGCGAGTTTGCGCGCGGCGACGCCAACAACGACGGCGCGGTGCAGATCTCCGACGTCGTCTACACACTCGACTACCTCTTCGTCGGCGGCCCGAGCTTCGACTGCTGGGACGCGGCGGACTCCAACAACGACTCCGACGTACAAATCTCCGACCCGGTCTACTCCTTGAGTTTTCTGTTCGTGGGAGGTCCACCGCCACCGCTGCCCTACCCCGGCTGCGGTGAGGACATCGGACCCATCGACGCTCTCGACTGTCAGACGAGCGCCTGCCAGCTCCCGTGACCTTCGATCACTTATCCCACTCCCAAGAAACTCGAACAGGAATGTTCACCATGTTGAGAAACACGCTCCTCGGCGCCGCGGTCGCCCTCCTGACTTGCCTTTCGACAACGGTCGCCCACGCGGACGCCGGCGATTCCGAATCGGTGTCCGCCGGTCCGCCTGTCGTCTCGATTGGCGACACGTTGTCCGGATCGATCGACAGCACGAACGATCGAGACGACTACACCGTCATGATCCCGGCCGGTCAGACGCTCTACCTGCAGAGCACGGCGGCGAGTTCTGGATCGCAGTTGGCTTGGAAGATCTGCGATTCATTCGGACGCGTGATCGGGAAGCAGCTCAACAACTTCAACAACGACATCGGCCCCATCCGTCTTCTCGGCGGCCCGTACACGATCACCGTGCTGAGTCGAGCCGGCGGATCGAGCACGTACGAGTTCTTGATCTCGGACGCCGATCCGCAGTCGAGCGTCTTGACGACCGGGACTCCCGTGGTCGGAGAGATCCTGAACCCGGGCGGCCAAGTGGACTACGCGTTCACGGCGACGTCGAGCCAACAGATCTATATCGATGTCACCGCCACGTCTTCGGCTGGATCGGGAAAGTTCTCCCTGACAGACGCACTCGGGAACGTCGTCGCCTCCACTCCGTCGAGCCTCATCGACTTGGGTCCGATCAGCCTCATCGGCGGGGATTACACGCTGAGCGTCCTGTCCGACGCGGGGGGTACGACGAGTTACGAGTTCACCGTCAGCAACGTGACCGACGAACAGTCCACCACGACCATCGGCAGTACGATCACCGGCGAAATTTCCGTCGCCGGGCAGATCGATCGATACGACTTCACGGCAACGCCGGGGCAGCGTATCGGACTCGAGTTCATCGCGAGTTCGTTTTCGTCGGCGCTCAACTACCTGCTCGTCGACAGCTACGGACGCGAGATCATTCCGAGAACGACGAGCCTCAACTCCATCGGGGCGTACGCCCTGCTCGGCGGCGACTACACGTTGTCGATCCTCGCCGAGGGAGCCAACACCGCCACGTATGAGTTCACGCTCGTCGAAGTCATCGACGGCAGCACGCCGACGACGCTGGGAAGTGCGATCGCAGCCGAGATCAGCCACCCGGGCGAGCAAGACACGTACACGTTCACGGCCGCAGCGGGCCAGTCGATCTACCTCGAGACGGTTACCACCAGCAATGCGGGCGGGCTCAACTGGCGGCTCGAAGATTCGTTCGGTCGCACCCTGGTCCAAACGACGAGTTTGAACGACTACGGTCGCGTCGAACTCATGGGCGGAGACTACTCGGTGTCCGTCGTGAGCGAGAACGGTGGAACGGGAACCTACACGATCAACGTCCACTCGGTCACGGACGTAAGTGCGGGAACCGCGATAGGAGCCTCTGAGAGCGACGCGTTGACCACACCGGGCCAACGGCTCAGTTACGCGTTCACCGCACCCGTCGGGCAACGGGTCACGTTCGACGCCATCACCCCCGCCTCGAGCGGCTCGATCAACTGGGTTTTGGAAGACGTTCACGGCCGAGCGATTTTTGGCCCAACACCGAGCTTCACCGATCAGAACAGCGTCGCGTTGATGGGCGGCGACTATGTCCTTTCGATCTATGCCGAGAACGTGACGACGGGACCGATCGAGTTCACACTCATCGACGACGGAGTCACCACCTTCACGGCGAGCGGCACGCCGATCGCCTTCGATACTCCGGTGGCGAGCGATATCTCGGTCGCGAGCGAAGTAGACAACTACACGTTCGTCGCGTCGGGTGGGCAGGAGCTCTACTTCGACCTGATTTCCGGCGGATCGGGGACCCGCTGGGACCTGCTCGATCCGGTGGGACAGGCGATCTTCACGAATATCTCCGCCACGTCGGCCACCTCCGGCGACCGTGGCCCCTTCGTGTTGGCCGCGGGCACGTACCAACTCAGCGTCTACGCGACGGGGACGTCGACTCCTTCGTACGAAATTGCCGTGCGGGATGTCGTCGACTCCACATTCACCGGCGCTCTCGATACTCCTACCAACGGCGCGTTGTCGAGCATCGGATCCACGCACCTGTACGACTTCACGATCGGCACCGACACGATCGCCTACTTCGACTTGATCAGCGGCGTGAACATCTTGGATTGGTCGCTTACCGACGAGTACGGGGAAAGGCTGTTCCTCACCTCGACTAGCAGCACCACCAGCTCGGACCGTGGTCCGTATCGGCTCCAAGCAGGAAGCTACCAACTGCTCTTCGACGCCGACAACCACCAACTCGCGGCCTATGAGTTTCAAGTCACGACGGTCACGAATCCGACAATCGCGATCGCGGTCGCTTCCCCCGTGGTGGACATGCTTACCGCGCCGGGTGAGACGAGTTCCTACGTCGTCACCGCGGCCGAGGGGCAGCGACTGTTCTTCGATCTACAGCAGATCGCATCGGGACTAAGGTGGAGTTGCTTCGACTCCGTCGGCGAGCCCCTGTTCACGAACGTTTCCGCCACTAGCACCATCTCGGGCGATCGCGGCCCCTACACTCTCAAGGCGGGCGACTACACGGTGGCGGTCACGCATCAGAACGACGACGAGTCGTCGTTCGGATTCGAGGTGGTCGACTCCCAAGACACGCAACAAGTCGTCTCGCTCGGAGACCTCCTGACCGGTTCCATCGCGGATCTCGGTGCCGTTCACGAGTACGTGTTCGACATCGTCGGCGGACCGAGGCGGCTGTTCATCGACAACCAAATCGCCGTCGTCGGACTGAACGCGACTCTGTTGAACGGTTCTGGTAGCACGATCACCTCGTTCAACATGAACACTGTAGGCACAGACTACGGTCCCGTGCTGCTCACCGATGGCAGCTACACCGTCTTGATCCGGCGTAACAGCGGAAGCGGTGGCCCCTACAGCGTTCAGTTGTCCGAGCCGACTCACACCGAGACGGTGATCGGATTGGAAGATGTCGTGGCTTTTGACATCACCTCTCCCGGCAGCAAACAAGACTTCCTGTTCGACGTTCCCGCCGGTCAGCAAGTCATCTTCAGCCTGCTCGACTCCCAAACCTTCGTGCGTTGGACTCTCGAAGACGCCGTGGGCGAATCGGGCGGCCTCTTCAACTACCAAACGGCGTATACACCGGTCGCTAGCAATCGCGGCCCATTCCTTCTCGCCGCTGGAGAGTACACGCTCAAGATCCAGACCGAGTCCGGCGTGGTCGCCGGCGGATCGTTCGCAGTGATGTTCGGCGGCGTCCCGGATCCGATCGTGGTGGAGTCCGACTGGTCGCGGACCGAAAGCCACATCTTCGACGCGGCGCAGTCCGCTCGTTACAACTCCACCGACGACGCGGTCTACGTCGCATCACGAACACCGGCAGCCGATATCTACTGCCTCCACGCCTCGGGGATTCCGCTTCTACTCGAGAACACGGCACAGATCGCGGGCATTGCCGTCACCGAGAGCGGTGAGGTGTTCTTCTCTATCGACGGCTCCGGATACATCGACAAGATCGGTCACGCGGGACTTTGGGTCACAGCCTTCGGGGGTGGTGGTCGAGATCCCGCCGGGATGGCGGTCACCCCGTCGACGTACGCCGGGCCGCTCGCCATCGCGGACATGTTGGTGGTGGCCGACCCGGGGATCGATGGACCGGACGGCATCTGGCTCGTCGACGTCGTCACGCCTAACACGTCGATCGAGCTGGTCGGCGACGCCAGCGCTCTCGAGCACGCGGTCGACGTTGCGATCTCGGATCAGCACTTGTTCATCGCCGACGCTGGCGACGGAGCGACTGGACACCTGTGGCGACTCGACCCCGGCGACACCTTGGTCAATCTAGGCGCGACTGGGCTGGTCCCGGTCGGGATCGCCATCGATCCGTTGACAGACGATCTCTTGGTCGTCGATCGCCTCGGTCAGCGCGTCGTGCGGTTCGACCCAGATACCGGAACTCAGACGGATGTGATCACCGGCCTTCGCGTGGACCCGAACAACGGCTGGGCGTCGATCGACATCACGCCGGACGGGCGCAACATCTACGTCTCGGCGACCGACAAGATCCACGTCTTCACCCGCTGCGGGACCTCCGGGGTCGACTGCAACGGTAACGGTGTCGACGACGACTGCGACATCGCTCTCAGCACGAGTGGTGATTGCAACAACAACGGCATCCCGGACGAGTGCGACATAGCTAACGGCACGAGCACGGACCTGAACTTCGACGGTGTCCCCGACGAGTGCTTGCCCTGCTCGCTGATCGATCTCGTGTTCATCATGGACACGTCTGGTTCGATGACCGGCGAAGCGGCCGCGCTGTGCGAGTTGTTGCCGAACATCGTCGACTCCCTGGGGGCGGCCGGGGTCACGGTGAATCCCGAGACTTTGGCTATCTCGGACAACCCCGGAGGCGTCTACAGCTGCCTGTCCGGCAACGTCCGGGATATCTACGGCGGCGGCGTCGCCGTCGACTGCGGTGCCTTCTTGACCGCGGGAACCGAAGATTGGGGCCGCGCGACGCAAGCGATTGCCGAGCTGTACGCGTGGACGCCAGGCGCCGTCCGGCTGATCGTTCCGATCAGCGACGAAGGCCCGTGGTGCGGAGACGGAATCTCCGCAGAAGACTTCCTGTCGATCGACAACGCGATCTTCGCCGCCATCGACAACAACGTGATCGTCTCGCCGATCACCGGTGACGGGTCGAGCGCCACCGTCATCGACTTGGCCACCGAGCTCGCGTTGGCGACCGGCGGGACAGTGTTCTCGAGCGAAACCAGCACCGTCGACGAGATCTCGGCCGCGGTACAATCGCTCGTCTTGTCGTCGTGCCCGTGTGGCGTCGCGATCAATGACATCGCTCCGACCTCGGGATCGACGCTTCCCGCCGGGACCCAGGTCACCTTGACCGGGCGCGCCGTGAGTATCGATCCGGCACGACCGGTGATCGCCGTTCTCGTCAACGGCGACCCCGCCGATAGTCTCGACCTGACGGGACGCTTCTTCGAGACGGTCGTGGTCGGTGAAGGGATCAACAGCTACACCATCGAAATCGTGCAGACGTGCGACGTCAGCACCACGACGGTGACCCTGATCGGAGCGACCTCCGTCGATCCGCTTCCTCTCGAGTTCACGGACATCTCCCTCGCCATGACGACGGATTACAGCGGTACGACGTTCAGCCAGACGACGAGTGCGCTGCAGGTCATCGTCGAAGGGTGCAACACGTCCGCGTTCGACCTGGCGGGACCGGTGCGAATGGTGGTCACCGGATTCTCGGATCCGTCGCTATCCGTGGCCAACCCGGCCGGCGTCACGGACAGCGGAGACCCCTACCTGGAGTTCCTGTCGACGGGCGACATCCTCGGTTCGGGCGAGTGCACGCCGGAGGCGACGCTGGTGATCGACAACCCGAATCGCGTGCCGGTCTTCTTCGACGTCTTGTGGCTCGCGGCGGAGAATCGTCCGCCGCTCTTCGAGTCGGCGCCGGTGGTCACCGCC
>JAJFFE010000415.1 GCA_021776775.1 Planctomycetota bacterium | reverse complement strand
GAGATGCATCCGTCGCCGATCAGGGACCGGTCGGTGGCGACACGCCTGGCAACGTCGGTATCGAAACGGGACTGGCGTCGGAGAGCGTGCCGACCGAGGTCGAGCAAGTGATCCCGCTTCCCAGTCTTCTGATTCCGGCCGCGTCGATCACCGTGCAGTACCGACGTCCGGTCGATGCCGCGTTCGAGTCGAGCGTTTCGTTGACCGTTGGCGGCGCGCCATCTGGGGTGACGTTCTCGGCCGCTGCCACCGACGAGCTCTCGTTCTCCGCGAGCAACCCCGGCTCGGCCGGCCTCCGATTCGGTATCGACCTTGCCCCGGTCGCGGGGTCCGCTCCCGACGCCGACGATCGTCAACCACACCACGTACGGTTCGACTACCTGCTGGCTGCGGTCGACAGCGACGTGGATCCTGTCGGTGGCGATATCAACGGCAGCGTGGCGAGCGCGCAACCCGTCGTGTTCCCGACGATCGTTACCGGGGCGATCGGTATACCTGGCGACAGCGATCACTACCGAATGACGCTTCAAGCCGGTGACGTCTTCTACGTCGATCTAATCGCCGGACGCCGCGAGTCGATCCTCATTGCGAACGTGTCGATCCTGTCGAGTGACGGCTCGGTCGTCTTCTCGGCAAGCGCCGCGGAACCACCGATCTCTCGTGATCCGGAGCTTGCACCGTTCACGGTGCCGGCCGACGGCGACTACGTGGTGCGGGTCGGTAGTGTCGACGCATCGGGTTCCGCCGCGGCGGTCTACGAGCTACAGGTTTCAACTCGGTAAGTGGTGCGATCCAAGAGTCCCGTTCAACCGCGCGCGCCGAAACACGAAAATGGGGGAGAAGAGCCAAGCTCTCCTCCCCCAATTTCAAGTAACGGTGATCAGCTTAGTCCATGAACCTCGAGTCTACGGGCACGGCGCGTAAGCAATGCAACTCAAGGAACCGGGCGTGGCGTCAAATCCACAGCTGGACGGACCCGGGTCCGCGGGTGGTGTCCCACCTGCCGTGAACAACCACGTCAAGATGAAGATGCCATCCGCAATGTTGAGCAACTCGTCGTCGTTCGCATCGCCCGCGTTCGAGCAGGTCGGCGGCGGCCCTCCCGAGAATTGGAAGTTGAGCAGGAAGATCGTGTCGGCGATGTCGACCGTGCCGTCGCTGTTAATGTCCCCGCGTCGAAACGGTGAGCCAGAAACGATGCCGTCGCAGTCGATGTTCAGCATGCCGGGCCCCGTTCCAGATGTTTCGGAGAAGGCGCCAACTTGAATCAAGAAGCTGTCGCCCGCAGTGACCGTCAAGGTGACGCTGGACTCGCCAGGCGGGAACCCTAGGCCGTCATCGTCACACGCGACGACGGTCGACGGGTCGACCGGGCAGCCGGTACTCGAGTAGACCGCCAGTCGGGTATCGAATCCGGAGCCCGCGGTGTCGATGGTCAAGTCGCCGTCGCAGATGGCGGTGTAGCGGAACCACACGTCTTGGTGAACGATGTCGTCGCCACTCGGTCCCGGATCGCAGAATCCAGCGAGGTCCGGCCCGTCGGTGGTCGCGTTCTCCAACGAGAAGTTCGTCGTCCCGGAACCGACCAGCACGGAGTTCGCGCAGTCGTCGTTGGACGGCGGAAGCATCGGGTCGAGATCGATCGACAAGATGCCGCCTCCGGTCGGGGTCGTTTCACTGAACGTGCCGACCTGGACGAGATAGCTCTGTCCGGCGAAGACGAACACGTCGGTGGTCGACTCACCGGGCGGGAACCCGAGCCCGTCGTCGTCGCACGCCAGAACCAGCGATGCGTCGGCGGGGCAAGAGCAGCCGTCGTAGATCGCGAGACGGGTATCAAGGCCGCTGCCCTCAGTGCTGAACGTGGCCAAGCCGTCCATGCGCGGCGTGTAGCAGTACCACACGTCTTGGTGAACGATATCGTCGCCGGCGATTCCCGGATCGCAGAAGCCGGCGAGGTCCGGACCATCGGTGACTGCGTTCACCAGGATGAACGTCGTTTCTCCACTGCCGATCGCGATCGCGTCGGCGCAATCATCGTTGATCGGTACGAGTGAGCCGGAGCTCGTCAGAGTGGCGGCGTCGGTCGGCGGAACAATCCAACCGGAACACGGGGGAACGATCGCGATCGGCACGTTCGGCGTTCCTTGCGTCTCGCAGAAATCGACCGACGAAGCGCCGGCGAGCAGCAGTTGGTATGTCGCGGTGTACAGTTCTTGATCGACGCCCGCGGAAAGAGTGGTGCTTCCGAGCAGAGAGACGATGACTCCCGTGTACCAGCCAGTCGCGGTCAACTCCGTGACAAGGAAGCCCGGCGGTCCACCGCTGTTGATCGTCAGAAGATCGTCACTTTCGACGACCTCGACGAGGGATACAGCGCCCGCCGGGTGACACATTCCAAACGACCAGCCGATGACCGAAGCGGCGTTGTCGAGCGTGATGTCGACCTCGACGTTGTCGCCGGGGCCGCCCGAAGCGTCGGAAGCCTTCAACGTGTAATCGCGATCGGGAGTCGGGGTCGGCAAAGGAATGCAATTCGGATACGAAGTGCAGTCGAGACCGTCGGGTGTTGGGTCAGGTCCACAGACGTCGGGGCCGGGAGCGATGAATCCAGTGCCGAGGAATCCGGCGCTCAAGAGGTAGATCGAATCCGCGATGTTGAACACACCGTCGTCGTTCACATCGGCGGCGTCGAAGCACGCTGGCGCGGGAGCGCCGCCAACGAACAGGGCGTGCAGGGTGCGGTGCGCGTCGACGATCGGTACTACGGTTCCGTCACCATCGGCGTCACCGCGGCGGAAATCTTGTCCGGTCGCGACCGACAACGGAACTAGCAGGCAGGTGACTGCCAAGAACAAACGGGTCATGCTGACCTCTCTCGGGTTGGAGTGAGCCGTAAACTGACTCAAAGATACCGCGGTCGTTCGTCGCGTTTCAGAGTCCACAAATTCCGGCATCAAAGCACAACGGCAAGAAGTCATCCGTGAAGTCGGCGGTGCAGAGGCCGGTCAGGGCGGAGCTCGTGCCGAACACCGTGTTGAGGATGACGATCGCGTCCGTCAGCCCTTTCGAACCGTCGTCGTCGGCGTCGATCGCGTCCGAGCAGGTCACGGGCTGGCCTGCGAAGATGTGGCCGAGGCAGAGGATGGCGTCACCGACGCCGAGCGTCCCGTCGCCGTCACTATCGCCGCGCACGAACTGAGTCACATCGATCGAGATCGACTTGTTGAGCACGACTTGAACGAACCCAGTGTCGTTCGCGACGACGAAGTCATCGCGTCCATCGTTGTCGAGATCACCGAACGAGAGGCTGCTTGTCGAGACGCCTATCACGGACCCGACCGGCGATGCGAACTGGCCCGAGCTGTTCCCGACGTTGACACAGAGATCGCCGCTGGCCGAGTTGGCGGTTACCGCGTCGCTATGACCGTCGCCATCCACGTCCAAGAGTTCGATCGCCTCCGGCGTAATCCCAGCCGAGAACATCTGCGCATCCGACACTCCGCCGAACGGGCTGCCCTCGTAGACCACGATCAAGTCCTGGTTGGGGCACGGAATGACGAGGTCGAGCAGCAGGTCACCGTTGACGTCGCGCACGGCCACGTCCCACAGGGAGTCGTCGACGCCGATGTCGATGTGCTGATAGATCGCGAACCCGCCGGAGCCGTCCCCGAAGAAGATGCCGAACGAACTTTGGTTGCCGCTGGTCACCACCAGGTCAAGGTGTTGGTCTTGGTTCAGGTCGAGCGTCACCACGAAGCTGGCAGCCTCCATGAGCGCCACGGTGGTCGCGGCCGCGAAACCACCTGAGCCGTCGCCGTCCGCGACTTGTATTACACCGAGGCCAAAGTTCGCGATCGCGAGATCGACCGTTCCGTCTTCGTCGAAGTCTCCCGCGACCGCCGCCATGGGGCTGCCGCCAACGTCGTGGGTGACGACCTCCGAGAAGTGGCCAGTCCCGTCGCCCATGAGAACGGAGAACGACGAATCGACGCTGTTCGAAGAGACGAGATCGACGTTCCCATCTTCGTCGAGGTCATGGCAGAACACGTGGTACGGGGTGTTCGTCGTATGCGACAGCGGAGGAGAGAGAGAACCGTCGCCGTTGCCGTAGTACACTTCCAGCGAGTTTCCAACCAGGCTCGCCACGACGAGATCTTGATCGCCGTCGTTGTTAAAGTCTGCGATGGCGACCGACTCGGGAGTGAGGACCGGAAGAATGCCCCCCGCTTCGAGCACGATCTGCGCGGTCGCGTGCGATCCGAAGCTCAGCCCCAGCGTGAGCGCCAGCGCCATCCGTTTCAGTACAGCGGTGCCGCATTGGCGTCGAGGACGCGCGGGCCGATCGACAACAGCCATCGTATTCTCCTTCTCCTCAGAACTTAGTTCCTCGTCGTGGACTCACCGACGCTAGAGGGGACGTGGAGTACCCGCTCTCCGTGGTCGGTCGTTTCCCAGCGTATTGATCCGATAGGGATAGTCTTGCCGACACTGACTACCGTACTGAGCGGTCGTACGGACGCCAGCGCTTCCCTGCCCACTGACCCGGCCAGCCTGAACTCGTATGTTCCGGACGCGAAGGCGTCGATCTTCAGTCGACCATCGTTGTCGGTGCGACCGACGTAGTAGGCGGCGCCCGTCGGTGTGCCGCCGATGATAGGTTCGACGAGGACATCCCGGTCAACGAGCGGTTCGCCTTCTCGTTCGAGTCGAACCGTGCGTCTCATTCGCGGTTCGAGAACTACCGTCGTCGTTTCGGAATCGTGATCGGGACGCACGAACGCAACCGCGTAGTCGCGCGTCCACACGCCGATCAACGCGTCGCGCCACCCAGCGCTGTCCAAGTCGACAACCGGCGCGCCGCTGGTACCCGCGAAGATCAAACTCCGCCGTTCGGGGTCGGTGCGTGGCGTGACGATCAAGTTGGTGATCGTACGGACCGGGCGTCCTTCGGCGTCCTGCAAGTCCAACGCGAGCGGCCGGTCACTCAACGGCGGACGCACGGTCAGCACCAGTCCGCGGTCACCCGCTGTCACCCCGCACGTGTTGCGCGAACCGTGCAGCACCGCGTGCGGGATCTTCTCCGCTTCTTTGGCGACCAATTGGTGCGGCGCGCAAACTTGAAGAACCAAACCTGTCGCTGCATCGGAAGCGCCACCTAGAGCGTTCCACCGCACGTCGTTCTTGACCGGCCGCGCCCGAGGCGGATCGAGCGGAAGTCCGTGGACCTCGAAGGCACCGTGCTCGTCGGTGATTGCGTGGGGGCCGCGAACGCTATCGCCGAATACGGCGCCGACGTGAATGACGACACCGGGAACCGGGCGCCCTTCGGTATCGACCACCCGTCCGTCGATGGCTGCACCGTCGCGAAGGACGACCGCCACTTCGGCGTTTCCTTCGGCGCCAACCGTGCCGAGCGGTAGTTCCATGTTGGCCGCCGAGGGGTGATCGACGAACAGAGACCACTCTCCCGGCAGCACGGGGCCGACCCGGAAGCGGCCGTCGCTCGAGACGCGGACCTTCGGCAGATCGCGCGCGTAGAACGAACCGTTACTCGGGAAGATGCCAACGGTTGTCGCCTCGACGGCGTGCGCTTCGGAGTCGACGACGCCGTCGATCCAAACACCGTCGGGGAGATCGGCGACCCAGTCCGAAGCCCAAGGCAGAGTCGCGCGTGTTCGGTATCCGGGATGATCGCGGTGCCGAACTTCGATGTCGACCGTGCCGGTGGCCGGAAGCGCCGGTGTCACGAATTGCCCCTGATCGTCGGTGGTGCATTCGACGGGCATCGCAAATTCTCCGCGCAGTCGAAACGACACCAGAGCGTCGGAGATCCCGTGCCCGCGGGCCGATCGCACGTGGCCAACACCCGACAGTCCGGTGGCCAGTCGTACGTCGTGCAGCGGCCCCCGGGCGAGCCGGCGGTGGGGAACGAAACCGTCTTCGTGCACGGTTACCACGTAATTGCGGTCCGTCCAAGGAAACGTGACTGTTCCGTCGGCGTCGGTTTCGAGGCGAACCGAGTGACCCGAGTTGCCGTCGAGAGTCACCGTTACCGATTCCAAAGCGGTGCCTTCGACGTCGACGACGCGCACCGTCGAAGCGGGCGCGCGGTGAAGCGCAATGCGGTACTCGCTCGGCTCTTGATCTCGGTCGAAGCGAATGCGAGCACTCTCCCGCCGCTCCGCGTACCCGGAGGCGGTGACTTTCAAACTTCCCGTTCGTATTCGATGAAGCTCAGCTGTAATGACACCGTGGTCGTCCGATACGCCGAGCAAGCGAGAACCGCTCGGAAGCATCAGGAACTCGGTCGCGGAGCGACCGTCGCTGCGTCGTTCGGAAGGGACCACGCCGTCGCCACAAGAGAGCCGAGCCCCGACGATGGCCGAACCGGTATCGGCGTCGACTACGACTATCGTTGTTCGCGGAATCGTCGTGGCGACGTCGGCGACCGTGGTCCGCGCCATCGACGGATGGCTCGCGTGGCCAAACGCCGCCGTTTCGACACCCTCGGTTGCAGGTGCCCTTCCGGAGCCGATCTCCGCGGAGCGTCCGGCCGATGCCGCGGAAGGCGGGGGACCGTCGGGGAGCGAGAAGAGCAGAGCGATGAGCGCAAGCCCGAGCACCACGGCCGCCCAGCGCGCTCCGACCGCAGTTGTTCTGGTTGTGGGCTGCGCTGCTGCCAACGATCCGGTAGCGACGCTGGAAATTACGGGCACCGCTTCGGCAACGTTGATCGCGGTGTCGCGAGACAGAATTGTTAGGAAAGCGTCTGCGTCCGAACCGAGCCACCACACCGCGCCGGCAATCCACTCGCGCCGACTGCGCGGGTGACGCTGGTCTAGGTTCGAACGAAGCATCTCCAGGGCGCGCTTCTTACGAACGCGAACCGTGCTTTCGGGCAGGTCGAGCCGACGCGCGAGTTCTTTCGCACTCACATCTCGATAGAACAGTTCGACCAGCGTGGAACGGTACGGCTCGCCGAGCGCGTCGACCGAATCGGTGACCAGACCGCGAATCTCATGGCTGTCGAGTTCGCTGTCGTGGCTGGGAATGGCGACCGGTTGCGCACTGCGGTGCTCGCGCCGTTGCCGTCGTTGGCGTGATCGCACCGAGAGTCGCACGAAGTTCTTGGCCACGGTGGCCAGCCACGCCCGCAGGCGATCCGGGTCTCGCGGAGGATGCTCGACGGCGGCGACGAACGTGTCTTGGAGAACGTCGTCGACCACGTCGTCGTCGCGGACGAGGTTCCAAACGAGACGACGAAGTCCGTTGGCCTGCTCGGTGCGAAATGCCTTCGAGATCATCGCGTCGAACGTTTCGTCGCGCCTCATGGATTGCTCCCCGATTGCTTGGCCCAGACCTAGCTGCGTTTGACGAATCTGCCGCTGAATCGATCGCGTGTTCGCGAAAGACGCCGGAGGACCGTCAGCCTTGGTATCCGCGCCCGGCGGCACCATTAGCCCGACTTGGAAGATACCGCGGGCGAACAAACGCGCTCGGAATAACGAGGATATCTCTCAAGTGGCTTACGCGTCGCAAATTAACGCGGCCGACGGGACCGCGGACTGCGACCGCTTTCCGGGGGTGATCACGCCCGGTGAACTCGTCGTCCGGTCCCTCTTGGTGTCGAGCCCGGCCCCCGGTTAGCCTGATACCAGGAGGTGTCATGAAATCATTGTCGAGCTGTCGCCCCGGCCATCCGGGCTCGCTTCGCTTCGCCGTTCTTTTGGTATCCACCGCTCTTACAATTGTCGCCACTGTTTCGCTTGCACAGGCGCAAGGGACTGATGGGGTGGTCGATCCCAACGTCCCGACGTGGAAAGCGCCCACGGTTGCGCCGTCGATCGAGCACGGCATCGACCTACCGTTAGAGAACGTCACGGTTCTGAAAGCGATCGACCCGGATCGTCTGTTTGCGCAAGACGAGCAGCGCGCGGCCGACGACAAGATTCTTCGCTTCGGCGTTCGTCGCGAAACCGACGTGCGTATCGATGACGGCAAGTGGCATCCCATCCTCGGAGTCGGGGTCCTGTGGACCATCGATATCGTGTCGGAAGACGCGATCGGCATGCGCCTTCACTTCGAAGACGTTGCGTTACCCGACGGTGCCCAGATCTACGTCTACGATCCCGCCGACCCGAGCCGCGTCTTCGTGCATGGCAACCCGACCCACGACAACGGTCGTGACTTTTGGGGTCGCACGACGTTTGGTTCACGAACTCGGGTCGAGTACTTCTTGCCGGATCACATCCCGTACGTCCGTCAAGATCGTCCGTTTCGCATCGACGCCATTCAGCACCTCTACCGTGATCCCGTGGCGTTGACCGCCAGCGCGATCGCCTTCGGCGGACCGGGTTGTCATAACGACGTCAGTTGCTATCCGGCCTACGCGGACATCGCCAAGTCCGTCGGTGGCACCGGATTCATCGTTGGCGACTCGCTGTTTTGCACCGGGCAGTTGTTGTCGACGACCGGTGGTGATCTGACGCCGTACTTCTTGACGGCGAATCACTGCATCGACACGCAGTCGACCGCGTCGACGACCGAGATCTACTGGATGTACCAAACGCCGAGCTGCGGCGGTGCGGTGCCGGCCTTGAGCACGGTGCCGCAATCAGCGGGCTGTACGCTGTTGTCTACTAGCACGACGTCGGACTACACGCTGATGATGATCGACGGCGCGTTGCCGGGCGGACTGTTCTGGTCTGGCTGGGAAGCGAGCAGCATCGCCGTGGGCACGGACAACTTCGGCGTCCACCACCCGCAGGGCACGTACAAGCGCATCAGCTTCGGCGACGTCGACAGCGGAGCGGGCTTCGGCTTCGTACGTAGTGATTGGAACGACGGTCCCACCGAACCCGGCTCTTCCGGATCGGGCCTGTGGCGTGATAGCGATCAACGCCTCATCGGGCAACTTTGCTGCGGTATCTCCGGGTGCGGCAGCTTGACGTGGGACGACTACGGCGCCTTCTCGGTGACGTATCCCAACATTTCGAGCTTCTTGGTCGACGGCTCTGACGACGGATTCGACGACAACGACAGTTGCGCGGCGGCGGTCGCTATCGCGCCTGGAACGCACACCGACCTCGTCGTGAAAAGTCTCGACGAAGATTGGTACCGAGTGAGCTTCGGAGCCGGCGAATCGATCGAGATCACGGCCGACTTCGTCGACGCCGACGGCGATATCGATATGCAACTGTTCAGCGCCTGCGGTGGTTCCGCCGTGGCATCGGCAACTAGCGGATCGAACGACGAAGTCATCAACTACACCAACCCCGGAGGCGCCGCCGACTTCTTCCTACGCGTCTTCCTCGCCAGCGATACGCGCAACAGCTACAACCTGGCGGTCGGTGGCGGAGGCGGCGGGACCGGGCCGATCAACGATAGCTGCGTCAACGCCATCGCGGTCGCCAACGGAACGTTCGGCTTCGACTCGACCGGGGCGACGACCGACGGACCGACTGAACCGACGTTGTGCACGTTTTTCAGTTACACCGATGTCGGCAGCGACATTTGGTACTGCTATACCGCCCCGTTGACCGGCGACGTCACCGTGAGCCTCTGCGGCAGCGGTTACGACACGAAGCTAGCGGTCTATGCGGGTTGTGGTTGTCCGGCGCCGGACTCCGCGATCTTCTGCAACGACGATTCGTGCGGCTTGCAGTCCGAGTTGACGTTTGCCGCCCAGTCGGGCGACACCTTCATGATTCGCATCGGTGGCTACAACGGCGCCACCGGCAGCGGCGCGCTGGCGATATCGACCGAGACGACCGACGACTGCGCCAGCGCCATTGCGGTGTCCGAAGGCGTCACCTTGTTCGACACGACCGGCGCTACCACCGACGGCCCCGACGAAGCTGCGCTGTGTACCTTCTTCAGTTACACGCAGATCGGGAGCGACGTTTGGTTCTCGTACACGGCGACGTGCACCGGCGATACCACCGTCAGTCTGTGCGGGTCGTCGTACGACACGAAGATGGCGGTCTACGCCGGCGCGTCGTGTCCCGTGTCGGCCAGCGCCTTGGTTTGCAACGACGACTTCTGCGCGCTGCAGTCAGAAGTGTCGTTCAGCGCGACGAGCGGCCAGACGTATCTCATTCGGGTCGGCGGCTACAACGGCGCCACCGGCAGCGGAATGATGGATATCAGCTGCGTGTCGACCAACGACGATTGCGTCAACGCCGACGTCGTCTTCGACGGCACCACCGCGGGAACGTTGGTCGGTGGAACGCACGACGGTGAGTCGAGCTGCGGCATTACCTCGAGCAGCCCCGACGTGTGGTACGTCTACACGGCGAGTTGCACCGGCATGGTTCACATCAGCACGTGCGGCACGAGTGATATCGGCGGAACCGACGCCGGTATCGATACCGTGTTGTCGGTGCACACGGGCTGTCCCGGGACCACGAGCAACGAAGTGGACTGCAACGACGATTGGCCGGCGGGGTCCGGATTCGACACGTGCACCGGTATCGACGTCGGGCTCGCTCGTGACTCCGCGGTGAGCTTCTCCGTCACGGCCGGAGAAGTGCTCTACATTCGCGTCGCGGTCTACGGCGCCGGCGCGCCCGGCCCGTTCAACTTGTCGATCGACTGCGCGGCGCTCGCCGCGGCGGGCGACAACTGTACCGCGCCGATCACCATTGGCGCGGGCGCTCACGGCGGGACGCTGATCGGTGCGACCAATGATGGCACCGCGAGCTGTGGAAGCTCCGACAGTAGTGCCGACGTCTGGTACTCCTACACCGCGACCTGCGACGGCACCGTGTTGGTCAACACGTGCGGAACGCACGATCTCGGCGGGGTCGACACCGGCACCGATACCGTCCTGTCCGTGCACTCCGGCTGTCCGGGTTCTCCGGGCAATGAACTCGCCTGTAACGATGACTGGGTTGGCAGTTCCACGCCAACCGCGTGCTCTGGCGTCGACGCCGGCGATTCCCGTGATTCAGCGGTCGCCGTATCCGTCGTCAACGGTGAGACGCTCTTGATTCGTGTCTCGCACTTCGCGACGAGCTTCGCGGCGCCGTTCAATTTGAACGTCGAGCAACAGTGTGACTGTGACCCCGTGTTCGCGTTGAGCTGTACGGAGGCAGGCGGAGATGTCGATCTCAACTGGTCCAATGGCGAAGCGTACGACTTGATTCGGGTCTATCGCGACGGCAGTCAAATCGCGTTGATCTCCGGTTCGACTACCGGCTACACCGACAGTAGTCCGGGAGCGGGCACGTTCGCGTACACGGTGCGTGGCGAGTGCGCGGGCATGTTGGCCGACCCAGTGGGCTGTAGCGCGAGCATCGGTTGTGACTCCGTGACGGGTCTTTCGTGTGGATCGGTCGGCGACGACATTCAGCTCGACTGGACCAACGGCGACTCCTACACGCTGATACGAGTGACGCGGGGCGGGGCGGAGATCGCCGTCATCGGGGGGTCGGAAACGAGCTTCACTGACACGTCGCTCTCCGCCGGCACTTACGTCTACACCGTGCGTGGCGAATGCGGTGCGGTGCTTTCTACTTCGGCGTCGTGCGTGCACATGCACGCGTGCAATCCGATCTCCGGGTTGTCGTGCGTTGTCGCCGGCGGTGACGTCGACCTCAGCTGGTCACTCGGCGGCGCCTACAGTTCTATCTCGGTTTCGCGAGACGGAGCCTTCCTTGCGGTGTTGGGTGGCGCGGCGACGTCGTACACGGATTCCGGGGTGCTCGCCGGCAGCCACACGTATCAGATTTCGGTCGACTGCGGTGGCTTGGTGGCGCCCGACGCGACGTGTGACGTCGCGGTCGGTTGCGATAGCGTGACCAGCCTCGACTGTTCTTCCATCGACGAAGACGTCGTCCTCGGCTGGACCAACGCGGAGGTCTACTCGGAGATCACCATCACGCGAACCGGCTCGGTCATCGCCATTCTGCCGGGTACGGCGACGAGCTACACCGACGTGAGCGTCGCGGCGGGAAGCTTAGTGTACGGCGTGACGGCGACGTGCGCCGGCGTCGATGCGAGTGCGACGTCCTGTTTGGTGTCGCACTCGCCGGTGACTCCGGGCGACTTCCGCCGCGGGGATTGCAACAACGACGGTGGCATCGACATCTCTGACGCGGTGTCGCTGCTCGCGTTCTTGTTCGACCCACTCGTCACGACGGTTGCGTGTGGCGACGCGTGTGATACCAACGACGACGGCGCGATCGATATCGCGGACGCCGTAAACGCGCTGGATGCGCTGTTTCTCGGCGGGTTCATTCCTGCCCCGAGCCCGGGCTGCGGAACCGACCCGAGCCCCGACGGATTGGACTGCGCGGTCTACACCGGTTGTCCGTAACCCGACAGAATCCAGTACGAAGAGAAGCCACCGAGCCCTTGGCTCGGTGGCTTCTTCTCTTTCCTGACGGCCGTCGCGACGTGCCGAAGCGGGCGGTTACGGCGTGGGCTGCCGCTGCTTTCGCAATTCCATGCTTGACTTGCTCGGCGAAGACGCTCTATTTGTTCTCATCATGAACGCAACGCAATTCTCGATCGACGGCATGTGGTGGTGGCAGGATAAACTTCCTGGTGGGGCCCCGGTGTCGTGATTGTTTGATCAAGAACACTTCGGCGAGCAGCCCACCGCACGGTGGGCTTTTTTTGTGTCTACACACCAGCGCTCAATTGTCTTTGTGTCTACACACCAGCACCTACGTTAGCAAAGCAGCGAGGCTCCCAATGATCATCGTCTTGAAACCCGAAGCGTCCGTGCAACTGACGAACGACATCTTGAAACAGATCGAATCGCTGGGACTCAAGCCGCTTCACATGCCCGGTAAGGAGCGCGTGGTTCTCGGAGCGTTGGGCGATGAGCGAGTCTTGGCTCAGCTCAACCTCGACAGCCACCCCATGGTGGAAAGCGTCACCCCGATCCTCGCTCCGTACAAGCTGGTCAGTCGCGAGATGAATCCCGAGGACTCGGTGGTGAGCATCGGCGCGGCGAAGTTTGGCGGCGGCCACTTCTCGGTGATCGGAGGACCCTGCGCGGTAGAGTCCTACGATCAAATGTCGAAGACGGCGCAGACGGTCCGCACAGCCGGCGCGCACGCTCTGCGGGGAGGCGCTTTCAAGCCGCGAACAAGCCCGTACAGCTTCCAAGGGTTGGGCCTCGAAGGACTAGAAATCCTTGCCCGTGTGTCGCGAGAGGTCGGACTTCCGACCGTGACCGAAGTCGTTCAGACGTCAGATATCGAGGCCATTGTCGAGCATGCGTCCGCGTTTCAGGTCGGTGCGCGGAACATGCAGAACTTCGAACTACTCAAGGCGATCGGCCAAACCACGACGCCGGTCATTCTCAAGCGAGGCATGGCGGCCAAGGTGGAAGACCTACTGATGGCAGCCGAATACGTCGTCTCCGAGGGCAATCCGAACGTGATTCTGTGCGAGCGAGGGATCAAGACGTTCGAAACAGCGACGCGCAATACGCTCGATCTGAACGCCATCCCGTACATCAAATCCAAGAGCCACCTTCCCGTGATTGTCGATCCGTCACACGGCACCGGTATTCGCGAGTTCGTTCCCCCTATGGCGCGCGCCGCAATCGGGTGCGGTGCCGACGGGTTGATCGTAGAGACGCACTACGATCCTTCGGTCGCTCTGTCCGACGGCAAGCAGTCCCTCGACCCGGAGCAGTTCGTCGAGTTCATGAAGGAGATCCGCCCGTTCGTCGACGCGGTTCGCAAGGCGATGTTGTGAAACCGCTCGACCGAGCCAAGTCGCCGGTCATGACCGTGGAGCGGTCGTGGTCACTGCCGTGCGATCCAACCGCGTTGTTTGGCGCGGTTACCGACAACGGACGCAAGGCCGACACCATCATGTTCGAGTCCGCGGCGATCTCGGACGAGCATGCTTCCCAGAGCCTGCTGTTCGTGGCCACGGCGGTGCGGGTGACGTGCCGGGATGGCGCGTTGCAATACGTCGCCAAAACCGAGAACGGCATCCGCGCCCTGCGATCGATCCTCGGCGCGCTACCCGCGTCAGCGACCATCGACGATCACACCGAACGGGCGACCGTTCATTTTCCGAAACCGTCCGGTGTGCTCGAGGACAGCGATCGTATTCGGCGTAGCTCTCCGACCGACGGGCTGCGCGCGATGACCAGCGCGTGGACTCTCGAGCCGGATCGGCCGATCGTGATCGCGGGGGCGTTTGCGTACGACTTCTTGGACTCGTTCGAGGACTTGCCACCGGCGTTGTCCGACCCTCTGGGCTACCCCGATTTCGAATTCTGTCTTCCCGAAACACTCTTCGTCATCGATCACTCGCAGGGCACGGTGACAGCGCGTCACTTCCTTTTCGGCGAAGCGTCGGCTGACGAACACGAACGCGCCGAGGCGCAGCTGGCGAACTGGGACGTCGACGTCCGACGAGCGGTGGCAACGGAACCATCGGCTGGTCGCACCGCCTCGTCTCAGTCGATCCCCGCCAAAGCCGACGCTCCAGAACCGTGCCCTTGCGATCCGAGCGACGCCGAGTTCGGTGATCTGGTTCGGGACCTGAAGAAGCACATCGAGTTGGGCGACGTCTTCCAGATCGTACCGTCGCGCACGTTCACGGCTCCGTGCCCCGATCCGTTCGCCGTCTACCGAGAGCTCCGCGTCTTGAACCCCAGCCCCTACATGTTCTATCTCGCCAGCGACTCCCACACTCTGTTCGGTGCTTCACCCGAAACATGCGTCAAGGTGTCCCGAACCGACGATCACTTTGACGTCGAAGTGCGCCCGATCGCGGGGACCAGACCGCGGGGTTTCGGCCCCGACGGCGCGATCGACCCCGATACCGACGACCGCTGCGAAGCCGAGTTGCGCTTGAATGACAAGGAGCTGTCCGAGCACATGATGCTCGTCGACCTCGCTCGCAATGACGTCGCTCGAATCTCGCAGACCGGGACGCGCCGTGTCGATCGCTTGTTGACGGTCGAGCGGTATTCGCACGTCATGCACCTCGTGTCGAATGTGAAAGGGGCGTTGCGCCCGGAGTTCGACGCCCTGCACGCCTACGTCGCGTCCATGAATATGGGCACGCTCACCGGAGCTCCCAAGATCGAGGCGGCGCGAATTCTACGTACGCGGGAGAAGACCAAGCGTGGACCGTACGGCGGCGCGGTGTGCTACCTGACCTCTGAGGGAGAGTTCGACAGCGGCATCATCATCCGTTCGGCCATGGTTCGAGACGGGCAGGCGTACGTTCGCGCCGGGGCCGGCGTCGTCGCGGATTCCGATCCCGCCGCCGAAGTCGAAGAGACGACGCGCAAGGCGGACGCGGTCCTTGCTGCATTGGCACTGGCCCGCGCCGGAGCGGAGGCGACGCCATGAAGGAGACCCTCGACGTTCTCTTCATCGATAACCGCGACTCGTTCGTGTTCAACCTCGTAGACGAATTCGCCCGTCGCGGTTGCAAGGTCTCGACGTGGCGCAATGACATTTCGGTAGCCCAAGCGGTCGACTTGGTCGCCGGGTTGGCTACTCCCGGGTTGGTCGTTCTTTCACCCGGGCCGGGAGCGCCGCGAGACGCCGGATGTTGCCCCGAGCTCATCCGAAGGATCGCGCCCGGTGTTCCGGTGTTCGGCGTATGTCTCGGTCATCAGGTCATCGTCGAAGCGTACGGCGGTGTCGTCTCGGGCGGGGAGATGTGCCACGGCAAGGTTTCGGAGATTGAACACGACAGTAGCAGCGTGCTGCGCGATCTTCCGTCTCCTCTTTCCGTCGGTCGATACCACTCGCTCGCGGCAGAGGTGGTGCCGAACGAGCTACGAGTCACGGCGACGTTGGGTGACATGCCCATGGCGGTCGAGCACCGGGAGTTCCCGGTGGTCGGAGTGCAGTTCCATCCAGAGTCGATCCTCAGCCGCCACGGCGGGCGGATCATTCAGAATACGATCGACTGGGCCCGAGAGAATCAGCCGGTAGCGGGGCAGAGCGCATGAAAGAATACTTCGAACGCATCTACCAAGGTGAACACCTGACCGTTGATGAATCGCGATCCATATTCGGTCAACTGGTCCGTGGCGAACTCGACCCCATCGAGATCGCCGCGTTGCTCGTCTCCTTGAAAACCAAGGGCGAACAGCCGGCCGAGATTGCAGGGGCGGCTCGGGCGCTGCTCGATGCCGCGGCGCCGTTCCCTCGTCCGGAGTACGGGTACGCCGATTCGTGTGGCACCGGTGGGTCGGGGCAGAACGCGATCAACATATCGACCGCGGTCGCCTTCGTCGCCGCGGCGATGGGTATTCCCATCGTCAAGCACGGCAATCGATCGGTATCGTCGAAGTGCGGATCGGCGGACGTCTTGGAGTCGCTCGGCGTTCGCATCGAACAGCCCGCTGACTTATCGAGGAAGTGTCTCGACGAAGTTGGCGTCTGCTTCTTGTTCGCGCCGCAGTATCACCAAGGCGTGCGCTTCGCGATGCCGGTGCGGCAGATGCTCGGCACGCGAACCATCCTCAACTTGCTTGGACCGTTGATCAACCCTAGCGCGCCGCCGTGGCAAATGATGGGCGTTTACGATCCGCGCTTGTGCCAGCCGCTCGCGGAGACGCTGACGCTTCTCGGATGCGAGTCTGGGATGGTCGTGCACGGTTCCGGCCTCGACGAGGTTGCGCTGCATGGACCGACCACCGCGGCCGTGGTCAAGAACGGTAAGTGCGAAATGATCGAGATCACACCCGAAGACGGAGGGTGTGAGCGTTACGCCATCGCAGATCTAGCCGGCGGGGCTCCTGACGAGAACGCGGCCGCCCTCGAAGCCATCCTCAAGGGGCAAGCGCCCCCGGCTCACACAGCCGCGGTCAGTCTGAACGCGGGCGCACTGGCGTGGGTCTGCGGACACGCCGAGACCCTGCGCGACGGCGTCGAGGCGGCGAAAGATGTCATGGGCAAGGGAGCGCCGTTCGAAACCCTTCAGCGATTGATCGAGGTCAGTCATGGCCCTCGCTGAAATCCTCGCGCACAAGCGCGAGGAGATCGCTCAGCGCAAACGATCTCGCCCGCTCGACACGTTCGAAAGATCCATCACCCGCTCCGACCGAAGTCTGCGCGACGCGTTGGCTGAAGAATCGACCGGGTTCATACTCGAGTGCAAACGGTCTTCACCGTCGTTGGGACGAATTCGCAGCGACTTCGACTTGGAGTCGATCGCCGGTAGCTATGCGCCGTTCGCGAGCGCAGTCTCGGTCTTGACCGACGAGCGCTACTTCGAAGGCGAGCTCGCCTTCGTGCAGCGCGTGCGCGACGTGGTCGACGTTCCGGTAGTTCTCAAGGACTTCGTCGTCGATCGCTACCAAGTGTTCGAGGCGCGTGCCCACGGCGCGGATGCCGTCCTGCTCATGTTGTCTGTTCTCGACGATCAACAGTGTCGATCGGCGCTCGAAGCGGCGACGTCACTCGGCATGGACGCGATCGTCGAAGTTCACGACGAGGAAGAGCTAAAACGAGCGATTGCGATAGAGGCGCCCATCATCGGCATCAACAACAGGAACCTCATCGATCTCACGATCGATCTCGACACCACCCAACGTCTGGCCCCGCGGGTACCGGACAACCGGCTGGTGATCTGTGAGTCCGGCATTCGCTCGCACCACGACGTGCTCTCCGTCCGTCACCAGGTAGACGCCTTCCTGGTCGGATCGTCACTCATGCGCCAAGAGAACCTCGACGTCGCCTGCCGGGAGTTGATCTTCGGACCGGTCAAGGTGTGCGGCGTGACCGACCCGGCCGATGCGCAGTGCGCGTGGCGCCACGGAGCGACCTACGGAGGATTGATCTTCGCGGACGAGTCACCGCGCTGCGTGACCATGGACCGCGCGCGAGAGGTGCGCTCGACGGCGCCGCTCAACTGGGTCGGTGTCTTCGTCAACGAAACGATCGTAACCGTAGCCGAACGCGCCGCGGAGCTTGATCTATTTGCGGTGCAACTGCACGGTGACGAGGGAGCCGACTACATGGCGGAGTTGCGGACGGTCTTGCCGTCTTCGTGCGCCGTTTGGAAGGCGCAGCGGGTTGGCGACGCGTCGTCGGTCGATGCCAGTGGCTCGCAAACCGCCGATCGGCTGTTGTTGGACACGTACTCGCGCAACGAACGCGGGGGCACCGGCCGTCGCTTCGACTGGGGTCGCATCGACGACTACGGTCCGCGGGATCGCATCGTCCTGAGCGGTGGCTTGGCGCCGGACAACATCGCCAGTGCCGATCGTGAGCGGTGCGCCGCCCTCGACGTCAACTCAGGAGTCGAGTCGAGCGCCGGCCGCAAGGACGCGGCGAAAGTTGAACAGCTCTTCCACGAGCTCAGGGGCTACTGCGAACGGGGGAAGCGGTGAAGGCAGCGTCGCGATTCGGCGAGTTTGGCGGCACGTTCGTTCCGGAGTTGCTGTGGCCAGCACTCGAGGAACTCGAGGCGATGTTCCTCGCGTGCCAGGACGATCCTGACTTCCAGGACGAGTTCCACGGCTACCTTCGGGAGTACGCGGGGCGACCGACGCCGCTGTACCGGTGTCGCAACCTTGTCAGCGATACCCCCGCCACGCTGTACCTCAAGCGGGAGGACTTGCTCCACGGTGGTGCGCACAAGACGAACCAAGTGATCGGTCAGGCCATGGTCGCGCGCAGGCTTGGCAAGAGCCGG
>JAJFFE010000414.1 GCA_021776775.1 Planctomycetota bacterium | reverse complement strand
GGCGTCCGTCGTGGCGCAGGCCGTCGCCCAGTCGGCAATCGACCTGTCCGAGTCGGAACTCATCGTGGTTGTTCCAGATGACCTCTCCGAGGAAGCACGCCAGCGGATCTTGGACGCGCCGCCACTCCGAGGCGCGAATGTCCGATTCTTATGGCGACCCGTTGCAGCGGCATTGCAATGGATCAAACACGTAACGGATCAGGACGGACACGCAACTGTTCCAAAGGGAGCTGGCGGCCTTGCGTCCATTCACCTTGGTTTAGACTCATTCGAGTACGCCGAGCTCGATCTCGTTCTCGATGACGATGTTCTGGTTCCGGCGCGCAGTCGACCCCAACACGCTGTTGCCCAGGGCCGGTTCACCCGGGGAGCTCCAAGAGAGCTCGCCGGAGTTCGCGTCCTCGATCAATCGGTCCTCGAGTCCCATCGCCACACCGACGCCTCCCCACCCCACAATTGGTTGTGGCACTTGATATGGTGCACGCCTTGGGCCGAGATCGTCCTCGCCAACACGGCGGACTGCCAAAGCTGGCCAAGACCCCTCGGTTCATGGCTGCCGTCAGAACCACTGAGGGACGCGCATGAGTCGATCACGCGCTCACTGCTGTCGCCCACCGCTGAACCGCTTTCGGCTCTGTACACGAGCACGTCCTACCTTGATCGCCTGCCGCCGAAAGCCGCGAAACCGTGGCGCCTACAAGGCCCCGAGGCACTCACCGGCGCAATCGTCACCGGCGACTTCGCTCATGTCGACATCGACGGTACCCCGTACGGCGAACTCGTGGCTCGAGGACTCGGTATCACCGGAAGGATCGTGGTCGAGAACCGAAACTCCTACCCGTCGGGTTGCCTCGCCGAAGGAGCGGTCCGGTACGGGGAGTGCCGTCGTCGCGGCGAACCGACCTACTTCGACACCTTGCCCGAGCTGGAAGTTCTCGTGTCGCGGAGTGGTGAACCGCACTGGCAGTCACTGCTGCAAGATCACCAGGGCTACGTCAGAGGCGGAGAGCCGTTCGTGCCAGAGACTCCGGTCACCGGCTTCGGTATCGCCTCGGGCCGCGATAGCCTCGTTCTTCAGGTCTCCCACGAAGAGTTTCCGAGCGTCCGAGAAGTGACCCGCGCTGTCCCGGCGCCGGCCGAGAGAGTCGAGCCCGTCGAACTGCAGGTCGCGATCGAGCCAGATCGAGGACAAGCTCGAGTCCGCGTCGTCCCGACAAACTCCGACTTCCTGAAAGGCCGAACCGTTCGAATCGACTGGAAGCGGGCTCACGACACGGGCAAATCGAAGGAGCAGCTGGAGGCTGAGTTTCCAAGGTGGTTCCCCAAGGTCGAGCCCCGTCGGTCGGACTGGGAGCTCTGGGGCGCCTCCTGCGGCGCGATCAAGGCTCTTGCTGCCTTACCGCTTGGGGACCGAAGCCAATCTCACTGGAGGAGAATCGCAGAGACCCTGCTCGTTAGGAACGCCGCAATGGCCGTGGGGACCGACGGGCAACCACCCTCTCACCAAGACTTGTACGATCGAGTTATCGACTTGGCCTTCGAGCAGTTGCCCGGGCGCCCCGAGGATCGAGATCCCAGCGACACCGTCGTACGGCAAATCGAGCGGGTCATCTGTCACTGCAAGTCGAGTGATCCCCGGGTCGCGGAGTGGATTCAAGACATCCTGTGCGGGGGCGACCGATCGTGGCTGAGCCAAACCACACGGCTCCAACTCGTCGGCTATTGCACGCGCAGCGAAGAGCTGATCGGGCGAGCCCTGTCAATCCTCACGGACGAGCTCGACCGTCGAGACGGAACCGGGGTGAGCAACTTGCTCCGAACCTCGGCTCTTCTCCTTATGTATAGAGAGCATGCTTCCCGGTCGATATCGTTCAGCACCGCCACAAGACTCGCCGATTGGGCGGGACACATATTGAGCGTCGAGGTCTCTAACCAGACTCTGAAAATGAAATTTCGATACGCGGCATTGACGCTGTGTTACAGCCTTCGCGTTCGCGCCTACCATGAACACTTCCTTGACGCAGACGCCGACCCCGGCGTGCGGATCAAACGGGATATCGTTGAGGCGATGCGAGCGGTGCGTTCAGGAAACGTCGACATGATCGGAGGCTCGTTCACTCCGGTGTCGATCCTAAAGCTAATTCTCGACTATATTGACAAGCGCGGACACGGAACACTTGTCGCACTTGATCACTAGCGCTTTCCCTGCGGCCACGAAAAACGCACCCTCTCTGAACCCGCTGAGTTACACGCCGAGAAGAGCGAAGCAGAGGAACTCCATATGAACGAGCCGAAGCCAGAGCTTGCTTCACCGGAGGCGATCCTCCACGCGATCGAGAAGTTCCGATCGTTGGATCTTCGCTACGCGTCGCAGCCCAAAGTGCACGAAGCAGTGGAGCTCCTGAGAGAGACTATAGATCGCCTCGTTATCGCAGGTACAGCCCTCGCTCCACACCTTCTGTGGCGTCTGCGTCGGATCAAAGTGGATGAAAAGCTCGCGACGCTCGGTCATCTTTGGGAGCCACCCCCGGATCTGGCGGAACTGAGTCGCTGCAATGCGGAGAGCACCCCCCTACTCTACTGCTCGAGCGATATCCTCACCCCATTTCAAGAGCTCGATATCAAGGCCGGAGAATGCGTGCTTCTCATCGAGTACGAGTCCAAAGCTAAGCCAGAGCCGTTAGAGTCGACTGCCGACTTCGCAAGCACACTCGAGGCAATGATGCAGGATTTGTCTTCTCGAGAAACAGCAGAGAGAATCTACGATGACCCGCGGAGGCTGAAGCTCCATAGAGTGGTCGGCCCTCCTGAGGCACAGTTCAGTTGCCGGGACGACAACTTGTCCTACCGCATATTCCGAGAGTTCGTGCGAGAAGAGTTCACTCGCCCGGTCGGTCGGGGTACCGAGTTCCTGTACCGAATATCCTCGGCAATTTGCACCGAGCTCGGTGGGCACCATGAAGGCTGGATCTATCCATCGGTCGTGTCGCTCAGAAAAGAAAACCTCGCGATTCAACCGGGTGCTGCTCATGAAAAGCTCCGCGTAAAGTCTGCACGAGTGGTCCTGGTGAGGGACGGAGGTCGTTTGCCCGATGGAACATGGATAGATGTTCCATCGCCGCATTTCCCCGCTCGGTACATGTTCCAAGAACTCAGGACCGTTGAAGATCCCAACACGGAGCCGATTCGATGGATCGAAAGTGACAAAGGTTCTTGCCGAATTGTCCCCGCATGACTTGAACAGCATCTTGATGTTGGTAGCAGCAAAGCACGCCATTGAACTCATGGCGAGAAACGACGAAGGTCTGATCTAGGACCAAGGAGCGCCTCAGCAGATTCGGTTCGGAGGTCACTGCGATTGCGGTGAGCATGCTGAACTAGAGGGCGCGCGACGGACCTGACGACAGTCGCCCTACGTGGAATGTGGAGTGGGCTGCGTGTCGCGTGCCGCCCTACACTGTTGTCAGACGGGTCGCGCCTTCGTGGGTCATCCCTCATCTTTTCCGTCAAGGTGTTGCTCGCGCGATCTTGGTCGGTCCCGCTCCGGACTCCGGTTGGGGGACACGGTTCTCGCTACTCGCGCGTCAGTTCTGCTCCATCAACCCATACCTCGCGTACAAGAGCAATTCGGATGAACTTGAGTTGCAAGTAGACCGCGATCTCTCAATTTGGTTTCATCTTGAGTCTCTTGAGGCGTGAGGGGGATCACTTGACGCCAGAAAAGCTAGATTCTTGGATTCAATTTCAAGAGCGTGTCCAAGCCATCCAGGCGGAAAGCGCTGGAAACGGAGAGCTAGCGCATTCCCCCATACTGTTTCGCGGGCAGCCGAATGCTAAGTGGGACCTCGATACCACCCTCGAGCGATGGAGCGGACGCAACTTGACGCTAGTTGCCTATCACGATGTCATTTCGAAGGCCCTCTCGGAAGTGGAGTCTCGAACAGGCCGACGGTGGGAGGTTCCGGAGCCGCCGTCCTTCAGAGAGAAAGTTGCCAACCACGACATGCTGTCGAGTTTGCCGTGGGACGGCGACACGTACAGCTTCATGGTGCACCTGCGTCACCACGGCTTCCCGTCGCCGCTTCTGGATTGGACACGATCGGCGTATGTCGCCGCATACTTTGCGTTCAGGGCCGCCACCGATCCCGCGCGGGATGTCGCAGTTTTTGCCTACAAGGAGACTAGGGGTCACGGCAAGTCGTCTGTCGGCGGCCAACCGAGGATTACTCGGCAGGGTCCGTATGTACGAACTCATGAACGGCACTTTCTTCAGCAGAGTGAGTACACTGTCTGCTTTGGCGAGAACGACGCGAGCACGTTGGCCTACATACCCCATAAGGCGGGTTTCGCGGCGAGTCAGAACGACCCTCAGGACGATCTCTGGAAATTCGTACTACCGAGCAGCCTACGGCCAGAGGTCCTTGAGTACCTTCATCAACACAATCTCACCGCGCTGTCCTTGTTTGGGTCAGAGGATTCCCTCATGGAAGCGTTGGCAATCAAGGAGTTCATATTCGACGTTCCGAGTGGACCGTAACCATGGACGCCCAAGCCTGCCCCAGGCTCGTCTATCAGGGAACATTCGGAGTCCGAGAACAGGCACCGCCTCTGGAGAAGAGACTATCAGCGCGTGAGTGTCGTGACTCCAGCGCGGTCGGTGCCCGAATCCGTCGCGAAGTCCACGCCCATCGTAATCGGAGACTCACAGTGATCAGAGTGCTTGGCGGCGTCGCCCTGGTGATTCTTTCCGGTCAACTCGGCGACTTGCACAGTCAGACGCCGATCACGAACGAGTTCCAGAAGCTCCTCGCCTCCGACGGGAACTTCGGGGATTTGGTTCGGTTACTCCGTCGCGATGTCGGGAGATGTGGCAATCCTCGGCGCGTGGGGCGACGACGACCAGGGAGCAAACTCCGGATCAGCCTACATTTTTCGTTGGAACGGCGCGACGTGGATCGAGGAGCAGAAACTCCTCAGCTCGGATGGTGCTCCCACCGATTCTTTCGGTCGATCGGTTTGTATTTCCGGCGACGTCGCGATCGTCGGCGCCCCGACTAACGATGATCTCGGGGCCTTTGCCGGATCAGCCTACGTGTTCCGGTGGAATGGTTCAGAATGGATCGAGGAACAAAAGCTCCTCGCGTGCGACGGCGCCCCGAACGACTACTTCGGCTGGGCCGTCGCCATCTCGAACGAGGTTGCCGTCGTCGGCGCCTTTCAAGCCAACGACATGGGCGCGGACTCCGGGTCGGCCTACGTGTTTCGTTGGAACGGCGCGACGTGGATCGAGGAGCAGGAGCTACACGCACCCGAGTTCGCCGGTAACGATCGCATCGGGAACGCCGTAGCGATCGCGGGCGACACCGTAGTCGTGGGTGCTTCTCAAGATGATGATCTGGGAGACAACTCCGGGGCGGCCTACGTGTTTCGGTGGACTGGCTCGACCTGGGCCGAGGAGAAGAAACTCCTCGCATCAGATGGTACCGATCTCGAGTACTTCGGCTGGTCCGTCGCGGTCGCAGACGACACCGCCGTCGTCGGGGCATACAACGACGACGATCAAGGAATGAACTCCGGATCCGCCTATGTCTTTCGATGGAATGGCATTGCATGGATCGAGGAACAGAAGCTCCTCGCTTCCGATGGCGTCACTCACGACACCTTCGGCAACTCCGTCGCGATCGCCGGCGATACCGCGGTCATCGGCGCACCCGGCAACGACGATGCGGGATCGGAGTCTGGGTCGGCTTACGTCTTTCGCTGGAACGGGGCGACCTGGGCAGAGGAGCGAAAACTTCTCGCTTCGGATAGTCACTTTGGCGACCGTTTCGGGTGGAGCGTCGGGGTTTCTGGCGACATCGCGCTCGTTGGCGCTGATGCAGGCGACAATCCGCCGGCGACGGACGCCGGATCGGCGTTCTTGTTCTTCATCGGTCAAGGAGAAGAATTCTCTCGCGGCGACGCCAACGGCGATGGCCACTTCAACCTCGCCGATCAGATCGCCACCCTCGCGCACCTATTCGACGCGCACGAACTCGACTGCCGTGCCGCCGCGGACATCAACGACGACGAGAGCGTCGACATTGCAGACGTCATCTACTCCCTACTCGTGCTATTCACCGGTGGGATTTCCATTCCTCCGCCGCTGGACTGCGATCTCGACCCGACACTAAGCTCTCTTCAGTGTGCCGAGTTCTTCGCTTGTCCGTAGTCGTTACCGCAGCGTGCGAAACGCCGGTTGATCGTTGATCGACTGGGCGCCCGACAATCCGCCTTCGAGTTCGATGATCCCGTAATCGCAATTGAGTCTCGCCTTGACGAGCGACTGTACCGCACCCCGTTCGGAGAAGCGTCAGTCACCACCTCGACTCGCAAAGCAGACAACGACGAGAACACCAGATGCACGTGCGCCTGGAAGTCCTTGCGGGAGCTGACCCTGGGTTGATGTTGAGCAGCGGTCATCCATCTTCCGCCCTCTAGGGGTACCGAATCCGAGCAAGCCCGCCGGCCGAGAGCTAGTTAAGTGTAAGTCTCTATTTTGCCGAGTGATATTTTTTGTGTATTCCCCGCTCCGCCGTGTATCATGCCAGTGGCCCCTGGTGCCCTGAACCCCAGACCGCCGGGGCCGACTCAACCGTGGCTCGGCCAAACTGGCGAGCCGAACCTAGTACCGATCACTCGCCTCGGCGACGACGGGCTTGAAGGATGGGGAAGGCGCCAATTCGGCGGAGTGTTCCGAACCACGGAAAGTAGGCTTCCATGCGAAGCGTCTTTTCGGGTCGGACCAATCCGTCGCTCAACGGTTTGGTCCGAATGAGCGACGAATGGGACCGACATGTCGGACCGCAAGACCAAGCGGCGTAAGGAAGGAAAGCGGCCCAATCCGGTGCCCCTTCCAATGGACGACTACGACGATGTCCACGTGACGATTGTCGAGGCGTCCACGAAGAAGCGCCGAATTCGATTCCAGACCCAAGCTCTGCTCCCTGGTGTCTTTCCTCTCCTGGTGGGGATCGCTGGATCCGTTGCCCTGACTTGGATCGGTGGCGGGGCGGCGCTAGCAACGGCGTCGATGTTCATCGGTGCCTGGGCAGGTTTCTGGCCGCGCGAATAACATGGCACGACCAAAATCGACGGTCGCGCGAAAGCGGGTCAACCTCGACCTGCCGGTGAGCGTCGCGGAGCGCCTCAAAGAACTACAGGAACTAGCCGGGTTCGACTCGGTGACGGCTGTAGTGAGGCGCTCCTTGGCGCTGTTCGACCTCGCACTCACGAAACAGCACGAAGGATCCAAGCTTCTTCTCGAAGACCCAGCTGGCGATCAACGAGAGGTGCTACTTCTCGAGGAGAACTATGGCGCGACACGGTAAGAGGAAGCGCACGGGGGCCGACCGTCGGCTCCTCACCGAGTACTCGCGGGAGCTGGGACTGGCGATCACTCATGCGAACCCAGCACTTGATGGAAACGCGCTACTAGCGGAGGTCGTTCACGGAAGAGATGTTGGCGAAACCACGTTCGAACGGGTTTTCGACGCGATCGTCTTCGATCCGGAGGTTTTGTCACGCTTGAAGGTCGCCATCGGGCGCGTCGTGCGATCGCGGATGGCGAAGCACGGCCACAGACTGAGTGACGAGCGCGAACGGCAACTGCGCGAGACTGAGTCCGAGTACTACCGCGAAGACGGCCGTTCACCGCAACCCGACGACACCGCCGCGTCACATCAGCGCGTCGTCGCTTTCGGATCCGCCACGCTCCCGCCGCTCACGGCGAGCGGTACAGGAACGGTCGTCAACCCTGGGTTCATCAACCGAGGAGGTGTCCAGCCCGTCAGGGCTGCGACCGGGAACATAGCGGTCTCGGGCAACGACGCCACGGTCGATACTTATGGCGTCACTGCACCAATTGTCGCACCGGGAAACCAGGTACCCGTGCAACCCTCCAGCATCACAGTAGGTACCGTCGCCCCGGAAGCCGACGTCACCATGCCGGCATCTATCACTTCTGGATCCGCCGACGCTCATCTGCTAGACGAAGGCCAAGCTTCGTCACCGCCGTCGATCGACAACGGGGCGGACGTTCCGAAGCCCGAGACGACCATGCACTCATCCGAAGACGCACAGGCAAGCTTGCGACGGAAGTCGGCTATCTATCGGCGACGCATGGGTGGCTAAGCAGCCTTTGCAGCCGAGACGCGGTCGTGCATGCGGCCCGACAACATACGCAATTCGGCGAGAAAGACGACGTCAACTACCTGTGCGTCAACGATGACTCCATTTGGTTGGGTCAGCATTCCCAACGGTGAGCACAGACGGGGCTGACGTCACGAGAATCCTCCTGGCAATCGTCGTTCCGGCCCTGCCGTACCACGGGTCACCCAACCGGCCGGTGATGGTTACGTCAAATCCGACAACTCACAAGCCAAGTTCCGACCAGCAGAGTTTGGAGAACGTGGGTCGGTTTCATCCTGGGATGATTACGTCGTCGCTCGGCATCGCCGTCTCTCGGGCGATTCCGACCGATCAACCACGGCAGGGTTATCGGCAAGTGCTACCTGAGCCACCGCTCTCGACGACAGTGTCAGCGATCGTTGAAAGATGCGTCTGCTGGAGAGCTCTTCATAAGACGCGGTTCTTGGTCATCGGCAACGCTATCGCCAAGCGACCCAACTGCGCGACGAGGTAGGAGCCCACAGGTCGAACTCGAAGGCCGCAGCTTCCTCGGGGTCAAAGGAATCCTCCGACAAGACGTCAACGCGCAAGCGCGGACACCCGAGCCGTTGATCCAACGCCGCCCCCGATACGCCACGCACGATCGCGAACTCCGCCTTCAGATGATCCTTCGAGACGCGACGTGGTTAGCGAACCACGAGGAAGCGCTTCGCGCATTCCGAGCCGGCGATCGCAACGCAATGTTCCCGAACGCCACGTTCAAGGCCGTCAAGGACTATCACCTCGATTGCCATCTTCAGCCCGGCTGACCGGCAACAGCCGCGTCAATCTCGAAACCCGCGAAACACGAACGCGGCCGAAGTCTGCGCGGAGTCTGCTCCGCGACGACCTCGGCCGCGTCTTGTCAATGCATGCTTCGCGGCGAGAGCCAAAAACGGCTGTCATTCTCCTGAACTCAAGACCAACCCACCCAACGAGCCGGTCGACAACGACAACACCGTCTCTCGCGAGATTACCCTGGGTCGAAATTCAGGAAAGAGTTTCGATCCAAGCGCTTCGACAATCTTCATCCAAAGCGAGCCTAGCAAGAAGACCACCCTCAGCGTCTTCAACAAAAAGCATTCGAGTTTCTTCATTCGATCCGACATAGAAGGTGGCGTGCGCTTCATCCAGAGATAGCACCCATGCAACGGCGACTTCTCCGATCTCATCAACTTCAGTGGGCTCCACCGGGTCCCGAAGCGCGGCAGCTATCAATGAAGTGAATCTGTGCGTCTCAGTAGATCCCAAGAACCGACGCTGATCCACGCCGTGGAGAAAGACCCCACAACGCTCTTCTTCGATCCTAAGTTCGAGTCCCATGTCAACCGCGACGAGCATTAGAACGACCTCTACCATGGAGCTGCTACCTCTCCTCCGTTCTTCAAGAAGGTCACCGCACCACGAAACAAATTCTCCCAGTTGTCACGAATAAACCGAAGCTCTTGGCTAGTCACTGTGCCTGAGTACTTCCCGGTTCCCCGAAGAGCGCCTGCTAGATCCTTCATGTGAGTGAGATCGAATCGAATATTGCCCCCTGACTTAATCTGGCATTTCAGCGTATTCAGCGAATGATCAACCCAACTGCTTCCAACAGGTTTTGGTATATCCGTCAAGAGCTTACCTCCGGAAGTCCGTTGGAGTTCACGAAGCGCCCCACCAGCGGACGGGCCGTACACAAGGTCGGTGGCATCAAATTTGAGTGGCTTTGAAGCACGAGTTGCCGCTCCGCCCTCCGCGCGTCCGGGCGCCTTAGTCTTCCCGCGTCCGCTTGCTCGACCGACGGATTGACCGGTAGCTCGTGCTCCCGTTCTGCCGACAAGGCTTCCCGGATTCCCTATCGTGGAGAGCGCTTCGAGTGCGACCATGTACGCCGCAACTACATTCGCTTGCTTCTTCATCTGGCATCGATAGTGCTCCTTTGTCCCCTCCAACTCCATCACCCGAGCTTGCCACTCGTAGAAGAAGGACGGAGGTCCAAAGAAGTAGAACTTCTTGCTGTATCGCGCGATCTGATCTCTTAGCCAGGCAAGTTCTCCCTCAATCGCCTCCGCAGGCGTGATCACGGGGTCCAATCCCATTGGATCTGCAAAGACGACAGTATTGTTCCAAGCCATGGCGTACAGGTTTGACGCGTTCACGCTTTCGCCGAGCGGGTCCCGCCCAAGAAACCGCCCCGTCTCCGGCTCATACCACCGATACCGATAGTAATAAACGCCCGCCTCCGGCTCCCATCGCCGCGCGGTGAACAAATACACATTCCCAAACTCTGACTTCCGCGCCACCCCCGCCGCCGCGTTATCCGCAAGCGACCCGGGCGTGTCCTCCAACCCATCCGCATCCACATCGACCACCGGCAACACCACCGGATCCCCGAACAACCCATACCGATAGTACTCAAGCACCCGTGCCCCAAGGTCCGCGTCCGTAATCGCCTGTACACTCCCAAGTACATCGCAGTGGTAGAAAAACTCCCGGTCCACGCCACCCGTCGACGCCGGTAGATTCTTCTCCGTCTCAAGCATCCCATCGCCATCGCCGTCAATCGCGCAGAGCAACGGCTCGTCGATCGACCGCCCATTCACATACACTCGCTCGAGCGCGTCACTCCAGTC
The DNA here is from genome assembly GCA_021776775.1 of Planctomycetota bacterium. Taxonomy (GTDB): domain Bacteria; phylum Planctomycetota; class UBA8108; order UBA1146; family JAJFFE01; genus JAJFFE01. Next base: position 6,983 of record JAJFFE010000414.1, on the reverse strand, counting down.
CCCCAGCGTCCCGGCCAGAGTCCGCTCCTCACAGACAGTCCAGCCGTCCAGCACGAACCGCTGCCCTCCCACAATCGCGGTACCCGGATCCACCGCCGATCCGTCGACCTCCAGCTGCGCCACCCGTCGTCCGAGCGCGTCCGTCCGCTGAATCAACGCTGCGTTGCCACCCGCAATGATGATCACCGCGCGGTTGAACGCATCCCACACTGCATTGGCCGCAACTGAGTTCCCAGCCTCGGGTCCGTCACCCGGCCGCACCGGAAACAACGCCATGTTCCCCGCCGCGTCATGCGCCAGAAAGAGCGATGCCCCGTCGCGCACGATGGAGGTGTACTCGTTCGCCTCATTGACGTCGTAGTTCGAGTCGACGGTGACGCTCAATCCAAACGGATCACCGAAGCTCGCCGCCTCGCGATTGAACACGTCGTCGAAGGTGAAGGTCTGTGTGTACCCCCCACCGAACATCCGATAGTCGGTCGGCGATGCGCTGCGGAAGTTCACCCCCGTGACCTCGTCCCGCGAATTGATATCGAAGTTGTCCGCCAAGTTGGAATCATGAGTCATGAGGCGATGGATCGGATTGTCTACGCGGTCGTAACCATACAACGCCCCCACAACCTGCCCCCCCAACCCGGAGTTCCAGAGTTGCGCGGTGGGCCGCCGCTTGGAGTCGTAGAGCCGCGTAAGCTCGGTGCCGTTGCCGAGCGACTTCGTCGTTACTCGCCCTGGTCCGGCATACTCATACGAGGCGATCGAATGCATGGGACTCCCGAAGTAGGAGGCCGAGATGGACGCGACTCGATTCAACGCGTCAAAATCGCGCACGCACTCAAGATCACTGCTCCCCCCGTTGAGGACCGCAATACTTGTTCGGTTGGACTGCGGGTCGTAGGACGACTGAACCTTGATCTGATGCTTCCAGCCATCGGTGAAACCTGTACCAAGCGGGTTCAGACGCTGCCTCTCAACCTCGACGCGGTTCAGCGCATCGTGAGCTCGCGTGACGCGGGCATAGTCGTTCGTCGCTTCGGTGAGTCGATCGACGGCGTCGTAGTCGAAGATCCTGCGAGTCTCTCCGGCGACTCCCGTTGGCAGTGCGATGAGCTGTTCGACGAGGCGATTCGCCGGGTCAAAGATGTTGCCGATCTCAACTCCGCGCTGATCCGTGAACAGGATCGGGTTGATCGCGTCGTACTCGGTTAGCTCGCGATCGAAGAGACCATCCGATCCGTCGGCGGCGCTTTGCGTCGAATAGTCGATCACGTCATCGGAGTCCGGATGAACCGTGACCACGAGTCGGTCGGCCGAGTCGAACAGACGCCGGGTCACTTGCTCACCCGCCGGTGTCACGGCGTCGGAATACGCCCGGTCGCCCTTTCGACGACTGTTCTTGTCGAAGTCATGCCGCGTACGCCGCACGACACTCCCGCCCACCCCATCGAGCCGTAGTTGTTCCGTCAGTCGGGCCAGATCATCACGAAACATCTGATCGACGCGCCCCTCGCCGTCGATCGACTGACGGACGAATCCGAGCGAGTCTTGAAACAAGCGGGTCTCGTGGCCGAGGAGAACATCGTTCAGCCCCAGCTCGGCCACGCGAAACACCCGGTCCAGCTCGTCACGGTGAATCGCACGACCGTACGACCCGATGAGCCCGCCTGGCACCACCTCGTGTTCGTCGACGCGGATCACCTGGCTGTTCTCGTTGTGAGTCAGAACCGTCTGGTTACCCAACGCGTCTTCCACAGCAACCGCTCGATTCGCAGCATCCCAGCTGACGAACGTAGAATTCCCATTGGCGTCGATGACTTGGATCGGCCGTGAGACTGCGTCGAACTCGGTCGAGTAACTCGAAGAGGTCGCGACCGCCGGGTCGGGCATATCGGCTTCGCTCGACTGCGGCTCTAGGTCCAGAACGGTCTGGTTGGTTCTCCCCCACTGGTCGAATCTGGAATAGGTCCGACGGAGCGGGCTCCCCACGAGGTCACCAAGCGAATCGATCTCTCCTTCAACGACTGCGGTGTGGAATGAGCCTTCGTCCCATTGGTACCGAGCGCCGTTTCCGTTCTGGTCCCGGGTCGCCACCGGCCGGTCGTTGAAGTCGAAGAAGGCGACGCTCGAGAAGCCTCGGCCGTCCAGCGTCGCGTTGCCGTTGCGGCGGGCGTCGTAGTCGTACCGCTCCACACCGACGAACGGGATTGAAGAAGAAGTCACCTCGTCATACGGGGTAGCGGGATAACCCTGGAGCGGATCGACACCGGAGTCCACTCCGTAGAAGAGACGGAAGGGAAGATCCCGTTCGTCGTAGGTCATGAAGACTCGGTTGCCCTCGGGCTTCTGAACCGCAACGGGCGACTCTCGGTCGTCGAAGGTGAAGGTCGTCAGGATGTCGTTATTGTCGTCGCCATCGATCTCGTTCTGAACTGCCACGACGTGCCCGATCGCGTCGTACGCGAACGAAGTGTCGATGAACTCGTTGCCGGCGACGGGGTTTCCTTCGTGGTCGATGTTGCTTCGCCGCTGCAGAACGACGTGCCCGGCGGCGTCACGGTACGTGACGTCCTCGTAGCTAGCGGTGGTCGTCTCGTCCCCAAGCGTCACTTCGGGATAGATGACCCGCTCTACTTCTCCGTACGCATTTCGCACAATGTCGTACTGGAATCCACGTGGATCGGTTACTCCGGTGACGTCGCCCCGGGCGTTCACCTGAAACTGGGTCGTCAGTGACGCCTCTGGATCGGTGGACCCCGCCGCGCCTCGCGTCACGGTGGCGGGATATCCCCAGAAGCTTCCCTGGGTACTGAACCCACCGCCGGCAAATGCACCGGTGTGATAGGTCAAGACGGTTCGGTTGCCACGTGCATCGGTGTGACTCGTGAGTCGACCACGGTCGTCGTAAGTCGACGACTCGAACAGCCCGGACTGGACCGCTCCCGACGCGAGCGTGACGTCCGGGAAGTTGTGCTCCAGTAGCCGCCCCTCGCCATCGTAGGTGAAGGTGTGCTCGAAGCTCTGACCGGCGTACAGGGGACTGGAGCTAAAGTGCCGCGGGAGGCGAAGAGCGGTCATACGGCTGTACTGGCCGACCTCGATCTTCCCGTCTACGATCGACAGCTTCGCGTACGATTGAAAATCCTGCTCGATACGAATCTGCTCCGACGGATCGAAGCCTCGTTTCACGAGCGCGGTCACGTTGACTTGCGGATCGTAGGTGAACTCGAGTCGAGGATAGTTGGTGGGAATCCCGGTGATCGGATCGAAGGTGGCCGGGTAGTCGCTCGGCATCGACTCCGTCCGAACGATCTCCGCGCCGCAGTCGCAGTCGTGCAGGAAGTACTGGGCGTAGTACTCGGGCTCGCCGGCTCGTAGTGGCGGCTCACCCATACCGGTCTTCGTGTACTCCGCGATGCGACGGACGTGGAACTTGCCAAGCCCTACGCTGTCCGGGCCGATCAGTGGTCCACCCGTGACGCCGTGGAACTCGTAGTCGACGACGTAACCCAACGGGTCGCAGACCGACACGACGTAGTTTCCAGGATCGACCAACGCGGGGCGGCTCGGGACCGGGATGGCCGCGGTGTCGCGGAAGAACTTCCACGGGTGGTCGTTGATGGTCTTCGTCGAGACTCGATCGCTCGCGCCATCGTAGGTGACCGTGAAGGGCGTCTCGCCGCGGCCGTCTTGGACGCCCGCGAGTCGACCGGCGTCGTCCCAGAGAAGAGTCAGTGTGCGCGGCTGGTTGATCAGGGCCGGACCACCCGGACCCCCAAGAGCCAAACCCAACTGGGTATCTGTGACGATGTCGCCAGCGGCGACGCCGCCGACGGTCTCGACCGGATGGTACTGCACTTCGGTCAGGTAGAGATCGTCGTTGTAGATGAAGTTGGTCGTGGCACCGAGGATATCGGTCTGGCTGGTGATTACACCGAGTTCGTGATCGACGACCCACTCGTAGGTGAGCTCGTTCGGCGTGCCGTCGTCTCTGTTGTCGCGCGAGGAGCCGCCCTTAGTCGGCGCACCGCTACAGTCTCGTCCGATTCTGGTCAGGTTGTCCGCGGTCGAATCCCACGTAAACGCGAGCGGTGACTTGCTTCCGTCGGGGGCGATCGCGAAAGCCATTCCGCCGCCGTGATCGTACTCGAGGAGCGCAATACCATACTCGGCGGCAACGGTGAGGCTCGCGTTCAAGGCGCGAGGAAGAACGTAGCTTCCGCCTGCCTCAGTGAACTGAAGCTCCTGCCCGCTCGGGATTCCAATACGACCGCCAGATGGCTCGAACACAACATAGCTACTGTCCATCCACGGCACGACGCCGCAGCCGAGCCCGTACGGCACTCCCGTTTTCCCGAGCGTGAAGGTCGGGCGCTCGATCGAGCAATGGGTTGGGCCGGCCGGACCGACGTGGGCGTGCGTGTTCTCGGTCGTCAGGTGGTCCAACGTCGCCGCGACTTGCAGCCCCATGTCGCCGACGAACACGAGAGCTAAGTCGTTGAGTTCAACCATGGAGTAGAACTCCTCCCCGCTGACCTGAGCAGCATACGGCTCCGCGAAGGTCGGCGATCCGAACAACGGCTCTCCCGGGCAACACTCGCAAGCTTGCGCCTCCGCTTCCCCGCCCGGCCCGGCTAGTACCACAGCCGTCGAGTGAACGGCATCGAACGGCGTGGTCGGTGCGACTTGAACCATGCTGATGATCTCCGCGGCGGGTGTGACGCTACCCACGGTCGCTGTCACTTCTAGATCCCAGCTGGAACCCTGGCTTGGCAGGATCGCAGAGATCCAGCCGTCGGCAGTCGGCTTAACGGTGCAGTCGAGTCCTGGGGAAGTGGGACAGGAGAAATGGAGCGATATCTGAGTCGGGTCCGCGGCCGAAAGGAGCGCCGCGTGAACTGGAAGGTCGGGGATCGGACACACAAATTTGACGTTTTCACCGCGATAGGTGAGCGACATCCCCGTATCGATCGGGGGACATACCGCCGAGTCGCACGCCAATACACTGTCTTCGCCCGCGCCGATTCCGCAGCTGGGGAACGGCTCGCTGGGAGCCGAACCTCCAGCAAAGAGGTAGCTGAGGAAGTAGATCGCATCTCCGATGTCGAACCCGCCGTCTTCGTTGGCGTCGCACGCTCTCGGGCAGGGACAAGATGCCGCGGCAAACAGGCTGTCGAGGGCGTGAATGGCGTCGGCGATGTTCACGGTGTCGTCGTTGTTGCAGTTCCCGCGTACGAAGAGCGGCGACAGATCCGGCTGGAGCGTGATCCCGCCGTCGACACCTTCCGCGTCGACGAGGGTTCCTTCGGAGTCGGTCGCAACGGTGTTGAACACCAGAGGACTACCCAGCGGCGTCCAAGTGAGCGGAACGTCGACCGGGTCACGTTCGCCGATGAGTTGCGAGACGCAGCCGGAGTACGTCACCGCCATGATGTTGGTCTGCGTCATCACGTCGAGGCTCGTCGTTCCGCCGAAAGAAAAGATCACGCCGAACGTAACACCGCCGTCGACGATCGCCCCCCCAGCGAAGTCGGGATCGAGGGCGGAAATGGGCGAGGCTTCGGTGATTGCCGTCGCATTGATAATCGTCTCGTCGTGGGCCAATGAAATCGAGAGGCCGTGGATCGGAGTCGGCGCCCCGATTGTCTGCTGCAATTGAATGGGTACGGTCACCTCGACGAGTCCGATAAGAGGATCGAAGTCAGCAGTCTGCGACTCCAGCGACAGGGCGAACACCGGGCCCTGCGGTATCGTGACATCGCAACAAACGGGAGGCGTCGAGAACACGCCAAACACGCCGACGACGCAGTACTCGTGGTCACCGGGATCCCCGGGTACGACGGTCCCCACGGCATCGCCCGGGAGCGTCTGGACTGGAACACCATCGCTTGTGACCGTGATCGAGTCGTAGCCGGATCCCGGCAACCACGACATCTCCGCTTGATCGGATCCCTGCGTGGAGCAGTCAAGCAGTGTGATGGGCTCCAGCTCCGTCGGCACAGTGATGCGGCACAACGCAGGTGTCGTGAACCCGCCGGAAGAGCCCTCGACACAGACCGTCGCCGACTGGCCCGGAGTTCCGGTGACGGTCGCCGTGTCAGATCCACCCGTTGGAGTTGCGACGACCGCGCCATCGACGGAGACGCTGAACCCGTCGTAGGGGAAGCCACCCGCGTCCCAAGTCACCAAGACTTCACCGGGGCAGGACCCAGGAGTGCACGTCATCTGAGTCAACTCGGGTATCTCGATGCAGACGATACCTTCACCGATAGTTAGCCCGTCGCTCACATCGAACTGCTCCCCGAAGGAGAAGCCAATGTAGGTCGACTGGAGACCCAGTGTATCCACGATGCTGACAGTCGTCTTGCCGAGCGTGGTCCCGAGTTGGAACTCCACCGTCAGGACAGTTTGGGCCAACGATCCTGAGGGTATGGAGATACCTGCTACTTCGGCACAGAAGCCGCCGGGCGAAACTGTGATACTTGGCACGGCCGACGAAGCGGGACCGACAGCGGTGATGGCGCCGAGCGTCAACGCGGTCTCATCGAAAGTCGCACAGATGGAGAACGATTCGACCGTGGAGACTGATTCAAGGACAAAGCTGACCACAACGGTCGATCCTGCCGGTCCCTGCGCATCCTCAACGTCAAGCCCCTTCGAGAACGCGGGCACGGTGGCACAAAGGACGGTCAGCGCGGCTAGAGTTGAGAGTCGATACTGCATTGTCGGGATTTCGCTTTCGAACAAGGGATTAGCAAGGGCCGGGATCGGTGCATGTCAGGGAATCCAGGGTGCCGTCGGGGTCGCAATTGGGAAAGGGCGTGGGAGGTTCTGGGCCGTCCAAGAGGATCGCCGTCAGGCAGTACAGGACGTCCGATATATCGACTGCGCCATCGTCGTTGACGTCGCAGGCATCGGAGCACATCGGTGTCGAGACGAAGACCGCGTTCAAGACTTGAAACGCGTCACCGAACGCGAAAGCGCCATCT
>JAJFFE010000413.1 GCA_021776775.1 Planctomycetota bacterium | reverse complement strand
TATCGATTCTTCGAAGCAAGCGGCTTCGATCTCCTGGAGCACGACGGCAACTATCCCGGCGACTATTGCGCTTCGACCAGCCACGCCGGTCACCGTGGCTACGAAGACTCGCAGTGGAAACAGTGGCGAGTGATCACGGATTTCTATCGGTGGTGTCGAGAACGCGGCGTCTACCTCAACGTGCCCGACTTTTACTACCTGAGTGGCTCGAACAAGTGCGGCATGGGGTACCGGGAGACCAACTGGTCGCTGCCGCGCGAACAACAGATCGTTCACGGCCGGCAGAACATCTACGACGGTACGTGGGAGAAGACGCCGAGCATGGGTTGGATGTTCGTGCCGCTGACGGAGTACCACGGTGGCGGAGCGGCGGCGACGATCGAGCCTCTGAAGGATCACCTGGACGCCTACGAAGCGCACCTCGCCAACAACTTGGGGTTAGGGGTGCAAGCGTGCTACCGCGGTCCGCGCCTGTACGACAGCCCCGAGACTCGCGCGGTGGTGAAGAAGTGGGTCGACTTCTACAAGAGACACCGGCAGATCTTGGAGTCCGACCTCATCCATGTTCGTCGCGCGGACGGCCGTGACCTCGACGCGATGCTGCATGTGAACCCGACCTTGGACGAGAAGGGGTTGTTGATGGTCTACAACCCGCTCGACCACGAGGTGACACGGGTTATGCGAGTGCCGCTCTACTACACCGGGTTGACGGACGTCGCGCGGGTTCGGGAGCGTGAAGGAGAGGTGCAGGAGTACTCACTGAGTCGGGATTACTCGATCGAGCTTCCGGTTCGAGTTCCCGCTCACGGCCGTACTTGGTTCGTTCTCGAGTAGTGTTTATGTTCGAGTAGTGTTTGTTCTGAGTTGCTGTTCGCCCGGTCGGGTTACGGGTGAGTGCGCAGCGTTCGTTCCATGCGCGCTTTGACGTCGGCCAAGCGGTCTTCGTTGCCGCCCTGGACTTCGGCCGTGCACCAGCCGGTATAGCCGATTTCGCGGAGCGCTTTGCGCACTTCGGTCCAGTTGACGTCGCCGTCGCCTATCTTGGCCCAACCCGCCTTCTTGCCCCAGTCCTTCACGTCGAGTTTGACGATACGGCGGCCCAACGTACGGATCCACTCTTCGGGGGCCCCGTACTTTCGATGGTTCCCGATGTCGAAGTACGCCCCGACCCACGGACTGTTGATCGCGTCCAGGTAGTCGGCGAGCTTATCCGCGGATTGATTGTCGGGACCGTCATGCGTGTAACAGAAGCCGTTCCAGACGTTCTCGATCAGAATGTGAATTCCGAGACCGGCGGCGAGCGGCAGTACCTGCCGAATGCCGAGGATGGAGCGATCCCACACCTGTTGTTGATTCTCTGTCTTGGCATCACTGACGCGTCCCGGAACCAAGAGCACGCTCGAGCCCCCGTACGCCTTGGCGTCGAGGATCGCGTGGCGCAAGTTCTTGATCGCCGCTTCACGCACCGATTCGTTGGCGTCAGACAACCGGACGGACCAGTGAGTGGAATTCACCACTCCGTGGATGGGCAGTCCGGTTTCTTTCTTGGCCGCGAGCACTTCGTCGCGTGGCAAGTCGCTAGGACTGTTGAGTTCGATTCCGTCGTAGCCGAGTCGTTTGACCAGCGCGAACTTCTCCGTCAACGACGCCTTGCCTCCGACCATGCCGATCTTCAGCGAGAGTCGCAATCGAGACGGGGACTGAGACTGGGGCATCGGAATCGCACTCCACAAGGGTTGTATGCCGCGCGTGGCCATCGCCGTCGTGGCGACAGCGGTGGCGGTCAAGAACTGACGTCGATTGAAATCGGTCACGTCACAGCTCCTTCGGAGAGTGGTCATCGGGTTGGAGGCTCGCGCTGGGTTGCAGAATACGATGAGTGAGCTGCGGTCGACGACCGCCGCTCACCGTTCTTCGTCAGACAAATGGCCCTCTACAAGAACTTCGTAACTCCGGGTCGCGGAACGTCCCGAACCGCCAGCGCACCCCACTCGTACGCCGCGGGCGACAAGTCTTCCTGCGAGTTGAGCGCTTGCTCCCAAGAGATGGTCTTTCCGGTGTACGCACTCATGCGCGCCATGATCGACATCAAGGTGCTCTTGCACATGTAGTCACCGTTGTTGAGCGCCTTGCCGTTGCGAATCGAATCGAACATGGCGACATGCTCGGCGATGTACATGTCGTTCGGCTTGCCCTTGAAGCGCCACTCGTTCTCACCGCGAATTCGGTGGTGCTGAATGGCGGCGGTACCTTTGGTCCCGATCGCGTAGTCGGCGACGTTGCCGTCGGTGCCGTTCCATTGGCGGCACGAGTGGAACCCTTTTATGCCACTCTCCCACTCGTAGACGGTGTTGAAATGGTCGTAAACGTCGCCGTACTTTGGATCGATGCGGACGATGCGACCGCCGCTCGCGGTCGCTTTGACCGGAGGCACGTCTTGCGCCGCCCACAGGATCTTGTCGATCGAGTGAATGCTCTGCTCTGCGATGTGATCTCCACTGAGCCACGTGAAGTAGAGCCAGTTGCGCATCTGCCACTCCATGTCGCTCCAGTCCGCCTTACGACCGTGGTGCCAGAGGCCACCGGTGTTGTAAGTGCACTGGAGGGCGAGTAGGTCGCCGACCGCGCCTTCGTGAATGCGCTGCTGCGTTTCGATCTTGGCGTCTTGGTATCGGTAGCAGAGTCCGGAGACGAGGGTCAGCCCCTTTTGCTTCGCTTTCTCGGACGCGCTCATGCAGCGACGAACCCCCGGCGAGTCGGTCGCCACCGGTTTCTCGGCGAAGATGTGCTTACCAGCCTCGACGGCCGCTTCGATCTGCGCCGGGCGGAAGTGAGGCGGAGTCGCGAACAGCACGACGTCGCAGCATTCGATGACTTTCTTGTACGCGTCGAACCCGGTGAAGCGGTGCTCTTCGTCGACTTTGATGCGATCCGCGACGTCGGACTGCTCCAGGTTCTTGAGGCTGCTGTAGAGTCGATCGGGGAACGCATCACCCATAGCAACGAGGACCGCGCCGGCGTCGGCCGTCAGCGCGTTGACGGCAGCCCCGGTGCCCCGGCCGCCGCAACCGACGAGGCCGACCCTGATTTGGTCTTGGCCGGCGACGTGCGCGAGGAGCGGGCTCGCACTACTGACGGCGGCGGCCGTGATCACCGCGGCTGAAGTCTGAATGAACTGACGGCGGTCGACACCACCTGAAGCGAAGTCGTGCTTCGGCTGAGGATCGTTGGGGGTTGTGTTTTCGCTCATCGTCTGTCCTTCAGTTTGGATTCAGCATTGGATTTCGCCCGGGTCGATCGCGCAGGCTCCGCGCTTCAGATCCCGGCATTTCGAACGCTCAGCTTTCGCGTGGCTAGCTTTCGAGTGCCGTCCGTCGGCGTGAGTCGCGGGCGCCGAGTCCGGCGACCGGCCGAGTGTCGCAAAACGGCCGCTCTCCTCGCAAACGAAATTCTACCGACCGCGAGGATTGGGGGCGCCCGGGCCGAGAACGCGGATGGAGTTGGGGGCAGTGATCACCGGCGCATCGTGTGGGGGGGGCTTCGCTGGATCTTCGAATAGGCATCATCGCGACAGAAACAGAGTTTCATCCCGACAGACACAGAAAGGCCTCCTTCGTCCGGTCGACGAAGGAGGCCTCACGTTACCTCGATACGAATGTGCGACTCGACGCTACGGGCAATTGACCGATAGCACGCAATCGAGTCCGTCTGGGGTCGGGTCGACGCCACAGGTCGTCGGCCCCGGATCGCCTGGCTGCGGGCTTCCCGATTGGAAGAGCGCGCCGAGTGTGTGGATTGCATCAGAGATGTCGAACGACCCGTCGTCGTTGGAGTCGGCCGCATCGACGCACGACGGAGCGGGCGAGCCAGCGGAGAAGAGCGCGCTCAACGTGAAGACGGCATCCGAGATGTCGAACATGGAGTCGTCGTTGGAGTCGCCGCGACGGAACGTCGGGTCGACCACGATCACGCCGTCGCATGTGACATTGACGACGCCGGTTCCGGAGGCGCCGACGAAACCGCCGCTGACTTGGACCAAGAACACATCGCCTTGCGTGACGCCGGTGAGTTCGATCTCTGACCGAGAGCTGCTTCCCCCGCCGGTGGTGTTGTCGTTGCAGACGATCGGTGCGCCGGTCGGGCACGCAGATCCGGCCCACGCCGCGAGCATCGTGTCGTAGTCCGAACCGAAGGTATCGATGATCAACGTTCCCGTGCACTCCGCTGTCACTGTGAACCAGATGTCGATCGGCGGTACCACGGTGCCCGCACAGCCCGGATCGATGCCTGAAGTCGTGGCACACGTCGTATCGAACGCAGTGACTGCGTCCGTGATCGTGATCGGATCGGCGCAGAAATCGTTAGTCGGTGCTGCGTTACTCGTGACCAGGAATTCTCCGGCGCCGGCAGTCGATCCGGGGGCGGCGGAAACCTGAATGAGAACGGTGTCGCCCGCTGCGATCGGTACCGTTGCTTCCGATTGCAGGCCGCACTCGTCGTCTCCGCAACCGACCGCGGTCGATCCGGGAACCGGACACGCGCCGGCGTAGACGGCGATTCGTGTATCGAACGAGCTTCCGCAGGTCGAGAAAGTGTAGTCCGCGGTGCACTCCGCTTCGAAGGAGTACCAGACGTCGACCGAGCTCACGCCGGTGCAGTCTTCGGCGCCGCTGGCACTCGCAGCCGTGGCATCAAACGGTGTTACCGATGGGTCCAGAACCTCGACCGGCGTCGCGCACGTATCATTGCCGGGTGCTACCGGTCCGCCGGTCGAATCCGAGAGGGTCAGCACCCACTCTTCGAGCGTGCCGCTGGTGCCGTCGTTCCAGACGTCGAGGCGCCACGCGCCGAGGCCGTCTTCTCCGTCGAAGTCATCCATCGATGTTCCCAGCCCGCACGGCTCCATGACGTATCCATAGCCATCGTTGAGATGGCTGGCATCGAACGGATTCGTCGATGTACCGAGCGTGACGAACATGTTCGTCACCGAGCTGAGTCCGCCGCAGTTGAAGTTCGAGAGGATCACGGTGGTGCCGGCCGGTGAGGTCAGCTCGACCGTCAGGAAGTACATCGTAGGAGAGCCGGTGATCTGCACGCCGCATTGAACGTCCTGCAGAAAGAACGACGAAGGAACGTCGATCTCATCGTTGGTCGGCGATCCTGAGCCCCACGGTGCGGCGACGATCGTCGCCGAGGGATTGCTCGTGGCAGTAAAACTCTGGGCAGTCACCGGCGCGGCGAACAGCGCCATGACGAAGAGAGGGGACAGCAGACGGACCATCGGAGTCCTCCTTGGTTCTGGGGATCGAAGGTGTTGCGGCGGACAACTCGAGACGGCCGAGGCCTCGCCGAGCCATTACCCCATCATGACGCCGCGGATTTTCTGTGCAATGCACATGTCGGTAGACGGGCTAACTTGTTTCAATGCAACAGCGTATGGCGTCTACTCTGTCCCCGTTTTCCGGAGGACCACTTCATATCCCAGGACCCTTGGTGGATTGGCGCAAAGGGGTATTCTGTCCGCCCGGACGTCGGCGTTTGCCGCGTCGCCCGAATCCGTACTCATCAGTCGAGGGTGTTCATGGTTCTCGCGTGCCGACTCATCGCCGTTGTTTTCTTCTCGACGGCAATCGTGCTGTCGCTTGCGAACGTCGGCCCCGCCGTCGATGCCCACCCGGTACCCGAAGGTCCGGTCGACTTCTCGAGGGACGTTCTGCCGATCCTGTCGAATCGTTGTTTCAAATGTCACGGCCCCGACGAAGCGACGCGCAAGGGCGGGCTAGACCTCGGTCGTCGCGAATCTGCCCTGGCGGCGCTTCGATCTGGAGATCGCGCCATCGTTCCCGGCGACTCGACCGCGGGAACGTTGATCGAGAGGCTTCGCGCCGGCGACGACGACCGAATGCCTCCGACGAGCGAGGGCGCCCGACTCACCGAGGTCGAGATCGATACGATCGAACGGTGGATCCAAAACGACGCTCCCTACGCGAAACATTGGTCGTTCGAGCCGCCCCAAACGTCCGTCGCGCCGTACGCGGACGACTCCTGGGTGACGAACAGTGTCGACGCTTGGATCTTGGCCGGATTGCGTGACCACGGTCTCGAGCCGTCGCCGATGGCTAGCCCCGCGGCGTTGATTCGCCGCGTTGCTCTCGACCTCACCGGTTTGCCGCCGACTCGCGAACAAGTTCAACGCTTCGTCGCCTCCCCTAAAAACGAAACGTACGATCGGATCGTCGACGAGTTACTGACGTCGTCAGCGTTCGGAGAGCGGTGGGCGAGCGTTTGGTTGGACCTCGCTCGCTACGCCGATACCAAAGGATACGAAAAAGATGGCCGTCGTGTCATATGGCCGTATCGCGACTGGGTGATACGCGCGTTCAACGACGACATGCCGTTCGATCGATTTACGGTCGAACAGTTAGCCGGCGATCTCCTTCCTAGCGCGACGATCGATCAATTGGTTGCCACGGCGTTTCATCGAAACACCATGACCAACGACGAGGGGGGGACCGACGACGAGGAGTTTCGCGTCGCCGCCGTCGTCGATCGCGTCAACACGACGATGTCGGTTTGGATGGGGTTGACCGCGGCGTGTGCTCAGTGCCACACGCACAAGTACGACCCGATCACCCATCACGAGTACTACGCGTTGTTCGATCTCCTGAACCAGACCGCGGATAGTGACCGACCCGACGAGCGGCCGACCGTGCGCGTGGCGACAACGGATCAACGCGAGGAACTGCGCGCGATCGAACAGCGAATCAAGGAGTTGGAGGCCGAGGCGACGCGGGGCGAAGCCGAGGCGCTTCGCAATCGCAGTGGCTGGGAGCAGGAGCTTTCGAAGCGAGATCCGGGCGCCAGCACCGAGGTTCTTGAAGGACGCTTCCTGTTCGACGCCGGCGACGGAGCCATTCCCGGTGCGCAAGCGCACGGCGATGCCGTGACGTTTGTCCCGGGAGTCGACGGACAAGCGCTGCGCCTCGCCGGTCCGTCGTTCGTCGATTGCGGTGCGATTGGCGACTTCGAACGAAGCGACCCGTTTTCCTACGGTGGTTGGATGTGGCTCGAGGGCGATCGTGTTCACGTTCCCATGGCCAAGATGGACAACGAGAACGGGCACCGCGGCTGGGACATTTACATCTCGGGCCGGCTGGCCTATGTGCATCTCATTCACGAATGGCCGGCGAGAACCGTTCGTGTGGTGACGCGGGACAAGTTGCCGACCGGGCGGTGGTTTCACCTGTTCGTGACCTACGACGGTTCCAGCAAAGTCTCCGGGTTGAATGTGTATCTCAACGGGCAGCGTCTCGACGTGGATCGCACCCACGACACGCTCGACGGGACCATGCGCACGGACAAACCACTGCGCCTCGGGCGTCGTCACTCCACGGCGGAATTCCACGGTCGACTCGATGACGTTCGGCTGTACCGTCGGCAGCTGACGGCGGACGACGTCGGCGCGCTCGTTCTCGATACGGCCTCGGTCGTGGTCGCGGTGCCGACGGCAGAGCGAGGTGCCGATCGATCTACGTTGCTGGATGATCTCTTTTCCGTTCATGCGATTCCGCCGGAGTTGCGGGCCGAGAAAGAGGCGCTTGCGAAGGCGCGCGAGCGGCGCCGCACTCTGGAGTCCCAACTGCCGTCGATTCCGATTCTACGTGCGGTCGCGCCGGAGAAGTCTCGGGAGACTCGGATCATGGTGCGTGGGAACTTTCTCGATTTGGGCGACCGGGTGGAGCCCGGCGTGCCGGCTGCACTACACCCGCTGCCGCCGGAGCGCTCGCCCGATCGGCTGGCGTTTGCAGAGTGGTTGGCGTCGCCCGACAACCCGTTGACCGCCCGGGTGTTCGTCAATCGAGTTTGGGAGCAGCTGTTCGGTCGAGGGCTGGTTCTGACCAGCGAAGACTTCGGCGTTCAAGGGTCGCGTCCGACGCATCCCGAACTCCTGGACGCGTTGGCCCGGGGTTTTCTGCGCGACGGCCAAAGCGTGAAACGACTGCTCCGCAAGATCGTGCGATCGTCGACGTATCGTCAATCGTCGAACGTCTCGGCCGAGCAGCTTGCCGCCGATCCGAACAACATCTGGTGTGGCCGCGGCGCGCGTTTCCGGCTGCGAGCCGAGGCGATTCGGGACCAAGCGTTGGCGGTCAGCGGGCTGCTCAATTCCGGCATGTACGGGCCGCCCGTCATGCCGCCGCAGCCGGCGGGCATCTGGCAGATGGTTTATTCCGGAGATCGCTGGAAAGACGCGACGGGGGGGGATCGCTATCGGCGCGCACTCTACACGTTCTGGCGCCGCACGAGCCCGTATCCGTCGGCGACAACGTTCGACGCCCCATCTCGTGAATTCTGCGTCCCGAGGCGTATTCGCACCAACACGCCGCTGCAGGCTCTGATTACCTTGAACGATCCTGTCTACTTCGAAGCCGCGCAGGCCTTGGCGGACCGCGGTCTCGAGGGCGAAGGCGAGCCCGCCGACATCGCAGCCGCGATGTTCGAACGAGCGCTCCTGCGAACAGCGAAGCCGACCGAGGTTCGAGGCTTGCTTCACTTATTCGACAGTGAGCTAGCGCACTTTCGCTCGACACCCGCTGCCGCCAAAGAGGTACGGACGCTGCCCGTGCCGATGTCGCCTGCGGTCGATCTGGCGACACGGGCCGCGTGGACGGTGGTCGCCAGTGTGATTTTGAACCTCGACGAGTTTCTGACGAAGGGCTGATCTTGGAGTTTCGCGAAGAGTTCGATCTTGAACACCACCACGCGATGACACGACGCCGTTTCCTGCGTCAGTGCAAAGTCGGCCTCGGGTCCCTGGCGTTGGGCAGTCTGCTCGACGACTCGCTGTTCGGATCGCCCGGGACCGGCGCCGCGGCTCCACACTTTGCTCCGCGCGCCAAGCGGGTGATCTACATTCACCTCGCCGGATCGCCGCCGCAGCAAGATCTTTTCGATCACAAGCCGCTGCTGCGAGAATTGAACGGCAAGCCGTGTCCGGACGAGTTTCTGCAGGGCGAGCGCTTCGCGTTCATCAAGGGGCATCCGAAGATCCTCGGCTCACCGTATGAGTTCGAACGACACGGTCGAGACGGTCGTTGGATGTCGTCGACCATGCCGCACCTCGCGAAGATCGTCGACCAGCTGACCTTCGTGAAGTCGATGGTCACCGACGAGTTCAACCACGCGCCGGCGCAGCTATTCCTCTACACCGGTTCGCCTCGTCTCGGTCGGCCGTCCATGGGGTCGTGGCTGACGTACGGCCTCGGCTCGGGCAATAGCGATCTTCCCGGCTTCGTCGTTCTCGTGTCCGGCAACAAGAAACCGAGTGCCGGTCAGAGCGTCTGGGGCAGTGGCTTCCTGCCGTCGATCTACCAGGGGGTTCAGTGTCGTTCGACCGGAGATCCTGTCTTGTACGTGTCGAATCCGAAAGGGATCGACCGACCGTCACGTCGTCGCGCGCTCGATACGCTGAAGGAACTCAACGAGATCCAGCACGCGGAAGTGGGTGATCCCGAGACGCTGAGCCGGATCTCTCAATACGAGTTGGCGTATCGCATGCAGATGTCCGTGCCCGAGGTGATGGACATCTCCAAGGAACCGCAAGCGGTGCTGGATTTGTACGGCGCCGAGCCGGGGCGCGCCTCTTTCGCCAACAACTGCCTGTTGGCGCGTCGACTCGTCGAAGACGGGGTGCGCTTCGTGCAGCTCTTCGACTGGGGTTGGGATATTCACGGCACCGCGAAGAGCGACGACCTCATTCACCACTTCCCCAAGAAGTGCGAACAGGTCGACCGGCCCAGCGCCGCGCTCATTACAGATCTAGCTCGGCGTGGCCTGCTCGACGACACGTTGGTGGTGTGGGGCGGAGAATTCGGCCGGACTGCCATGAACGAGGAGCGTAACGGCTCGAAGCTGCTGGGTCGTGATCATCACCCACACTGCTTCACAATCTGGATGGCCGGCGGCGGGATCAAGCGCGGGTTCGAGTACGGTGCGACCGACGAGCTGGGCTACCGGGTGACCGAGAATCCGGTCCATGTGCACGACCTCCAAGCGACTATGCTGCACCTGCTCGGTATCGATCACGAGCGATTGACCTACCGTTTCCAGGGCAGGGACTTCCGATTGACGGACGTGCATGGCAAGGTGGTCCACGACCTCATTGCCTGATCGGTCGCGCGGAGCCGCGCGGCGGGTAGGAGGTTGACTTCGCCGCAGAAAGAGCCGGCCCGCCGTGGTCATGGGTATGAACTTCGAACCCGAATGAACGCCGAGCCCACCGGAAATCCGCTCGTCACCCGGTTGAGTCGTTACCTTCGTACCGACCTGACGCCGGATGCCATCGCGGGGTTGAACGTCGCTGTCATGGGCGTACCCCAGGCGATGGCGTACGCGATGATCGCTGGCGTCGAGCCGGTCCTCGGGATCTACACGGCGATCATCACCGCCGCTATCGCGGCCGCGCTCGGCAGCTCCAACCACCTCGTGACCGGACCGACCAACGCACTCTGCATGGTGCTGCTCAGCCTCACCGCGCCGATTGTAGAACTACACTCGATCCCTCCGCTCGAGATCATCTTGTTGCTGACCTTCATGGCCGGAGTGTTCCAGATCGGCTTCGCCGCTCTGCGTCTCGGAAGCATCATTCGTTACGTATCCAACTCCGTGGTGATCGGCTTCACCGCGGGGGCCGGGATCTTGATCGCGTTGAATCAGCTCAAGAACGTCCTGGGGGTCAACGTCGAGGCCAGCCGGTCGTACGAAGTGCTGTTCGAGACTATAAAGCAGCTCCCGAACACGAATGGATACGAGCTCACTCTCGGCGCCGTGACGGCTGTCATGATCGTGGTGATCCCCAAGTTCAACCGAAAGATCCCCGCCTCGTTGGTAGCGATCGTCGCGGTCGGAATCGTGTCGTACCTACTCGGGTGGCACGAAATCGACCGGGCGCTGCGCGTCCAAGTGGTGCGAGACATCGGTCCGACCTCGGGTGGCTTGCCCGCCATGGTCATACCGCAACTCGTCCGGAACCCCGACTTCGATCTGATCGGACAGTTGAGCGCCGGCGCGTTGGCCATCGCGATACTCGGCTCGATCGAAGCGGCGTCGATCTCTCGAGCGGTGGCGGCGTCGACGGGGCAACGGCTGAACTTCACTCGCGAGTTTGCCGCGCAGGGTTTAGCCAAAGTCGTCGGGTCGTTCTTCTCGTGTTTCGCCGGCTCGGGATCGTTCACACGGACCGCTGTCTGTTACAAGTCGGGCGGTCGCACCCGCATGGCCGCCGTGTTCTCCGCGTTTTGGACTCTGGTGGCGCTGCTCCTGCTCGGAGAGGTCGCCAACTACATTCCGACAGCGGCGCTCGCGGGTCTCCTCGTCGTCATCGCATACTCGATGATCGACAAGAAGCGGCTCAAGATGACGTGGCGATCGGGCCGCGGCTCACAGTTCGTGCTCGTCGGCACCTTGGCGTCGACACTGATCCTACCGCTGCAGTATGCCGTCTTTACCGGAGTGTTCCTGTCGATCGTCGTCTTGTTGCGCACCACCGGAAAAATCGACCTGACCCAACTGGTCCAGCGAGGCTCTGGGTTTGAAGAAGTTCCGTTCAGGCTCGCGGCTCCCTCGCCAGTAGTCACCGTGAACATGGAGGGCGCGCTCTACTTCGCCGCGGCCGACGACCTCGACTACGAAATGTTACGTTGCGTGACCCCTCAGACGCGGGTGTTCGTGCTTCGAATGAAGCGGCTGCGCGCGGTCGGCGGGACCGCCATGGCCATGCTCGAGCACTTCTGGGAGATTCTCCGCGAGCAAGGCATTCACCTCGTCGTGTGCGGCATCGAGGACGAGCTGTCCGAGGTGATGACGGGATCCGGTCTTCGTCGTCAGATCGGGGAGCAGAACATCTTCTACGCCGACAATCGTCTGTTTCAGTCGACCGAGTTGGCGTTGGCGAGAGCGTGGAGCATCGTCGAGTTGGAGCGTCGCCTCGGTCTCACCGTGCTCGCGCCCAATGACGATCCGGAACAGACTGTCGTTACCGCCGGTGATCTCATGTCGACGAGCTGTATCCGATTCGGAAATCAGCACCAGATTCGAGAAGCCCTTTGGCTCATGTCCGAACTTCAGAAGCATACGAAGTCGGCGTCTCCGGAACCTCTGTTCTTGCAGTCTCGCGATGGCAAACTGGCCGCGGAACTTTCACCGTGGCGCATCCTCCAAGCACTCAACGCGGGCGTCGACAAAGCGCGGGCGCGGGATCTCTCGGACGAGGCGCTCGGAGAAGCGTTGCGTCGTGACTTCGGGCGGTCGATCAACTCCATCGCGCGGGCGGATATCGAGAAGCTACCGACCGGGGCGCGACTGACTCCGTTGTTAGAGGCGGCTGTTTGGCACGATCTTCAGGTGCTTCCCATCTGCGATGAGGATGGACGTATATCGGGACTGATCTCTCAGGAGAGTCTGCTCCGGGGCCTGGATTCGGTCTTGAACGACCGTGAGGCCAAGTCGGAGGAGACGCCGTGATCGAGGCTGGAAACATCACCGCTCGCGACTTGATGATAACCGGGACTACATCCATCTCGTCCGATGCCACGCTTCGCGACGCCCGGCGTGCACTGCTCGATCTGTCCCCAGCCAATGCGACGCCAAAGGTGTTGGTCGTCGTCGGTGATCAGGGTGAGTACTTAGGTCTCATCACCGCGCGGCTCTTGATCAAGAGCCTGCTGTCTACTTGGATGCCGAACCGCTCAACGCGCCAAGATGCCGATCGACTCGAAGCGGAAATGCTCGACGCGGTCGCGGTGCGTTCGTCGGCTCTTGTACGGGAAGCGTTGGTCGGGTCGCAGCCGACCGTGGCGCCCGGAGATCGCCTGCACGTGCTGATCGAACTCGCCTGCGACAAGCGCATCGAGTGTCTCGCCGTGATCGACGAAGGCAAGCCGGTGGGCATCATTCCCATGACGTCCGTCGTACGAGCCGCGGCGAGCTTGGCACTTCGACCTGACGACGCCGGGATTCAAGTCGACGGCAAGAAGTACACCTGATCGAACCACACTCGACCGAACTTCACCAGGGCGCAACGACACAAGAAAAGCCTGCCCTCGCTTTGCGAGAGCAGGCTTTGTGATCGTGTCATGTCGCAGCGTCGCGAGGCGTTGTTTACGCTTCGACCTGGTGCATGTGCACGTCTTGTTGCGGGAACGGGATCGAGATCCCTTCCTTGTCGAACTCTTCTTTGACGGTTCGAGTCAGATCCCAGTAGACATCCCAGTAGTCGCTGGTCTTCGACCACGGTCGAACGATGAAGTTCACCGAAGAATCGGCCAACTCCGAGACCTTGATGACCGGAGCGGGGTCCTTGAGCACCAGCGCGTGTGCGTTGACCACGCGTTCGAGGACCGAATGCGCTTTGTCGATGTCGTCGCTGTAGCCGATACCGAAGACCATGTCGACGCGTCGCGTGTCGCTACCGGTGACGTTGGTGATCACGTCGCCCCAGATCTTTCCGTTGGGCACAATCACCGTCTGGTTGTCCGGGGTCTTGAGAGTGGTGGAGACGAGGCTCATAGCGCTGACCTTGCCGGTGACGCCGGAGGCGGTGACCACGACGCCGATATCGTACGGACGGTAGAGCAAGATCATCACGCCAGCGGCGAAGTTGGACAACGTGCCCTGCAGCGCGAAGGCGATAATGAAACCGATTGCGCCGATCGCTGCGAGGAACGGAGCAACGTTCACGCCGAGCATTGAAAGCGCGACCACGACACCGATGAGCGAGACAATCTTCTTGGTCGCGTTGACGAAGAAGTCTCGGAGGAGCTCGGACGTGTTCTTCAGAGTTGCCACGGCCTTGCCCATGATCCGCCCCGCGACGTTGGACAGGATCTTGAAGACAAACAGCGTGACGAGGAACCCGATGATCTTGATCGCCCAAGCGAGTCCGCCGTCCGGCGACTTCAACCAGTCGGTCGTCGCGGTAACCATTTCACGGACACCGGTCTTCTCCGACATCACATGATCGCGGTACTTTTCGTACGGAGCGCCGTCGCCGCCGAGCGAAACGTACGCTTTCAACGTGCGGTCGAAGCGGTCGCGCGTCTTCTTACGGTTCTCTTTCAGAGCCGCCGCATCGCCGCCGCCGGCCGCAATCGCGACCGTCTGCGTTTTGAGAGCGTCACGCCACGCATCGAGTTCCACTTTCATCTCTTCGAGCGTGGGACCCTTGAGGTTTTGCTTCAGAGTTTCGATCGGAACTTCCCACGGTGTCGCAGCTTTGTCAGTGGGAATAGTGACTGGGGTCTGTGACCACACAGTCGTTGTCACGGAGGCGGCGAGGATTGCCACGACCATGACGCGGGTGGTGAACGATGTCATTTGAGAACTCCTTGTGTTGAGTCACGGACGAAACATGACGACAAGATCGAACGGTTCGCCGTGCGATCATGGGTAGCTTGGAATCGACTCGCCGAAAGCTGGGGCACCTACGATCGACCCTTCGTTGAGAAACATAGGGAACGATTTCGGAGGCGGTTCGGCCGGTAAGGGCAAAGAGGATCCGCGAATACGTGCGGTGGATCAACCCGCAGATCTCCCGAATTCCCGGGCAGGAAACCCTGAGGCTTACTCGGGGGTGGAGTAATGCGGGGCTGTAAGTGCATTATCGACAACTGCTTGCGCAGTCTGTTCCCAAACCGGGTTGCCGCGGTATCATGAAGGCTTCCGAGTTACTCGTGCTGGCGCCGGCCACGTTGGCCGTTTGGAGGATCTCGCGGTTTGCAGTGCCGCGGATCACACCAAGGGGGGCGTCGGCGGACTCGCTGTGTCGGTCTGGGACGAGGGCTCATGACATGCGAAATGAACGAACACCTATGGTCGACCCAACTTCAGCAGATAACGTCCAGAACGGAGTTGACCGACGGGCAGATGAAAAGACGGCGGATAACCTCAGCCAGATCCAAGAGATACTTTTCGGCCGCGACCGTCGTGACATCGACCGACGGCTCGAAGACCTCGACGAGGTTCTGCGGGCTCAGATCAAGGAATTGCGCGGATCGACTCGCAAGCAAGTGTCGGTGCTCGAAGAGCAGGTCAACACACGCGCCACGGCGTTGGACCAACGGGTAGATACCGAGGTCCAAGATCGCGCCGAGGAGTTTGCGAAGCTATCCACCGAGATGGGCCAGACGTTCGAGCAGCTCGAGGGCCGATTCGACGATCGCATCGATCGATTGGCCGAACAGCTTCGCGAGGAGCTGACCTCGCTGCGAGAGCACCTCGACGAGCGTGCCTCGGAACTGTCCGCCCAGCTGGAAAGCACGCACGATCGTCTTGAGAACGCCAAGCTCGACCGGATTGCCATCGCAGGCGCGTTCCGCCAAATGGCAGATTCGTTCGACGACGACTCGACGCCCGAATCCGGCTCCTGAGGCAGGTAGATACGCCTGATGGACAGTCCGCGTCCTGATTCACTCGGCCCCAACGAGGAGATGGAGCGCTTGCGTTCCCTGCTCGTCGGCCCGGACATCGCTCGCATTTCGCAGCTCGAGCAGAGTGTCGCCGACAGCAAGGTGACGTCGGAGCGCGTCGCTCAAGTCCTGCCCGCCGCGATCTCCAAGCGCACTCAGAGTGACTCCCAGTTGGCCAGTGCCCTCTCGCCGACGATCGAGAAGACGCTTGAGCTTTCGATCGAGCGCAATCCCGAAAAACTAGCTGAAGCACTTTCGCCGGTGATGATGCCGGCCATTCGAAAGTCGATCAGTCAGCAGATCAAAGCGATGATGCAGACGCTGAACCAGACCCTCGAACTCGGGCTGTCGGCGCGCGGCATGCGTTGGCGCTTCGAATCGCTACGTACCGGGCGTCCGTTCGCCGAAGTCGTCATGCTCAGGAGCATGGTCTTTCGCGTCGAGCAAGTCTTCTTGGTTCACCGCGAACGAGCCGTGCTGCTCGCGCACGAGGGCGTTCGTGATTCGACCTTTGACAACGCCGACTTGGTGGCCGCCATGTTGAGTGCCATTCAGGACTTCGTCAAAGACTCGTTTGGTGGTCAACAGGACGAAAACGTCTTGTCGACGCTCGAGTTCGAAGACCATATCGTTTGGATCGAACGCGGGCCGAAGATGGTCCTCGCCAGCGTGATCCGCGGGTCCGCCCCGGTCCAATTCCGTTCGACGTTGCAAGACACCCTCAATGAACTTCACCGGACGCACCGCGAAGATCTCGACAGCTTCTCGGGGGATACGGCGGCGTTCGAAGCGTCCGCGCCGAGCCTCGCTCAGTGCTGTCGTCATGCGACCAAGGAGAGTTCCAGTCGTGGTTTTTCGCCGGTGCTCGGCATTATTGTCGTGGCCGTGCTTGCGGGGATTGCGTTTTGGATTGTCAGCTTCTGGACTCACCGCGCCCGTGAGAACGAACTCGTGCGGTTGCTCGAGGATGAGCCCGGCATTGTTGTCACCGGGACGGAGCGCACCGGCGACGGCTTGAAGATATCCGGGTTGCGCGATCCGCTCGCCAGTGACCCCGAGCAGTTTATCGAAGTCACACACCTCGATCCTGCAGAAGTGCGCTTCAGTTTCGCCGCGTACCAGTCTCTCGAGGGGGCACTGATCGATCGCAGAGTTGCGTTGTTGCTCGGCGTGCCGAGCACGATCACCGTGACCTACGATGACTCCGGCGTCTTGATCGCGACCGGGAGCGCCACGCGCCATTGGGTGGAGTCCGCCGGACCGAAGTCCTTGTCCGCGCTCGGACTCCCGCTAGACGCGTCCCGCGTCGAATTGCCCGCATTGACCGAACTCGAGAATGCCGTTCGTCACGTCGAAGCGGTACCGATCGCAATTCTGCCCGGGGTCGGGGAGAACTTCGATTTCGATGAAACGGGACTAAGGGATCGGCTCGAGGCGCTAAATGCCGCTTTAGTCGCGGAGAGTTTCTCCGCCGAAATTTTCATCCGACCGCACTGGTTCAACTCGGAGGCGGTCGCGGGCCTGGCCGGCGACTGGACCGCGCGACTGCAGGAGAAGGCCATCGAATCCATGGGCGATGACCTTCAATTCCACTTCGCCGCCGGTTTGGTCCAGCGCACGATTTCCCCGCAACTGCGCATCGGCCTTCCCAGAAACACGACCACCGTGCTGGTCTTCGAAGTGAGGGTTCGACCGTGATCCGCCACAAGATCTGCATGTTGGGTGCGTTCGCGGTCGGGAAGACCAGTCTTGTCCGGAGGTTCGTGCACAGCATTTTCAGCGAGCAGTACCAGACCACGCTCGGCGTGCAAATCGAGAAGCGTCAGGTCGAGGTCAACGAGCGATCCATCGACCTCATGCTGTGGGACATCGCCGGCGAAGACGATTTCTTCCGTGTTCCCGAGTCGTACCTGACGGGCGCCGCCGGCTACTTCTTGGTCGTTGACGGGACGCGTAGCTCCACCATCGAAGTCGCCGTAAGCTTGAGCGAGCGAGCCGTCGCCAAGCTCGGAGACGTCCCGTCGCTCGTTCTTGCGAACAAGGCCGACCGGACGGACGCATGGGACGTTGCCGACGATCTCGGCTTTCCCACGCGCCCTGCGGGAGAGTTGATTCGGACCAGCGCGCTCAGTGGCGACGGTGTCGCTCGCGCGTTTGACCTGCTCGCTGCTCGCATCGAGACGTCGAGCGGGAGGGGGCAATGACACGTTCCGGAGTGCCGTCGACCTCTGACGTGCTGCACGCCCTCGGTCTGGTCTCGTTCGAGAGAGCCGGTTCGGCGTTTCACCGGGTCGGTGACGTCGACCCCGCGTTTGCTTTGAGTTTCCCGGCGGCCACGACGACCGAAGTCGATCTTCCCGAGATCTTTCCGTTTCTCGAAGTGTTTCAGGAACAAGCCGAGGCGTTGTGGGCAGAGCGCGCCGTGGGCAGTGTTTCGTCGCCGTCTTGGAGTCAGCGTGACGCCAACGGAGTCGATATCGAACTTCGCGCGATCGCGGCTTACATCGATTCCCGTGAGTTGCTCATGATCGAGTCGAAGGGCGTTCGCGTCGACGAGCGGCAGACTCTTCAGCGAGCCCGGGAAGCTCGTCTCGTGCACGAGCAACTCGAACGAACCACCGATGCGCTTGAAGAGAGTGAAAAGCGATACCGAGCATTGACGATGGATCTCGAGAATCGCGTCGAAGAGCGGACCTCCGAGCTTCGACGGCTCGCGAGCCAACTCGTTGACGCTGAGCGTGAAGAACGGCGACGCATTGCCAAGGGTCTGCACGACCGGCTCGGGCAGAGTTTGGCGGTCGTCAAGTTGGGGTTGAGCAGCCTGCAAGCGGAAGCGAACCTCAGTGGAAGCTTCGTCCCGCAGGTATTGGACTCCATTGACTCGGCTATTGGCTACACTCGAGACCTGACTTTCGAGCTGGGCTCGCCGGTGTTGTACGAACTCGGCCTTGCGCCTGCGCTCGAAGAACTCGGTCGTCGGGTCAGCGAACGCGCCGGCTTCACGGTCGAAGTTTCGATCGATGAGCCGGCTCCCGTTTCCGAGAACTCCTCGGTACTACTCTACGAGTCGGTGCGGGAACTGCTGCACAACTGCGAGAAACATTCGTTGGCGGAGTGCGTGACCGTGTCATCGCGAATCCAAGCGGGTGACGACGACGGTGAGTTCTTCGTGATCGTTGTCCATGACGACGGCTGCGGATTCGATCCGGAGTCGGTCGGTACTGAAAGCGTGAAGGACGGGTTTGGACTTCACAGTCTCAAGGAAAGACTCGAGTACTCCGGTGGTGCTTGCTCGATCGTTTCGTTCCCATCTGGAGGAACAACGGTCGAGTTGAGTGTGGTCACCGCAACCTCGACAACGGCAAGGCGGCGTTCGTCGTGACAGATTCAATTCGAGCTCTACTGGTGGACGATCACCAAATCGTCCGCGACGGTTTGCGATCACTGCTTTCGAAGCGGGCCGATAATGACCAGCGTGTGAGCGTTGACGTTGTCGCGGAGGCGAGCGACGGGCGCGAAGCGGTTCGGCTGGCCAAAGCGCATCAGCCGGACCTCATCGTGATGGACATCGCCATGCCGTCGCTCAACGGAGTGGAGGCCACCCGCCAGATCCTGCGAGATCTCCCCGAGACCAAAGTACTCGCGCTTTCGATGCACGCGGAGCGTCCCTTCGTACGGCGCATGTTGGAGGCGGGCGCCGTTGCGTATCTGCTGAAGGATTGCGCGTTCAACGAACTAGACGCCGCGATCGATTCGGTTCTCGACGGTGACGTCTACCTGAGTCCCGGGATCACCGGCGTGGTCGTGACGGACTTCGTGGCAAGACTGCAAGGCGGCAGCGCTCAAGTGGCGTCGAAGCCGCTCACACCGAAAGAGCGTGAGGTGCTGCAACTGCTCGCGGAAGGGAAGAGCAGTAAGGAGATGGCGGCGGTACTCCACGTCAGTATCAAGACGATCGAGACGCACCGCCAAAACATCATGGACAAGCTTGCCATCCGGACCATCGCGGAGCTCACCAAGTACGCCGTTCGCGAGGGGCTCACCTCGCTGGAGTGATCGGCGCGGTCCTTCCTTCTCGAGCGCCTCCCGCGAGCGTCGCCGCAGAGGCCTGACGCTCTCGCATTCCCGCCGTTCGCTCAAATGTTCTCCGGGTAATTCAACTCCAGGATCGGGGCTTCCCCCGATGGCTCCGTCGTGCCCATTTCGAGAAGATCCTACGCAGTTGTTGAGGGCAGTGGGCGTGGTGGGCAAGGGCAGGCCTCGCCGCGCCTGCTCTCTCAGTTAGCTTCGGTGAGGCGTGTGGCGGAAGGGCAACGTTGGGTATGCCTCTTCGCCCCATTCCAAGCCAGCGAGCGCTTAGGCGTTCGCTAAATGGAGGACCCCCCTCCATTGTTCGTTCGTTCGGCGGTGCAGGTTCTCCTGTACCGCTGATTTTTTTGTCCAGATGACGGTGCTCGCCGACCGACGGCGACGGCTCAACGGCTCGCCGCCAGCCTCGACGACGATTGTTACCGGACGCTCGCGACTTCTTCCGCATCGGCCGCATCGTGCTCCACGGACTCTCCGAGCGCGACCACCCGCACGTCTTCCGCGACGACATAGAATGCCGGCACCAGAACGAGAATGACCACCGTGCCGAAGGCGACGCCGAACGCGAGCGAGACCGCCATGGGAATGACGAACGCCGCCTGAACGGACTTCTCGAGAAGGATCGGCGTGAGTCCGGCGAACGTCGTCAGCGACGTCAAGACGATGGGGCGGAATCGGCGTGGCCCAGCCTTCTTCAACGCCTCGTCTACGGAGTGCCCGTGCTCTCGGCGGTACCGGTTGACGAAGTCGATCAAGACGAGGCTGTCGTTCACCACTACACCCATCAGGGCCAAGATCCCGATGAACGACAAGAAGGTCACGTCCATGCCGAGGAAGAAGTGCGCCCAGAATGCGCCTGCGATACCGAACGGGATCGCGCTCAAGACAATGAACGGCTGCATGTACGATTTGAAAACGATCGCGAGCAGCGCGTACATTAGGAACATGGCGAGGATCATGCCGACCCGGAGTCCGGAGAAGCTCTCGGCCTGTCGTTCTTGCTCTCCGCCGAAGTTGAAGGAAACGTTCGGGTGCGCCGCTTCCAGTGCCGGTACGTGGTTCGCCCTCATGTCGTCGACGACTTCGTTGGCGTTGGATATCGACCGGTTGAGATCACTGGTGACCACGATCGTGCGTCGTCGGTCGATGCGGTTGATGCTCGCCGGTCCGCGCCCGACGCGCACCTGAGCTACCTCGGAGAACGCAGCCTCGCCACCGTCCGGGAGACGAATCCGCATCGCTTCGAGATTGGCGAGTGACCGTCGCTCGTCGGCGGGGTAACGGACGAACACTCGAACGTCGTCCTTGCCGATTTGAACCCGCTGCGCTTCCTCTCCGTAGAACGCTTGGCGCACCTGCCGCGCGATGTCGCGTTGCGTCAGGCCGAGGGCGAGCCCTGAATCCGAAACTAACACCTCGAACTCCGTCTTGCCCTCTTGGTAGTTGTCGGCCAGGTTGTAGGTGCCTGGGTAGGTAGCGATGACCGCGAGCAACTCTTTGCCGGCGGCTTCAATCTCATCCGTATCGTCGCCGGACAATTCGACGTTGATCGGGGCGCCAGTGTTCATCTGCTCGGACACGAAGAGCAGTTCGACCGCCTGCGGAATGCGATCGCCAACTTTGTCTCGCCACAGTTGGGCGATGTCCGAGGCGCGTGCGGTGCGAATCTCCGAGGACACCAGCCCCATCGTCACTTCGCCGAGATGCGCTCGACTCTGAGTCGGCCCGGCTGCGTCGTGAGGCGGTTTCGACGTTTGTACTCCGGGTTGTTCCGCCACTGTGGTGCGTATCTGCCGGACGATGCCGCCACGATTCTCACCTTCGAGTTCGCGACGTACCTCTTCGGCGGTCTGCTCCAGCACCGCGACGGCGCGTCTTGTCTGCTCGGCGTTCGATCCCTCCGGGAGCTTGACCGCGGCGATGACTTGGTTGCCTTCGATTCCGGGGAAGAACGAAATCTTGGTCCAGCCACCTGCGATCAGTCCACCGGTCACGATGAGGAACGCGAGACCGGCCGCTGTGGCTACGTAGCGGCGCCGAATGGCGAAGTGTAAAACGGGTTCGTAAGAGCGGGTGATCACCGCTTGTAGTCCGCGACTGAAAACAGACTGGATCCGATCCCAGCCGACTGCGATGGGCGCAAACCTGGTCTTGAGTCGTGCGGCTGCCCGGGGTAGCAGACCACGAGCTGTCTTTCCTTCCGACTCGTGACCCAGGTGCGAAGGCAAGATCAAGAGCGACTCGATCAATGAGAACGCGATCGAGACGATCACTACGATCGCAATGGTCGAGGTGAACTCGCCGATGCGGCCCGGCAGCTTGAGCATGGGACTGAATGCGAAGCCGGTGGTGATGACAGCTAGGGATACCGGTAGCAGTACCTCTCGAGTTCCATCGATCGCCGCTCGGGACGGTGACTTGCCGAACGATCGATGGGAGTCGATATTCTCGGCGACGACGATGGCGTCGTCGACGAGGATCCCGAGCACAAGGATGAAACCGAAGCTCGAAAGGAAGTTGAGGGAGACACCGAGCCAAGGCAGAACCCAGAGCGCGCCGCAGATCGCCGTGGACAACCCGATCGCAACCCAGAACGCGAGCCCGGCGCGAAGGAACAGCGCGAGCACCACGAACACGAGAATGAGCCCGATCAGTCCGTTTCGCTTCAGGAGGTCCATCCGGTCTTCGAGATCACTGCCGCGATTCTCCCACTCTTCGACGTGGAGCGTGTCCGGGTACTGTGACCGAAGAACGTCTAGATAGCCCAGCACTGCGGCCGCAACCTCCGGGGTGGTCTGCTGACCGACACGATAGGCTTGCAGGACGAGCGCGGGACGTCCGTCGATTCGAGTGTCTTGATCCGTCTCCGCCAGCCCTTCGACGACGGTCGCGACGTCTCCCACCGTGATCCGGGTCCCATCGGGTCGGGTCACGACCGGGATTCTTTGGAAGTCCTCCTTGTCGTACGCCTGCTGGTTGGATCGAAAGACGATCTCGCCCGCGTCGGTCTTCACGGAGCCGGCGGGTAGGTTCAACGAGAACGCTCGGACGGCGGCGGCAACATGATCGAACGAGAGTCGATAGCGGCGAAGCTGCTCTTCCTCGACTTCGATCGACAGTTCGTAGTCGGGGGCGCCTTCCACTTCGACTTTGGTGAGCCCTTTGAGGGCAAGGAGGTCTTCGCGCGCCGACTCTGCAATCTTCTTGAGAGTGCGCTGATCGAAGTCGCCGCTCAACGAGACCGAGATGACTCGCTCCATCACCTTCTGCTGAGTGATGATCGGCTTCTCGGCGTCTTCTGGAAAGGTGTCGATGGCGTCGACTTCGACCTTGACGTCATCGAGAACCTGACGAATGTCGACGCCATCGACCGCTTCGATGTCGACGACGCCCATGTTCTCGCTCGCCGTCGATCGAATGCGCTTGACGTCGTCGACCCCCTGTACCGCTTCTTCGATCTTCACGCAGATCGATTCTTCGACTTCCTCAGGGGTCGCTCCGGGGTACAACACCGACACCGTGATGTTGGACGGGGTCACCTCCGGGAAGCTCTCTTGTCGCATCTCGAAGGCGAGGCTGAGCATGCCGCCGATCAGCAGGATTCCCATCAGCAAGTTGGCGGCGACGCCGTTGCGGGTGAACCATCCGACGAGCCCGTTCATGGTGTGGCTCCCTTCGCTCCGACCGGCGGATCGGTGTCGGTAGTGTCGGACACGCTGCGCACGCGCATACCGTCGACGGGAATATCGAGTGGCGAAACGCAGAGCCGCTCCCCGGCCGAGAGACCACTGCCAATGATTGCCGTTCGTTGGCGTAGACGGAGCACCTCGACGGGACGAAGCCGAAGTCGGTCTTCACTGTCGACGACAAGTGCTAGCCACTCGCGTTCGGTTCCGTTCGAGCGTTCGATCAGCGCGCGCCGTGAAATCTCGGCCGCGTCTTCGAGCCGGCGGCCGGTAATGGTCGCCGTCGCAAACGAGCCGATCAGCAGCGGCGGGTGGCGTCCATCGCCGTTGACGCGTGCGTAGGGATCGGGGATTCGGATGATGGCGTAGATCATGCGCGTGGCCCGATCGACCTCGCCTTCCGTGCGTGCGACGTAGCCGTCCCACTCGTGCACGACGCCGCCATACTCGGCGCGCACCGTGGCCGCGAGCGCGTTCTCTGGTTCGGTGGTGACTTTGCCCAGAGGAAGGTCGACGAACGCCAAGTCGGCCGGAGCGACCGCGACGCGAAGCTCGGCGAAGTCGGTCGAGTAGATCGTTGCGATCGGGGTTCCGGCGGTGACGTATTGGCCGTCGTCCACGTACCGCATGCGAATGCGGCCGGCAAACGGAGAGCGGATCTCCGTGCGCTGAAGATCAATCTCGGCGCGCGCAAGGCGAGCTTTCGCCGACTTCACCATGGCGTTGGCCTCGGCGAGTTGTGGTTCGCGCTTGGCGAGCGGCGTCGGTTCTCCTTGTCCGAACTTCGCCCACTCTTCGATGGCGAGTTGCGCTTCCGACGATTCGCGGGTGAGGGACGCACCGGCGCGAGCGAGTTCGGCGTCGGCTGAGGCGACTGCCGCTTCGTACGTCGATCGGTCAATCGTCAACATCGTTTGATCATCGCCGACGAACGCACCGGTCTCGAACACGGGCTCGGCCCGTGTGATCCGTCCGGTGACTTCCGCCACGATCGTCGTCTCCGTTCTCGGCTGAACGATTCCGTCGCTTTCAAGGTCGAGAGTGATAGGGCCCCGCTCGACCCGGACGGTCTCGACGCCGCGGACGACGGGGGCAGGCGTGATCGACTGCACGACTTTTCGCGACTTGATCAGGACCGTGGCACCGATGACTCCACCGAGGATGATCAGCAGAGGCAGTACGGCAGCGATGATTCGTTTCATAGTTGTCCTTCTTCCGGTGAGGCGTCGAAGCCTCCGCCGAGAGCGACGTGTAGATCGACTTGGTTGATGAGGGTGTCGAGCTTCGCGGCGATGTAGCTCGAGCGAAGATTGAAGTGGTTGCGGCGAACTTGTAGGAGGTCGACGATGTCGACCACACCTCGAAGGTAGCGCTCCTCCGAGATCTCGAGTCCTGCTTGCGACTCTTGCAGAGCGCGCTGAAGCGCGAGTTCTCTCTCCCGCAACGGTTCGGCTGTCGCGAGCGCGGTTTCGACTTCGGAGAACGCGCGTAAGGCCGTCTCGACGAACTGCGCAGCGGCCTCGCGTTGTCTCGCCTCGTTCAGATCGATGTTGGCGAGCAGGCGGCCTCCCTCGAACAACGGCTGCGCGAGGTTGGCGGCCAAGCTCCACACGCTGAAGTCCAGGTCGAGTAAGTCGGAGACGTCGTCACTGACAGTTCCGGCCGAACTAGTCAGCGCGACACGGGGAAGAAGCGCTCGTCGTGCTTGTGTGTGTCGCGCCGTCGCCGCGGCGACCAATCGTTCGGCTTGCACGAGATCCGGTCGACGCCACAAGAGGTCGGCGGGAAGAAACGGTGGTGGGGCCGTGGGGTCGGTCGGCAGGTCGGCGGCGGTGACCACACGCCCCGAGGGGTAACGCGCGAGTAGGATCTCGAGTTGGCGTTGCGCGAGCGCTGTGTCTCGTCGAGCCGTGGCGACTCGCGATTCGGTCGCGGCGAGGTCCGAGAGTGATAGACGGTAGTCGAGAGCTGGGCGAAGCCCACCGCGGTATCGCTCTTCGATCCGACGACTGAGCGAGCCAGCGCTTTCGAGATCGAGTTCGGCGATCTCGAGCAAGACCTTGCGGGTGAGGGTATTGAAATACGCCTTCGCGACTTGGCCGACCAAGGAAACTCGTGCACCGGCGTACGCTGCCGTCGCGGCTTCCGCGTCGGCAATAGCAGCTGCTTGGCCATTGCGAACGCGACCCCAGAGGTCGATTTCCCAAGACAGATTCAACGACAGCGCGTAGCTGGTGAAGCGGTTGACCTGCGGTCCAATTCCGGGGGCGAAGAACTGCGCTCGTTGGCGTTGTGCTCCAGCACCAAGATTGGCGCTCGGAGCTCGTTCGGCCCCCACGATCGTGGCCTGGGAGTGTGCTTGATCGATGCGAGCGGCAACTGCTAGCAAGCTAGGACTGTTTTCGAGGGCCTCTTCGATGAGCGCATCGAGCGTGGCATCGTTGAACGCGTGGTACCACTGCGGATCGATCGGCTTCGTGGTGTCTCCATCTTCGAGCTCGAACGGCAGGTCGGTTTCGGAGCGAGGCGGGGCGGACGCGCACCCGGGGGCGAGGGCGAGAACTCCGGCGAGGATCATCCAGCGCATCACGCATCTCGTTTTCCACCGACCGCGGTCGAGTTGTGGATGGGAGCTCGAATGCCGGCTTCACAGAACGAGATGATGCGCTCTGCCATGTCTGTCGAGGCGGGGTCGAGAGCTGGATCGCGGTGCACGCTGCGAATGGTGTCTTCGTTGCACAGCACGAAGTGGAACGTGCCGACCGTCAGCATTAGTCGCCACCGGATGTCCTCGAGCGAGATCTCCGGAAGCGCTCGGTGAAGGGCCGCTGAGTACTCGACGAACGTGTTGTGAAACATCGAACGAAACGTCTCTCCGAGTTCCTCCGTGAGCCCTTCCATCTGGACGCGAGCGAACAGTCGCGGGAAGTGGGGACGCCGCGCGCGCAGTTCGAACACGGGGTGCAGGAACGCTTCGATGATTCCCCTCACGGTGAACGCGTCGTCCGTCAGCGCTGCCAGTAGCGCGCTGCGCTCTTCGGAAAGCGGGGCTCCGCGGTCGAGCAGGATCGATCGCAAGAGACCGAGCTTGCTCCCGAAGTGGTAGTTCACCGCGGCCAGATTGACATCCGCCTCGCTCGTGATTTCGCGCAGCGATACATCCGCGATCCCGCGGGCGGCGAACAGCTGCTCCGCGACATCGATGAGTCGGCTCTTGGTATCGATCGGATTGGGGGGCACGCGGCTTGTCCTCTAAGGTGTTTTCCGGTAGGTGTTTATTACTCATGACAAACGATCGATTGATTCAAACGTTCGTTTTATTATCGATCGACGCTGTGATCCTGCAAGAGCGAAAATTCGACAAATCGGGAGAAGCTGCGGGCGAAGTCGGTAGCTCGGTTGGGGGACGGAGTTCCCGCGTCGGGGTCACGGGCAGATCGTGGTCACGGGCAGATCGCAAAGGCGAGGCAGTCCAGGAAGTCCGGGGTCGCATCGAGACCGCACCCTGGGAACGGTGCGGGCAGGGGAGGCCCGAAACTGAACAGCCAAGAGAACTCGAAGATCGCGTCGGAGGTATCGACAGCGCCGTCGTCGTTGGCGTCCATGGCGTCGAGGCAGGACGGAAGCGTGCCGGATACGAACAACGCCTGCAGTGTCGACACCGGGTCGCCGATATCGATCGCCCCGTCTTGGTTGACGTCGCCTCGTATGAAGGGTGAGTCGACGGGAACCGGACCGACCGCGGCGACACCGACTTCGCTGGGCACGCCGGGACGGAAGAGTTCGAGGCTCGCTGTCATGGGTCCGGGTGGGCTCGTCGCGACGAAGCCGAACGAGTACGTCGTTCCCCAACGTAGTGCGTTAGCGTTTTCATCCATCGCGTGGGCGACGCCTTGCCAACGTAACGTGGACGGAGCTGAGGCGTCGGCCCACGGAGCGTTCGAGAAGGGCTCACCGGAATGGTACGAGGGGGCGCTGAAGTAGAGCGACGTCGCGCCGCACGGTCCGGACGAGCAGGGCAGGGAGAATGCACGAGCGGATCGATGCGAGTTGAGGTTGAACAGCGCGTAGTCGTACCGCCACGTGTTAACCGCGATCTCCTTGGCGCGAGACGCGAGCACGAACCGTCCGTCGCCAGCGATGTCGACTGTGTGGATCTCGACGTCGGGGTCGAGCATTTGCCAGGCGTAGATCGCGGGGTCACCGACCCCGGTCGTACCGACGGGGGTCGCGGTTGAAGGAGCGGTGACTTGCAGTTCGTGCCAGGAAGCGTTGTCGAGCGGATCGCCACCGATGATCTCGTCCGCCGAGACGACTTGCTGTTCGACGAAGTACGCCGCACCGGGCATCACGAGCGACGCGGTGGTCGCTTGTAGACGACCCGCGAGAGTCGGATTCCCGACCGGCGATAAGGTTGCGGGGAATGGAAACTCGCCCGTCGATGCGTTGACGTCCGAGCGTGGACCCAGGGTAGACGCGGATCCGGAGGTCGCGGCCGAGTTGCTTGTGAGACAACCGGCGCCGAGCGAATCGCAGCCGGTCGGCGAACATGTTCCGCAAGTGCCACCGAGTCCGAGTGCGCAGAAACCGTGCGTCACCCACCCCATGCCAATCTGTTCGAAGCGATCGTCGTGCCACCGATAGAGGCTTCTTGCGATCACCGGGTGCTCCGGCGTTGCGGCATTCCAGGCGCACGACAGGGTTCCCGAGTTGCACGTCGAAACGCCAACGCCGAACGCGGCAACACCGCCGACCGATCCGAAATGGATCCAGGAAGGCGCCGCATCTTCGATGTGAAGTTCCGGCTGAGCTTCGACGGGTTCTGTCGAGAATGCGGTGATCAGGAGGACGACGACGGCAAGGGTTAATCGCACGGGAGTCTACCTTTCTACGACGAAGATGCGTGCAGCGGCTGCCGTTCCTATTTGTATCGAGGTTTCCCCGGTGGAGAGCGTCACGATGTCCGCGATCGGATCGCGATTGAGGACTTCGACGTCGGTACCGGGAGTGAGGCCGTGCTCGTTGAGGAATCTCAGGAACGCCGGATCTTGGTCACCGACGCGAGCAATCTTGAAGTACTGACCGCGACACTCCGCGAGGCTCTGCAATTCGACTTCAAGGTAGTGGCCGGACGCATCCGGAATCGGATCGCCGTGCGGATCTTCGGTGGGGTGGCCCAGCATTTCGTCGATACGCAGCAGCATGCGATCCGAAACGCTGTGCTCGAGAATCTCAGCTTCTTCGTGGACTTCGTCCCACTCAAAACCCATGACTCGCACCAGGAACAGTTCGATCAGTCGGTGTCGTCGCAGAACTTGTAGTGCGATGCCTTCGCCGCGCGCGGTGAGTCGTGCCCCGGCCCTTGGTTCGTACTCGACCAGACCATCGGCAGCCAGTCGCTTCACCATCGACGTGACGGTACCCGGGGTGATGGCGAGCGTGTCGGCCAACCGGCCCAGCGGTAGCAGGCGCGAGCCGAGCTCTTGGCGCTGCATGTACAACGCCTTCAAGTAATCTTCTACAGTGCTCGACGATCGCTTCACGAGAGTCGTTTCGGTTGGCTCGTCGCGGTGATGCCGGGAGGCTCATCGAAGGAGCAAGACTTACCGGCGATGGCGAAAGATCGGCGAGACACGTTTCGCCGAACGACGTTCTTTCCGATCGCAGCGCGCCCCTTCCCGTGAAGGGGCGCGGTTTCAAGAAAACTCAGTGACCCCAACCGTCGCGGTACTTCTTGGTGACGAACGCGTTGGCCGGGTCGAAGTTGGTGACGCGGAGATTCTCGGAGTCCCACTTCAATTGCCGCCCAGTGCGCAGCGCGAGATTTCCCAGCAACACGTTTTCGGTGAAGGGACCGGAGTACTCGAAGTTCGATCCGGCCGCCGGGCCGCCCTTGCAGGCGCGAAGCCACTCGTTGAAGTGGCCGCCCTTGATGCGAGGAATCGTCTTCTCGGGGCGATTGGGGAGAAACTCCTTCATGGTTTTCTCGGGGATGATGCGAACGCTCGACGCGTAGGTGTTCGCGAGCATCATGCCGTCGTCACCGACCAAGAGCGTTCCATTGTCTTCCCACTGACGCGTGACTTCGAGCGCGGCGGGAATCGAAGGCTTCAGCGCCCCGTCGTACCACTTCAACATCAACGGAGGATGGTTACCACGCGCGGGGTACTGGTACGTCACCACCGACGACTTGGGCGCGGTTTCGTCGTTGACCGGGGTCGAACTCGCCTCGACGGAGATAGGTCCTCCGAGGTCTAGCGCGAAGTTGGCTGCATCCATGATGTGGCAGCCCATATCGCCCAGCGCCCCGGTGCCAAAGTCCCACCAACCCCGCCAGTTGAACGGCGCATAAGCCGGGTCGTACGGACGGTCGGGTGCGACGCCGAGCCAGAGGTTCCAGTCGATACCTTCCGGAGCCGTCGGTTTCGACTTCGAATGATCGGGGCGTCCGATGCCCTGAGGCCAGATCGGTCGGTTGGTCCAGTGATGGACTTCGCGCACCTTGCCGATAGCGCCGGCTTGGACCCACTCCTTCATCAATCGGCACCCTTCGAGCGCGTGCCCTTGGTTACCCATTTGGGTGGCGACCTTCATCTCTGCAGCCTTGAGCCGCAGCTGTCGCGCTTCCCAGATAGTGTGGGTCAGCGGTTTTTCACAGAAGACGTGCTTACCGAGTTCGAGGGCCGCCATCGCCGCCGGGAAGTGCATGTGATCCGGCGTGGAGACGGTGACGGCGTCGATTTGATCGCCCATCTCGTCGAGCATGACTCGGTAGTCTTTGAACGGCTTCGCCTTCGGGTACGCCTTGAAGGTGCCGGCCGCTTGCTTCCAGTCGACGTCGCACAGCGCGACCAAGTTTTCGCCGGACATAGCGTCGACAGCGGCGCGCCCGCGACCCCCGGCCCCGATACAAGCCACATTGAGCTTTTCGTTTGGCGAGTTCTTTCCGGATGGTGTCAGCCCAGCGTGAAGGAATGAACCCGGCACTATCAGCAGTCCGGAGGTTGCAGCGGTGTTCGCAAGGAACTTGCGTCGAGTGATTGGCTTGTCGGTCATGGTCCATCCCCACCGGCTCGTTGACTTTGATTGCCCAAACTGGCGTCATTCTAGCCAGGATCATCCGTGAAGCGAAGTCGTTCCGGGCCCGCTGAAGAGCGAAAACGGGTGCTGGACCGTGGCTACTGATCCAGGACACACGGGGTTGGAGTCGCTCGTCGTGCGCGAGTCGGAGCGGTCGAGGCTTGATCGGAGGGGGGGAGACGTGCCAAGCTACCGAGAAGTACGGAGAAGCAGTGCCTCGATCGCCGGAACCAACGTGAAAGTCTGACTACCCATGAATGGCCCGACTGAGAAATACACCCGACGTGACTTCATGGTGCGAGCCGCCGCGATCTCCGGCCTGGGAGTTCTGCCCGCTGCACACGGCACTCTTTTGGGCCAAAACCAGAAGCCTAAGAAACCGACAAAGCCGTGGTTCAAGATCTCGCTTGCACAGTGGTCGCTGCACCGCACACTCAGCTCGAACAAGCTCGACAATCTCGACTTCGCCAAGTCTGCCCGGGACGACTTTGGGATTGGCGCGATCGAGTATGTGAACTCCTTCTTCAAGTCGAAAGCGCAGGACAAAAAGTACCTGGGTGAGATGAAGAAGCGTGCCGCGGACCACGGCGTGAAGAGTCTGCTGATCATGGTCGATGGAGAGGGCCGTCTCGGCGACCC
This sequence comes from Planctomycetota bacterium, assembly GCA_021776775.1. GTDB lineage: Bacteria > Planctomycetota > UBA8108 > UBA1146 > JAJFFE01 > JAJFFE01. The sequence continues at coordinate 9,697 of JAJFFE010000413.1, read as the reverse complement.
CGACGCATCGGCGCGAGCGAAGGCGATCGACAACCACATTCGCTGGCTCGACGCGGCAAAGTTCCTCGGCTGCCACGCGATTCGTGTCAACGCAGCTTCCGCCGGGGAGTACGAAGAACAGCTCGCGCTCGCAGCCGACGGTTTGCGTCGACTCGCGGAGAAGGGCGCTGAGCGCGGTCTCAACGTCATTGTCGAAAATCACGGCGGGTTGAGTTCCAACGGCGCTTGGTTGGCCGCGGTTATGAAACGGGTGGCTCACAAGCGATGCGGCACGTTGCCAGATTTCGGGAACTTCCGCGTCTCCAAGGAGCAGATGTACGATCGGTACAAAGGCGTCACCGAGCTCATGCCGTACGCCAAGGCGGTGAGCGCGAAGAGCCACGACTTCGATGCCGAAGGCAACGAGGTTCACACCGACTACGTGAAGATGCTGCGGATCGTGAAGAAGGCCGACTACCGCGGGTTCATCGGAATCGAGTACGAGGGCGGTAAGCTCAGCGAGGCCGAGGGTATTCGAGCGACTAAGAAGTTGCTGGAGCGCGTCCGCGGCTAGCAGAGCAGCTGCCGCTCGCAAGGAACCGCTCAATACAAACACCGCTCAAGACAAACAAAGCCCAGCGAAGTCGAACTTCGCTGGGCTTTGTTGTGTCTTGCCTGCTCGGTAGTGTTCGAGCATTGTTACGTATCGAGCGTTGCTATCTATCGAGCGAGGTGCGGACCTTCTCGGCGGTCTTTCGAGCTTCTGCGAGAGACCGCGTGATGGTTTCGGTCTCTTCGCCGCGCGCCGCGACGAGTTCTGCTTCGAGCCGCGTGATTTGATCTTCGAGAGCGATGAGACGTCGCATGAGTGTGACCGTCTCCGTTATCCCCGCGAGGTCGCGCTCTAGCTTTCCGATCCGAGCGGCCCCGAGTCCCGTCGACGTACTTGCGAGATCCACGGGATCGGAATCGGCGACGAAGTCGAGCACCGTCGGAGCCGGAACCGCGTAGCTGTTGACGCGACCCGCGCGAGCGATGTTGATGCCGACCGCCTTGCCGTCCAAGTCGATCAGCGGCCCACCGCAGAAGCTCGGCAACAGCACCGTGTCGTGTTGAAGGACGGTGGGGAAGCTGGTTCTCCGGGTACTCAAATCGCCTTCGAGGCGGCGGCTGAAGAAACTTCCCCGGCGTCCTCGAGCGCGTTCGGGTTCGCGCTCCTTGAGGGTCGCTTCCACCAGAATCGACTCGCCGTCGCGTTCGAGCTGGATCTTGGCGACGGCTCCCGGTTGCAGGACGGACAACACGACGGTGAGGTCGTCAGGATCGTCGAGCGCGCGACCGTTGACGATCTTCAATTGGTCGCCGACTTTGATCCCGGCCGCCTCGGCGGCCGAGTTAGCGATGACCTCATCGATCTTGTAGTTGGCGCCGCTGTGGCGAATGCCGAGGAACGCGCGATTCGGACCGACTTTGCGGCTGTCGACGCTGACGACACCGACCGCGAGCGGAAGATCTCCCGTGTAGCAGCTCATGACCCAAGAGCCGACCGCGGGTGACTCGTCGACGTTCCACTCGATTGGCGTCAGGCCGGTGGCGGCGATCTTGATGAGCGCGAGATCGTGAATCGTGTCGCGGCGCAGCACCTCTGCGGCGTACTCTTTGCCGTTCTTGAGTCGACACTCGAACGACTTCTCCTTGGGGAGTTGGCTCGACTTCGTCACGATCAAGCCGTCAGCATCGACGATCGTGCCGAGGGCGATGACAGCCTTGTCGTCGCTCGTGCGAATTTCGGCCGTGCAATGGCTGACTTGCTCGGAGACGGGGCGGAACGCTTTGAGGACGCTCTCGTGCATTCGCTCGTACCGACCGGGTCCCCGGTTCCACAGTCGCGAAAGCCAAGATTCGGATTGTGCGTCCACCGTGGTTGTCGCGAAGACGAAGAGTATCGATGCCACACTGGTGAGTGCGATTTTCATCGGTTGCGCTGCCTTCCCAGTTCGACCTCGAGGTCGAGTGTTTCTTCTCCGCGCTTGATCTTGACCGTTACTTTGTCGCCGATCTTTCGCTCTCGGATTCGTGCTCGGAGCTGGCGGTTGTTCTCGACCTTCTTGCCTCCGAAGCTCAACACGACGTCGCCGTCTTTGACGCCGGCGCGGCTTGCGGGCGTGTTGCGCTGTACTTCTTCGATCTTGGCATCGGAGGCTCGCTCGTCTAGGTAGACGCCAAAGAATGGCGGCAGCCCCGGCCAAACCTCGCCAGCCTTGAGTCGTTTCCAGTCGTCGTGAAAGGCGTCGACTTCGACGTGGAGGTTACCCGCGGTCGAACTGGTGATCCGACTGTGAATGCCGATCACTTTACCGTCCATGTCGAACAGCGGTCCGCCGGAGTCGCCACCGACCAGCACGCAGTCCGTGGTGACGAATCCCCGCCGGTTGCGCAAGACGCGTCCCACGCGGACCGGAGGAGATCGGCCAACTTCGTAGCCGCCCGGGTGCCCGGTAGCGAGACACCATTCCCCAGTGTTGAGGTCTTCGGAGTTGGTCAGCTCTGCGAACGGCCATTCACCCTCGGTCGTGATTTGGATCAGCGCTGAGTCGGACTCGTGGTCGGCACCCAACGTTTCACCCACGATGCGTCGGCCGTCGTGGAGGACGAGAAACACCTTCCGTCCCTTCTCACCGCGGCCGATGACGTGGGCGGCCGTGAGGACCAAGCCGTCCTTTGACACGATCACGCCACTCCCCTGTGAGCCGCCGATCCGAACCCCGACGGTGGTCGGAATGACTCGATCTGACAGGTCCTGGAAATGTGTTTCCATCGCTCGGAGATCGGCGATGGACTCAGGCACGCCCCCGCTGAGGATCTTTTCGAGCGTCTCGTTTTCGACGACTCGAGTGACCGAGTCGGGGAACGCCAGGGACGGAAGGAACAGCAGCACCAGAAGTAGGAGACAACGACGCACGAGCTCTCCTCCCGTAGGGGAAATGGGTTTCGAAGTACGAGGGTCTTACGAACCGCTTTCTTGCGCTGTCATCTCGACGGGACCGGGGCCCGTTTCATCGGGACCGAACCGCTTGCTGGTGGGGCGGACCCCGACGTGGTTCTCTACAGGCAGGAGTAGGCCAAACAACCCAGAGACGGGGGCGGATCGCTACCGCAGGTCGACGTGCCCGGGCTCGGCGGCGCCGGAGAGCCCATGATGAACAACGCCGCTAGGGAGTATACCGGGTCCGAGATGTCGAACGCGGCGTCATCGTTTGAGTCGGCCGCATCGAGACACGAAGGTGTCGGAGTCCCGATGATGAACAGGGCAGCGAGCGAGGCGACCGCGTCCGAGATGTCGAACGATCCGTCGTCATTCACATCTCCACGGCGAAAGCCGGTACCCGCCGCGACGCGAGTGAATCGCAGTTCGAATGGAGGCGCCGTCGTCTCGCGGTACTGCCAGGTCAAGTCGAGTTGTTCGGTGCGATTTGTCTCGGGGTAGAGCGTGCCGCGAATGGTGGGTTGGTGATACGTGTTCAATTCGAGGGACGGGGGCTCGATCTGTTCGGTGAACGTGAATGCAGAGTCGCTGAGCGACTTCTCGGCCAGCACGAGAGACCCGTCCGTGGAGATATCTCGATAGAACACGAAGGCGTTCCCGCTGCCTGCGTCGCACGCCAAGGCAAAGATACGGTAGTTCGCAATCCCGGTGTAGTCACTAGGCGTCGCTTCGAACAGCACGAGTGCCGGGTCCCACCCGTTGACTTCGTCCCAACGTCGATACTGAAACGACCACGTCGAACCGGTCGCGGAATCGACGGCGATCAGAGCGTGAACGTTACCGAGCGCGTCCGCAGCGAGCGTTCCGTAGTAGTCGTTGGTCGGATCCGTGTTCCCGAGAATCGTCGACGCTCCCCAACCGACCCCGTCTTCGTAGATCCGGTGCTCGTAGTTTCCGTTTCCAGTGTTCCGATAGTAACTGCAGTGGATTCTCCCTTGACTGTCGACCGCCAGTCGCGTGTTCTGCGCACTCTGGCTCGGGCTGACTGCTCCGATGTCGACGAACGAAAGATCGCTGGCGAAAGGAAGCGTCGATTGAAGGAGCCGCTCGACCCAACTCGAAGTCCCGTGTGCGACCATCCAGACGTAATCGTCGGCGTCGACGACGAGCCCCATGGCTGCGGTGCGATTCGACGCCGCGGCTCCGGTCACCGCGCTCACGTCAACGACCGTCGACAGGGTCGACGTCGCCGGCATGTATTGCCGATAGAACTGCGCGAACTCCGAGGGGTAGTAGTAGCTTCCCCACGATACGTGCAGGCGGTCTTCCGAATCGATGGCGAGTGCGCTGAGGTTGGTCGGATTGGGCGCGGTCATTCCGCTCGTCGCGTCGTTCAAGACCGTGGCGTCGGTCGTCCACGACGTGCCTCCGTCGGTCGACGCGTGCAGCCGGAGTTCCCTGTCTCCCGTCACTGTTTCGAGAATGGCGAGCGCGTACAGCGTACCGTCCGAGGCGCGGACGACGTGCTGGTGTGCTGCACCACCGGGACCCGCCACCGGGTCGACCTGCAGAGTGACTTGTGCTTCCGCTCGCGTCACGAGTGCCAACACCAGAAGTGGGAGCCAGCCGAGCCATCCGAACTCGAACGAGCGAAGGGTCGCGGACCGTCGCGACCGGCGGCCGACCTCGCCGCGTTGAACGTCAGCGTGAGTTTCGAGAGCCGTTGCTTCGAGAGTCGTTTCTCCGAGACCTACTGCTGCGAAAACCATAACGCCGCTCCGTTTCGAGCTGAGTGTTGCCCACGCGTACCGAGAGTGACTTCATGAGATCAAAAGCCAAGCGCCCATCGTTGTCGCACGTCTCGACCGCTTTTCGCGTCTTCGTCTGGCCGCGGCGCGGGTTGCTCGCGATCGGGCTCGCTCTGATCTTCATCAACAGATTCTGCGGGTTGATCTTACCCGGCGCCACGAAGTTCTTGATGGATGACGTGATCGACCAGGGCAAGACCGAGCTGCTTCCGACGCTGGTCTTCGCGGTCGGAGGCGCGGTGACTCTGCAAGCCGTTACCTCGTTTGCCCTCACCCGGCTGCTGAGCGTCGAGGCGCAGCGCCTCATCGCTGAGCTTCGTACTCAAGTTCAGAGCCACGTGATCAAGCTTCCCGTCCGATTCTTCGACGAGACGAAGTCTGGCGCACTTGTGAGTCGGATCATGAACGACGTCGAAGGAGTGCGAAATCTCGTCGGCACTGGAGTCGTGCAAATGGTCGGCGGCGTGATCACCGCAGCCGTTTCGCTCTTTCTTCTGATCAACATCAGCGCGTCGATGACGGCGATCGCTCTGGTTCCGTTGGTCTTGTTCGGGGTCGTCTCGCTGAAGGCGTTCTCGATCATTCGCCCCATCTTCCGAGCTCGGGCTCAGATCAACGCTGACGTCAAGGGCCGCCTGACGGAGTCACTCGGCGGCATTCGCGTGATCAAGGGGTTCAACGCCGAAGAGCGAGAGACCGAAGTCTTCGCGAGCGGCGTTCAACGCATCTTCGACAATGTGAAGACCTCGCTCACCGCGACGAGTCTTGTCTCTAGTTCTGGCGTCTTTCTCATGGGTCTCACCAGCGCCATATTGATGTACCTCGGTGGTCAGTCGATCATCGAAGGCAGCCTGACCATCGGCGAGTTCTTCGCGTTCACTCTCTACCTAGGATTCCTCGTCGCTCCGGTCATGCAGATGGCAAACATCGGAACCCAATTGACCGAGGCATTCGCTGGACTCGATCGCACGAACGAGTTGCTGGCGGAAACGCCCGAGTTCGACGACCCAAACCGAACCGTGGAGCTTCCGAACCTCGACGGCGAGATTCGATTTCGAAACGTGGACTTCTCGTACGACGACAGCAAAGTCGTGCTCCACGACGTCAACTTTCACGCTCCACCGGGATCGGTCACTGCGTTGGTGGGTAGCTCCGGTTCAGGAAAGTCGACGATCTTCGGATTGGCCGCCGCGTTCCTGCAACCGACGTCGGGTGAGATCGAGGTCGACGGCACCGACTTGTCGACGGTCCGGCTCGATCAGTTTCGAAATCAACTCGGCCTCGTCTTGCAGGACGACTTCTTGTTCGAGGGGAGCATCCGCGAAAACGTTCTGTTCGGTCGGCCCGACGCGAGTGAGAAAGAAGTCATGCACGCCACGCAAATGGCATACGTCGATGAGTTCGCGAGTTCGTTCGAGAAGGGGCTAGATACGCTCATCGGAGAGCGCGGGGTGAAACTTTCGGGCGGTCAGCGGCAACGGGTCGCTATCGCGCGGGCCATCCTCGCGAATCCTCGGATCTTGTTCCTGGACGAAGCGACTTCGAGCCTCGACACCGAGAGCGAGCAGTACATCCAGGCGAGCCTGGCCTTGCTCATGGAGGGACGGACGACTTTCGTCATCGCGCACCGGCTGTCGACGATTCGCCGTGCAGACCAAATCCTCGTCATCGAAGACGGCCGTGTTATCGAACGCGGATCGCATGACGATCTCATCGCAGCCGAGGGGCGTTACCACAATCTCTACACCTACCAAGCCCGGATCTGAGTTGTTGCTGGGTGCGACCGTTTGGACCGAGCTCGTGGTGGACTTTCTGGCGGAGAACCGGGGATTCCCCTGAGTGTCGAGTTCGGGCCGTCGAGCTATCGTTGACACTGTCGCCACTTGCGTGCCCTTAACCAGCCCGCGGAGAGGCAACTTCCGATAAGCTGCTCGATCACGATTGCTACCCGCAAAGGCATCCGCGGGGCCTGCTCGGATTCTTCCTGGGCAACCTGTCCGCGTCGTGGTATTTGCAGATTCGACCTCGCAGCCCCGCCGCAGCGGCCGCTCTCTGTGTGGTTTCATCGATACTTGTTGAGAGTGAGGAGAGATGGATCAGATGGGGAAATTTTCCAGCGGACGTCGGGATCGGTGTCAGCCGTCTCCGGGCCTACCGCAGACCCGTGCATTCCGCGTCGTGCTTTCGACGATTCTAGCCTTGGCCGTTTGCGTCACGACGGGCTGCTCCGGGGGTGGTTCCAGCGGGGCTGCGACGGCCCAAGCAAACGTCAACGGGCCTAGCTCGTTGCTCTACGCGTCGACGGCGGCGACGTACCTTCTTGGACTCGCCATTACGCCAAACACGCCGACCGTCGCCGGAGATGCCGTCGACGAATTCACCATCCTCCCGGCGCTGCCGCTGGGGCTCATTCTCGATCCGGCGACCGGAACCATTTCCGGGACGGCCAGCGAGCTTACGCCTGAGACGGTCTATTCCGTTACCGCCAGGAATGCGGGCGGCCAGACCTCCTCCGAAATTCGGATCACGGTCAATCCACAGGCGCCGTCAGCGCTCACGTATTCCGTGACCGATCTCGACGTTCGTGTCGGTGAAGCGCTGACTCCGCTAGCACCGACGTTCACCGGTGATGGATCCTTCTCGATCGTCCCCAGTCTGCCGGCCGGCCTCGCGCTCGACGCCGCGACCGGTGTCCTGTCGGGCCAGCCGACCGCAGCCCTCGCGGTCACACCGTTTGTCATCACGCTCGAAAACGTCACCGGCTCCATTGCGGCAAACTTGTCGGTGCGAGTGCGACCGCAGTTCGACGCGTTCTACGAGACGTTCGATACTCTAGACCCGAGTCGTTGGGGGACCGATGTCGCCGGTGGCGGTACGGTCACGATCGACGACGGCCGTCTCCTCAGCTTGAAGTCTCTCGTTACCACTGACGCGGCCATCGCCTACCACCGCGAGCCGATCGATCCGACGCGCTCCCAGATCTGGAAGTTCTGCGTTCGTTGCGTCGATCCCGGAACGCTGGTCGACTCCTTGGCTATTGTCAGTCTTCCCGTTGGGACCGAACCGACGGTTGTCTCAACGACAGAGGCGGTCGCGAGTCGTCGCATAGCTATGTCAGCCGCGGATACTGGCGCTGAGCCGAGCCTACGTTTTCGGTACGACCCGATGGGAAGCGGTCAAGGGAAGCACTGGGACGGCGAACCCATCAACGCGTGGACGGCAGAAGGTGTCCTTGCGGAGTCGGTGGCGCCGATTCGACAAGGCAGCGACGCGGATTGGTACATTCTCGGTTTGCAGATCGACGGTGCCAATCAACGCTTTCGACTGTTCAGTGAGCATCGCAAAGGGATCTTGATCTCTGATCCCGAGCAGGGGCTGAAGCTCGTTGCGCTCACCGACTGGGTGGACTTCACTGAGTTCACCACCGTCGAAGAGTTGTGGCTCGTCTTTGGCGATCGCCACAACGATGCGTTTACCAACGAAACTGAGATCGAGTGGGTTCAACTCGAAGACGGCCCCGAGATCAGTGGAATCGTCAACGCTCGCGCGCAGAACCCTGAAGCGTACCGGCTTCGACGGAGCGCAGGACTAGGGACGACTCTCCTTCCCGACGTTCGCGGTATGAACCTCTTCGAGGGCAGCGGCTTGGGGACATGGGACGAAGGATCCCACCGCAAGAAGCACGTGTTCCACGACTCGGACGGATCGTACTACCTGTTCTACGAGGGGTTCGACGCCATCAACGAGAGCGCGATCGGGCTCGCGACCGCAAGTTCAATGGATGGTCCGTGGACTCCGATCGCCGGTAATCCGATCGTACCGCGTACCGTGCTCCCCAATAGTGGTGTCGACTACGACGTGTTGAGTGCACCGTGGGTCGTCAAAGTGGAAGACGAGCCCGACCCGTTGCTTCGCTGGCGCATGTTCGTCGCCGGTGAGCTTCGCGGGACTTCGATCCACCGTATGTTCCTGCTCGCGGCCCCATCGCCGACCGGTCCCTGGTCGCTCGTTCCGGGTCCGCAGACCGACGGTTCTGTTCTCGACGAGTCGTCGGCCGGCGACTGGAAGAACGACGGCAACGGTGACCCGATCGTCGAGTGGGACGGCGACGCGTCAATCTGGCGCATGGTGTACTCGGGGATTCGGGCTGACTTCGGCTGGAGCGTCGGGACGGCGACTTCGACCGATCTCATCAACTGGACCGAGTCTGCGTCGAATCCGATCGTAACCGCGAACCTCGATGGCATTCGTGGTTGGACGGCGGTCAACGGCAATACGATTACATTGACCGACGCCTCGGCGTTCTCCGAAGACTCCGTGATCGTGATTCGCAATCAGTCCACGAGCGGAAGTTGGGGGCTGTCGCGCGTTCGCAAAGTGACCGGCAACGACCTCGAACTCTACCACCGTATCGAAGGGGTCACCGGTACCGATCCGAATCGCACGGTGGTCCTTCTCGGCTCGGGATCGATCACTGCTCATGCGCTAGTGCGCGAGGGGAGTCAGTTCCGACTCTACGTATCGGTGTTCCAGCCGTTCATTCTCGCGCTGGGTCCGTTCGGTGACTGTGAGTTGGTCGCTTCACTGACCGCACCGAGTATCGATGGCCCGTGGACCTGGGATCATCGTTCGAGCCCCAACGTGCCGCTCGATATCTGGAACGCCGATCGATCGCTCGAGAATCTTGCGCTTCCGAACGAACCGGTGACGCAGAATCCCTAGAGGCCGGATCATTCATCAAGCGAAGCCGCGCAGGCTGCGCTTCCCGCGAATCTCTGCGTTGCTCCTTCTTGAAGACCACTAGGTCGACTTCGGCGTCGCGCCTTGATCTTCACGAGAATCGCAGCCTGTGTTCCGTTGATCATCGTCTGATTGACCTCTGATGTCTTCGCTCGGCACGATTGGCGCCCTTTCGGGCGCGTAA
>JAJFFE010000412.1 GCA_021776775.1 Planctomycetota bacterium | reverse complement strand
GGTAGAGCACGGCCACGGCAAATCCCACGACGTTCCAACGGTAGCCGCGTTCTGGGCGCCGTGTCATGAAGCACGCCGCACCGACGCCGACAAGGAGGGGGGTGGTGAACAAGGGGTCTATGATGAACACCGTCGCCCATGACACAGGAGTGGGATCGAGTGGCCACCAGAGTTGGGTTCCGTAGACCGTGAACGCGTCGAGCAACACATGCGTCGCGAACGAGAGGTAGATCAACGACAACCAACGGAACCAAAGGTGAGCGTGGTTCGGATGGACGCGGCGCACGACCAGGAGTACCAAAGGCGAGACGAGCGCCAGCACGATGAGCGAGTGGCTGAACGAGCGATGGTAGGTAAAGTTGGCGACGTCGCTGCCGTAGCGGACGAGAACATCGAGATCGGGCAGTGTTCCGCAGATCGCACCCCACGCCACCGCCCGACGTCCGACTTGACGGCCAGCCGTCAAGTGTCCGACGGCGGCTCCAAGCGCTACCTGCGAGATCGAATCCATGCGTACCCCGGGTATGGCCGAAGAGCGGTTGTGTGCAACGACGGAGTCGGCGACTCGCGGCGGTATCCTACCTCGCACAACTGCGCCGTCGCCCGTGAACCTCCGTTCCTGGCTGACGGGATCAAAACTCCTACCATCGCAAGGGTCTGCGGGGTGGACCGTCGATCCTAGGTCATTAATTTCTTAAGGCTTATGGTGTCGGACGCCGCTCGGTCCCTGGCGCTAGGTTTCGGGACAAAGGGTTGTGCCAAGGCATGTCATCGGTAAAATTGCCGCCGCAAGTCATGTGCATTGCACATTTCAACCTTGGGTAAATCACAGTAAGAACTCACAGGAAGGAGACGTGATGCGTCGAACCCTAGTCCTGATCCTAGCCCTTATGGCTCCGAGCGTCGTCAACGCTCAAGCCACCTTTGACGAGTGCGGAACGTTTGTCGCGGATAGCTCGGGGTTCTATGACTGCCTACTCTTGGTGGGCGACACCCTTCCCGGCCCGTACCAATTGACCGTCGCGGTTGGTGGCGTCTACGTCGCCGGCGACACCGTTCACGTCACGGGCTCGATCAACACCCTCTTCCCGACCTTCTGCTGGGATCCGGTGGGTCAGATCGACGTCACTCTCATCGAGCCGTGCATCGCGAACCCTCCGATAGCCGAGTGCGGAATGCTGGTCGAGGGCCCGATGGGCTGCACGCTCTTCATGACCGATACCTTGGATACCTACGAACTCGAGAACCTCGACGGTTTTGCCCCCGGAACGCAGGTCTTCGTCGACGGCCTAATCGACGCCACTTGTGCGACGGCATGCGGTTCGACGTCCGGTTGCATCTTCGGCAACACCATTGAAGCGTGCCCTGCGGACTTCGTCCGAGGCGACACCAACAACGATGGCGGCACGGACATCGCCGACATCATTTTCCTGTTGGCTTCGCTGTTCGAATCGGGCGCACCGGCTCCTGCTTGTAAGGACGCCGCCGACATGAACGACGACGGCGGACTCGACATCAGTGACGCCATCTCGGGACTCTCCGCACTGTTCAGTGGCGGATCCATTCCCGCTCCGATCGGTGCGTGCGGCGCCGATCCGACCGCGGACACGCTCGACTGCCAAGCGGGTAACTGCCCGTAAGCAGGTCATAGAACACACACGACCACGGCACGGGAGACTCCTCGTTTTCCGTGTCGTGGTTTTTTCGTGCCCGTTGTCGCAGTAGTCATCTCGAAAGGTGGCGAAGGACGAGAACCCTTCGGACGGCGAAGGTGCGAGCCCTAGCGAAAGCGAACCGGATTCGGCCTCGTGACGCTCAAGTTGGCAGCGGTTAACCGATCCTCATAGGCTGGAGTTTAGTCGTAGCCAGGTATGGCGTTCGGGTTCTTAACCCGTGACCCCCCAAGGGTTGAACCACACGCCATGATGGTGCGTCAGCCGGTCAGGCGCCGCGACGGCCGCTCTTGCGGGGCGCATCGTGGCGAGCCATCGACTCCGCCATCCCCAACCCACCGATGTTCGAGCTACGCCACGATGCGCTCCGCAAAGGCGTCTCAGAGACGGTCTACCTGAGAGTGCGAGCAAATCGAGGCAGTACGGGTGTCGACGGAGTCACTTTCGCCGACATTGAGAAGGAGGGGCGAGACGCCTTTCTCGAGCAGATCCAGTAGGAACGGAAAGATAAGGGTCTCGGCCAAAACGATCGGCGCATGGAGCTCTCGCAGAGATCCAAGTGGAAATTCGCGACGGCAAGACGGCGGTGTACGACGCTGATCCTTATCGACAACGTCAGCTCAGCAAGTCATTCTGGAACTTTGAACGCCACGCACGCTGAGTAGACCGCACCGGCGTCGCCGCGATCGATCAACGCTTCGAGCGCTTTTCGTGGCGTCTTCTTGGGCTTGCCGGCGAAGATCGCTTTGCCGTTGACCACGATTCCCACCTTGCGGTCCAGGTCGACCATCTCTGACGACAACCAAACGGTCGCCGTTTTCGGTCCTTGGATCGTCAGCTTGATGGTCTGCCCGTCAATCTCTCCTGCAACTCGGCCGGGTTTCTTGCCGATGGCGAAACCGCTGTCCGGCATTCCGGCGACGTGTAGCCAGTGCACCCACGACCGCCCGGGGCCGAGCAGTGTCGCTTCTATCTTCTTGGGGTATCGGTTCGAACGCTTCCGTTTGGCGACCTCGGGCCACACGTCGCGCCACTTGGCGAATGTGATTCCTGTGTGTGGCCCGTTCTCGACGCGCGTCAGCGTGACGTCCGCCCCGATCTCTTTCAGCTTGCCTTCCATCAACGTTGCGTCGGCGAAAGGGCAGATGGAGTCGGCGGTACCGTGGAGAATGTGCACCGGGACGTGCTTGAAGTTTGCCGGATAGTGGCGAACGTGCAGCGTGCGCGCGCCGACGGGAACGATTGCGGCGAAACGGCCGGGGGCGTACATGCCGAGATACCACGCCCAGAATCCCGTTTGTGAGATTCCTTGAACGTACACCCGATCCGGGTCGACCGGGAATCGGCGGGCGGCGTCGGCGATCGACGCCATCACTGCCGCCGCTACCGTGTCCATGTTCGGCTTGCCCTTGGCGGCGCGGAAGCCGGACCATTGCGTTCCCTCGTCGCTCTTGAACAACTCGTTCAGAATGTCGGTGCGGAGGTAGATCGCGGACTCCTTCGAGCGCGTGATATTGAGCCACGTCGACATGACGCCTTCGACGTCTTCCGCGCCGACTGACGAGTGGCCGACGTCTATGACGAGCGGCAGCAAGCCGCTCGGCCGCTTCGTCGGCATGTGTACCGTGTAGCTCCACGTGCGATCTTGCGATCGGAACTCGACACCCTTCGTGAACCCGGACTTGTAGCCGCTGCCGGGATAGCACGCGCGAAGCACCGCTTCCATCTGAGCGAACGTCGCCTTGCTCGCGTCGCGCTTGGCCTTCTTCCACCCTTTTTCGCGAGCGGCGTCGTTCTTGGCGCCAACGTACGCTCGGAACTGTTTGGCAAGCGACTTCTGCTTGGAACTGCTCAGCCCCTTGTCGGCGGTGGTGAGGAGCGGGGCGGGGGCGTGTGATGGATAATATGTAGGGAGAAGCAGCAGTAGTGCAACGAGTACCGACATGACGAACCTCCAGGCGGAACGGGGACCTGCATTTTCTCCACGCAGGTCCCGCAGTCCACTCTTCGTATTCGTTGTGCGGATAAGTTCAGGTTAGATAGTGGCTGCGCAGTCGGGCTCGGGTGCTACTCGGACTGCTTGCTCGGCGCAAACGCCTTCGCGAGTCGAGCGTCGATCGTGCACTCGTACCCTTCCATTCGTGCAATCACCTGGCCGTCGGCGTCGACCCACTCGAGGTCAGCGTGTGCCGCGTGGTCGCTGGCATCGCGCACGGTCGCAGTCAGGGTTACCGCGGTGGAGGGGAAGTCGAGGAACTGTCGGTAGCGGGCGAAGCCGCTCGGGAGTGATCGGGCGCCGCGTACTTGCTGTGACCAAACGATCATCGCTTGGAATCCGACGTCGAGCGAGAGTGGGTCTGTGAGCCACTCGTTGCGCAGTGTGACGTCGCTCCACTCCGCCGGCGATCCCCCGGTTTCGTGAGTCGCCACGATTCCCTCCGCCGAGCAATGAGGTACCGACGCGATCGCGCGAAAGCGGGGACCGTGAAACAAGATTTCGTCGTACACATTCGAGTCGCACGGGTCGCCGGTAATCGCCGGAGCGCGGGTCGGGGCTTCGACGGACGAATTCGGTTCGGACAAGAGTACCGTGCAGCGGCTGTGCAGGGCGACGACCGGTTCGCCGTTGGACACGTCACTGATGGCTCTGACTTCGCACGGTACCGCGTAGTCGTGTTCCCGACGTTCCATTTTGCCGACGGCGATCGAGACCACCGCGGATCCGTCGAGTTGCAAGCCGCGGAGCACCCGAAAGTCCTCGAAGCCGAGAAAGCGCAGCCCCGGATTGGCGTGGCTTGCGGTGTGGGCGGACCACTCCGCCATGAACGCGGCCGGAAGCACCGGTTTTCCGTCGAGTTGGTGATCGAGTAGGTACGGGTGGGACTGGGTATCGAGTTCGATGTGTTGCACGACTCGCATGGAAGCGTCGTGCGCCGAGAGCTTGGCCCGCGGCCGCGTAGCGGGCGCGTCGTGCGACTCTCCGGGAGGCGGCCCAGATGAACCTGGCGTCGGCGTCGGGCCCATGACGACGACCTCGACCGGGCCGTCGGCGCGCGAAAGCTCGTCGACGAAGAACTCTGCTCCGCCTTCGAGCGGGATCAAGCCAACGCCTTCGCTCTCGAAGACGGTACGCAACGACGGAGTGACCATTCCACCGTCCCACGGGCCCCAACCGAACGAGACGACTCGGGTCTTCGGATGGTCGCGTCGAATGCAGTGTGCGACCTTGTTCAGGACCTCGTTGGCCATCGCGTAGTCCACTTGGCCAACACGGCCGAGTCGCGCTGTCGTCGAGGAGAAGAACGCACACACGCGCAACTCTTCGAGGTCGAGCGCGCTGAGAACAGCGAAGCTGCCCCCGACCTTCGTTCCGTAGACGGCGTCGAAGTCCTCGATCGACTTGCCCGCGATGTGGTGATCGCGCAGCACGCCGGCGCCGTGTACGAAGCCCCGAATCGGCCCGCGCGTGCGGAGTCGTGTGACGAGTTCGGCAACGGCGTCGACGGATTGTACGTCGACCGCGGCGTATTCTACGGTGGCGCCGGCCTGTTGGAGTTGGTCGAACGTGGCGCGCATTTCCCGATCGCGAAGGATGCGTTGCGTGCGTCGAGCCAACTTCCGCGGGGTGACTTTTTCATCGTCGGTGTTCGCGAGCAGGACCCGCTTGATGTCCGCGTCGGTCAC
>JAJFFE010000411.1 GCA_021776775.1 Planctomycetota bacterium | reverse complement strand
TCTCGCGTGAGCAGCTCGAGGGCTTCGACGCGGTCATTCACCTCGCGGGCATCTCGAACGATCCGCTCGGTGACTTGAACCCCGACTGCACCTACGACATCAACCACCGCGCATCGGTGCGTCTCGCCAAAGAAGCGAAGGCGGCCGGAGTGCCTCGCTTCCTACACTCATCGTCTTGCAGCCTCTACGGCGCACACGGCGACGACTACATTGATGAGAGCGCGGATTTCAACCCGGTGACTCCGTACGGTGAGTCGAAAGTCCTCGTCGAACAAGACGTCACCAAGCTCGCCAGCGACGACTTCCATCCGACCTTCCTGCGCAACTCGACCGCGTTCGGGTTGTCGCCGCGCCTCCGCGGAGACTTGGTGGTCAACAACCTCACCGGCTACGCCATGACCAAAGGCGAAGTGTTCATGAAGAGCGACGGCACGCCTTGGCGCCCGCTCGTTCACATTCGGGACATCTCGCAAGCGTTCATCGCGGTATTGCACGCACCGGTCGAGAAGATCCACAACGAAGCGTTCAACGTGGGCGATACCAAAGAGAACTACCGAATCAGCCAAGTCGCCGAGATCGTGGCTGACGTCGTCCCCGGTTCCCGAATCGTCCTCGCGGAGAGCGCCGGCCCTGACAAGCGTAACTACCGAGTCAACTGCGACAAGATTCTCGCGGTGCTTCCGGAGTCGAAGCCCGAGTGGACCGTGCGTCGTGGGGTCGAGGAACTGTACGAAGCGTACAAGGCGCATGGCCTCACGCTCGAAGAGTTCGAGAGCTCGCGCTACCTCCGAATCAAGCACGTTCACGGGCTGCAAGAATCCGGGCGGCTGGACTCCAACCTCCGTTGGGTCTCCGCGTAGCGCGGCCATCCAGTGATGGTCACATACATTTATCGAAAACAACGGAGTATCGAGAGTCATGACTGAACGCACGACCTGTCGTATTTGTGAGTCCACAGATCTCGAGGTCTTCCTCCGACTGGGTGATATGCCACACTCCGATGGCTTGATCCGCCCGGAAGACCTCGATCGACCCGAGCCGAAATATCCACTCGACGTGGCGTTCTGCGGGAGCTGTTCGTTGGTGCAGATCCTGAAGACCGTCCCGCCGGAAGATCTGTTCGGGGACGACTATCCGTATTACTCGTCGTTCAGTGACGCGTTGTTGAAGCACTCACGAAAGAACGTCGAGGGTGTGATTGCTGCCCGGGGCGTGACCAATGATCAACTCGTCGTAGAGCTTGCTGCCAATGACGGCTATCTGCTGCAGTTCTACAAGGAGCAAGGCGTTCCGGTTCTCGGTATCGATCCGGCCGCGGGTCCGGTGAAGGCGGCGCGGGAGAAGGGGATCGAAATGATCCATGACTTCTTCACCAAGGATCTCGCCGAGCGGTTGTCGTCCGAGGGACGCCAAGCGCACGTGATCCACGGAAACAACGTGCTCGCGCACGTCGCCGATACCAACGGTTTCGTACAAGGAATCGCCACCCTACTCCACGAAGACGGAGTCGCGGTGATCGAGTGCCCGTACGTGCGCGACCTCATCGATCACTGTGAGTTCGACACGATCTATCACGAGCACTTGTGCTACTTCTCCGTGACTGCGCTCGACGAACTGTTTCGGCGCAACGGACTGTTTCTCAACGACGTCGCTCCGCTGACCATCCATGGTGGCTCGCTGCGCCTGTTCGTCGAGAAGCGCGAGAACCCCAGCGACGCCGTCAAGCAGTACCTTGCCGATGAAAAAGAGTGCGGCCTGACCACGTTGTCGTACTACAACGACTTCTCCGGTCGCGTCGAAGGCATCAAGAAGCAACTGTCCGAGATGCTTCGCGCGTTCAAAGCCGAGGGCAAGACGCTCGTCGGTTACGGGGCAGCTGCCAAGGGCGCTATTCTCTTGAACTACGCGGGCGTCGGCACAGACCTGCTCGAGTTCGTCGCCGACCGCAATGTTCACAAGCAGGGCAAGCTCATGCCTGGCGTGCACGTGCCGATCGTCGACCCCGAACGAATCTTGGAGACGCAGCCGGACTACGTCCTGCTGTTACCGTGGAACTTCAAGGACGAGATCCTGAGTCAACAGTCCGAGTACCGGAGTCGAGGCGGTAAGTTCGTCGTTCCCATTCCCCACCCCGAGGTCGTGTGATGTCGTTTCGTTGCCAGGCGTGTGCGTCCGAAAACGTTCGGATCTTCTACGAAGTCGAGTCGATCCCAGTCCATAGCTGCCTGATGGTCGCGACCCGCGAAGAAGCGATCGACTTCCCTCGTGGTGATCTCCGGCTCGGTCACTGCAACGACTGCGGCTTCATTCAGAACACCGCGTTCGACGCCCACGTGCAGAATTACAACACGGACTACGAAGAGACGCAGGGCTTCTCACCTCGATTTCAGCAGTTCTTGACCGAGATCGTCGAAGACCAGATCGAACGCTACGATCTGCGCGACAAGCACTGCCTCGAGATCGGCTGTGGCAAAGGCGAGTTCCTCGTCGAACTTTGCGAGAAGGGTCCCAATCGCGGCATCGGAATCGATCCGAGTTATCGCCCCGAGCGGACGACTAGCGAAGCCGCAGATCGCATCGAGTTCATTCAAGATCTGTATTCGGAGAGTTACACGCATCTCAAGGCGGACTACATTGCGTGTCGCCATACGCTCGAGCACATCGGACCGGTGTACGACTTCGTGCGCATGATCCGCAACACTCTCGATGACAAGCCTGACGCGACCGTGTTCTTCGAGCTGCCCGACGTCGAGCGCGTGCTCACCGAGCGCGCGTTCTGGGATATGTACTACGAGCACTGCACGTACTTCACGCTCGGCTCTCTTGCGCGGCTCTTCCGGGCTTGCGACTTCGAGCTGCTCGATCTGTACAAGGTCTACGACGATCAATACTTGATGATCGAATGCAAGCCGGTGCCGGCGGGCGAGGGACAACGCGGCAAACACTTCGACGTCGAAGACGATCTCGCTCAGACCGATCAGTGGGTTCGCGACTTCGAGACCGGGATCCAAGAGAAGTTCACCCGGCTTCGCGCGGACTTGAAGCGGTGGCACGAGCAAGGGCTGAAGCCGGTGGTGTGGGGGTCTGGCTCGAAGGGGGTCTCCTACTTGACGACCCTTGGGCTGACCGATGAGATCGCAGCGGTCGTCGATATCAACCCACACAAGCACGGCAAGTTCCTGGCAGGCACGGGACATGTTATCGTCGGTCCGGACGATTTGACCGAGATCGCTCCCGACGTCGTGCTGGTCATGAACCCCATCTACATGGACGAAATACGCGCCGATCTCGCGAAGCGTGGGCTCTCGCCCGAGCTCGTTGCGATGGATTGAACGCGGCGTTCGTTCGAGCTAACGTCACCATCATGAGATCACAACCGAGGAGCGCGTCTTGAAGTGCCCGATTTGTACCGACTCGCTGGGTTCCGACGCGCCGACGCTCGAAGTCTTCTTCGAACTCGAGCGGGTTCCGGTTTTCTGCAACGTTCTGCACAAGACTCCAGAGCTCGCCCGCTCCGCGGCGCGTGGCGACATTCGACTGGGATCGTGCTCCGGCTGTGGAATGATCCACAACGTCGCGTTCGATCCTGCCCTCGTCGAATACGCTGAGGGGTACGAGAACTCCCTGCACTGCTCGGCGCGGTTTCAGTCGTTCGCCGAGTCCTTGGCCGACCGCCTCATGACGAAGTTCGCGCTCGACGATCGAGACGTGGTCGAGATTGGCGCGCACCGCGGAGAGTTTCTCGAGCTCTTGTGCGTGGACGGGCGCAACCGTGGTCTCGGATACGACCCGAGTTCGCCGGATGAGCTGCAGCGCGTCGAAGGTCGACCGTTTCAGCTGAGCCCGGAGTTCTTCGACGAAGGCTGCGTCAATGGTCCACTCGGACTGATCTACGCGCGCCACGTCCTCGAGCACGTCACTCAACCCTCGGCGTTCATCCGAACCATGCTAAACGCCTCGGAGCGCGGCGGTGGGGCAGCGGCCTACGTCGAAGTTCCGAACGGGCTGTGGACGCTTCGCGATCTCGGCATCTGGGACATCATCTACGAGCACTGCAGCTACTTCGTCCCCAGTTCACTGCGTCGTTTGTTCGCGCAACAAGGAGCCGCGCCGCACGTGCGCGAGACGTTCGGTGGTCAGTTCCTCTCGGCCGAAGTACCGGCCGGGGCCGATCCCACCGCCGACGCGGACCAAGACACGCAGGATCTCGACGCGCTGGCCGGTTACGTTGCAAAGTTCACCGAGGCGTTTGACGATCGAACCAGCTACTGGCGGTCTGAGCTTGCGGCTTCCGCCGCGCGTGGCGACGGGTTCGCCATCTGGGGCGCGGGGTCCAAGGGCGTGACGTTCCTCAATATCCTGGCGGAGTTCGGCGACTCGATCCGAGGCGTCGTCGACATCAACCCGCTGAAGCAGGGCAAGTACGTCGCCGGCACGGGACACGAAATCGTGGGTCCGGAGCAGCTCGTCGCGATGGCGGTCGATCGGGTGGTTGTCATGAACCCGCTCTACGTCGAAGAGATCGGCAAGCAACTCGACGGTCTTGGTTACCGCGGCACGGTCGAGGCCATCGGATGACGAAGGGTGCGCCCCCATCGCGCGGGCCAGACGTGCCGGCGCAGGACGCACCCGACGCAGCTGATCGTGCCCACACATCGCGGCAAATACGCGTCGGGCTGAAGTGGCTGCCTGTTTCTCGAGGCATCCGATTCTTGATCACCATCTTGCTCGGCAAGTTCATCATCCCGAGCCGCTATGCGTTGATCGACGCCGCGATGGCCGTCATCGTTATCTTGAACGTCTTTCGCGAATCCGGCTTCGGGCAGGCGTTCATTCAGCGTACTCCCAAGAGCGCCGAAGACGATCAGCTCGCGGCCGACACGACCTTCTACTTCACCGCATTTCTCAACAGCACCTTGTTCTGCATCGCGTTCGTGATTGCGCCTTGGATCGCGAGCCTCTTCCGTGGAGAAGCAGGCGTGACGGTCGAGGGCTTGACCAATGTGCTGCGTGCGATGTTCTGTCTGTTCTTGATCGACGCCCTGGCGACGACGCCTAGCCTGGTGCTCCAAAAGCGCCTGGAGTTCGGCCGCACCGCCGTTGCGGAAGTCATTTCGACGGTGACGTTCGCCGTAATCGCGACGGTGATGGTCTGGCTCGAGTACGACGTTTGGTCTCTGGTCTGCGCGCACCTGTTTGCGAACTTGGTCCAGATGATCCTCATGTTCGTGGTTTCGGGATGGCGCCCGCGTCTGCGCTTCAGCTTTTCGGTGCTCCGCGACATGTTCGTCTTCGGGAAATGGATGTGGCTGTTCTCCGCGCTGTCCGCCGTCGGAGGGATCTTCGACCGCATGCTGCTCGGCACGCTGCGCAGCATGGTCGACTTGGGGCTGTACGGGCGGGCGTTCAACGCCTGCAACATGCCGTCGCGACAGCTCGCCTTCTTGGTCAATCGAGTCGCATTTCCCGCGCTGTCGAGAATGAAGGAAGACATGGACGCGATGCGAAACGCCTTCCAGAAGGCGCTTTCCCACATTGCGTTGCTCGCTATTCCCATGGGCTGCGGGCTGTTGTCGGTCGCGGATGAGTTCGTTGCTACCGTGTTTCGTGCCGAGTACGCGCCGGCTGGGCCAATCGTCGAGGTGTTGGCCTTCTACGGAATGGCGCTCGCCACCTCGTCCGTTGCCGGTCCCGTTCTTCAGGCGATCGGTAAGCCGAAGTTGCTCTTCTTTTCCAGCATCGTTCACCACTCGTTGCTTTTTCCACTGGTCTGGACACTCTCGAGCTACGGCCCAGTCGGGGTTGCCTACGGTGTCCTGATCCCGATGCTGGTGTCGACGTGCATCACGTACGGGCTGGTCGTCAAGTACCTCGACATGCGCTTGACGGTGGCGATCGCGCCTCTCCTTCGTGCCGTGCTCTGCGGAGCCGTCATGGTCGCTTCGGTCGAGTTGTTCCAGCACCTCGTCGCGCCGATGTCGGAGCAGATCACCGGCGTCATCTCGATCACGGAACGGCTCACGTTCCCGAAGTGGGAGATGGCGTTGTTGTTCTCGTCGACCCTGTTCGGAGCAGTGGTATATGTGGCCGCGAGCTTCACGTTCAACCGAGCGCAGAGTCGTCAGTTCTTGCGAACACTCAAAGAGATCGTCTTCGCAAAAGGTCGTTGACCCAAACGCGTCGCGACGTAAGCTCGATTCTCTACCCCCCCCCTCCCCCGAGAGGATCGTCTCGCATGCTTCGCCTTGTTCTTGCACTGTCCCCTTTGCTCGCGCTCGTCGGTTGTGATTCGAGTGGCGTTCCGAAGAGCTTTGATCCGAGCGTGTCTAGCCTCTACCGACATTTTGGCGTCAACCGGTTTAGTCGTCCGCTGAGGAAACCATCGGCTTGGCAGTTCGTTCAGTTGGTTCACGTGCGCAATGGGGTCGAGACCATCGTGGGTAGACTCGGGGTGCCTAAGAACGCCACAGAAGTGCCCGTTCGCGTTGAAGTGATCTCTAGCCGAGTCGATGCATCGACGAGCGCTTACACCCTTCACCTCCTGGGTGACGGGGTCGAGAAAGGGTCCGCTCCGACGAAGGTCTCTTTTGCGTCCGGAGTTGTGCATTGGTCGCTGTCGGACACTCGCAGCCCGCTAGGCGTGCAGACGCTACTGGCATCGGGCGGTCCGTCCGGGGAGTCCGACCAGATCGGCGACCCGCAACACTCCGACGAGCTAATTCTCCGCCTCGTTCCCAAGCCTTGAGCCAGGCGGTTTCAGCATCGCTGGAATGAACGGCTCGGTCTCGCCTACACTAACGCGATGCCCAGTCGGCTAGATCAGAGAAATTCCCATGAGATTCGTCAGCGTCTGCTTTGTTCTGAGCACGTTCATTGTCGGATGTGCGTCTGTACGCACCGAACGTCCGGGTACCGATCCTGCCTCAGGCATTGTGGCTTCGGAACCTGCTCCACGACCGAACATCATCTGGATCTACACGGACGATCACGCGCAGCAAGCGATCTCGGCGTACGGATCGCGGATCAACAAGACGCCGAACATCGATCGTATCGCCGCCGGTGGTGTGATCTTCGACAACAGTTTCGTCTGCAACTCGATCTGTGGCCCAGCGCGCGCTGCCGTGTTGACGGGCAAGCACTCCCACGCCAACGGCTTCATGCAGAACGGAAACAAGTTCAACGGCGAGCAGCTCACGTTCCCCAAGGTACTTCAGAAGACCGGATACGAAACTGCACTGATTGGCAAGTGGCACCTGGGAACCGACCCCACCGGGTTCGATCACTGGGAGATTCTTCGCGGACAGGGGCACTACTACAATCCGGACTTCAAGTCAGCGGCGGGACCCAGTCGAGTCGAGGGATACGTCACCGACATCATCACCGACAAGGCGTTGGGGTGGCTGGAGTCTCGCGACAAAGAGAAGCCGTTCATGCTCATGCTTCAGCACAAGGCGCCGCACCGCGCGTGGGAGCCGAGTCCGCGGCACTTGACCCTGTACAAAGATCAGCACATTCCCGAGCCCGAGACCTTGTTCGACGATTACTCGAACCGCACTCGAGCCGCGGCTGCGCAGGAGATGTCCATCGCCAAGGACATGTTCCTCGCGTACGACCTGAAGATGTGGACGCCCGACGCGCTCGACAAGAAGGGGTGGCAGTACAACAGCACGATTGGTCGGCTCACCGAATCGCAGCGCGCCGAGTGGGATGCGGCGTACGAATCCGAAATCGGCGAGTACATTGCCCTGGGTCTTGACGGTGACGAGCTGACTCGGTGGAAGTATCAACGCTACATCAAAGACTACCTGCGTTGCATCGCCGGCGTCGACGACAGCATCGGTCACGTGCTCGACTATCTGGAAGAGAACGGACTAGCCAAGAACACGATCGTCATGTACTCGTCGGATCAAGGGTTCTACTTGGGTGAGCACGGTTGGTACGACAAGCGTTGGATGTACGAAGAGTCGGTTCGAACCCCTCTCGTCGTGCGCTGGCCGGGTGGCGCAAAGCCCGGGTCACACGTGACGCAGATGGTTCAGAACATCGACATGGCGGCTACATTCGTCGAGCTCGCAGGTGGAGAGGTTCCGGCTGAGTTCCAGGGTGAGAGTCTCGTCCCGCTGCTGCGGGGGCAGCGGCCGAAGTGGCGCGACTCGATCTATTACCACTACTATCAGGGGTCGAAGAGTACTCACAAGGTGCATCGGCACCGCGGTGTCCGGACCGAGCGCCACAAGTTGATTCACTTCACCGAAATCGACGAGTGGGAGCTGTTCGATCTCGAGGGCGATCCCCACGAGCTGAAGAGTGTCTACGGAGACCCTGCCTACGCAGAGATCCAGCGAGCGCTCGAAGCGGAGTTGGCGAGGCTCGAAGATCATTACGGGGTCGAGGGTTGAGGCCGCTGGCCTGATTGGCCGGCGACCCGCTACGATGTTCTTTCCGACTCCCGCCGTCGAGCGGTGACCTTCGTGCTTCTAAAGGAGATCAAACCATGCCCGTGTCACGATTCTTGACCATTCTAGCCGTGCTCGCCGCGGTACTCGTGCCGGCCGCGGCGTTCGCCCAGGACGGTCCGAGTGCTAAATACACGACGCCGGAACTACTGCCAGCGAAGCTCAAGGGCGAGGTCTTCGATCACACGTTGACCATCAAGAACGACGGCACGGAGACCTTGACCATCAGTCGGGTCTCGCCGAAGTGTCCGTGCGCTCGTATCACCGACTTTCCTAAGTCGATCGAGCCCGGTCAAACGGGTGAAGTGAAGATGACGATCGACTCCGGGCGTATCGCACTCGGCCGCCATGAGAAGAAGATCAACATCTTCACCAACGCCTTTCCGCAGCGTCAGGCGTACTGGTTTCGCATCGAGGTGCGCCCAGCATTCACCCTCGTGCCTGAGTTGCCGGTGGTCTCCGGTTTGTACAACGGCAAGAAGGTCGGGGAAGTCCTCGTTTCCAAAGCGAGCGAAGAGATCGAGATCTTGGCGGCAACGTCGAAGAACGGTTCATTCAAGGTCGACAGCGTTACCGAGGTGGTCAAAGGGACTCAGTACCGCCTGAACCTGAGCGCCCCGGCGGTTCCGGCTCCCACAAAGTCCGTCGACGAGTTGATCCTCAAGGTGCGAACCCGCAGCGGTCGCGAGATCACGACTGAGGTCGGCGTCAAGATCCATCATCAGACTGCTATCGTGCTCGAGCCCAACGGTCGGATCTTCTGGGGAAACAAGGAGACGGACACGCTTCTCGTCGATGGTGCCAAGCCGCTCGAAAAGAAAATCGCCATCCGATCGATCGACCCCAGCGTCAAGTTCAAGGTCAAATCGGCGACGCTCGAGGGCAAGGGAACCGAGGTCTTCGAGACGAAGATCGAAACCAAGACCGAAGGCAACTCCTATGTGGTCCGAGTGATCCTCAAGGAGTACAGCAAAGAGACCTACCTCAAGGCGAAGCTCGTCATCGTGACCGACGACGCCGATGCACCGAGTCGAAAGATCGAAGTGATGGCGATGTTCGGCAAGCGCCGCCGCTAGAGGGACACGGTTATCCCCTGCCGGGCGAAGCGGTGTGGCAGTTGGGAGCGCTGGTCGTTGTGCTTTCGTAGCTTTGCCGTTTCTCGCAAAGCCGCGAAGATCTGCCAAGGTTGCCAAGAAACTTGATCCTCGTTCGCACGAAGTGGTGCGGTTCGAGTCGCGCGTCAGGTTGCGACTCGGCCACCGGGGTTGGTGCCTCGGCGTCAGCGTCGGTTGAAGAGTGCGGTTTGGCGACCTCTGATCTTGCAATCCAAGCCTCGGCGAGATAAGACTTTGTCGCCGCGTGGAGACTCGGTTGGGGAGGCCCCCTTGCTCCACCACATTCAGCGTTCCATTTTGATCGACCGTGGCCCGACCTGTGGCCTGAACCGACTTGGTTTGGTACGAGCAGCTTCGTGTGCTTCGCGGGTCAGAGATCTGCGACACTTGCACGGTGCGTTCAGCGCCGTAGCGATGCTGCTATGCCTCGTGGTCGCCGGCTGCTCGTCATCATCGTCATCGTCCGCGACTCCAGAACCGTCGCCGAGTACCAACAGCCCCGTCGTCTCCGCGCATTGGACGTTCGACGGACTGTCGGGTGCCCTCGTGCTCGACTCCGGGTCGGGTGGGCACCACGGCGAAGTCGTTGACGCGACCCTCGACCCGAACGGCCGGTTGAACGCCGCACTGTCTTTCGATGGCGCCGCGTCGCGGGTTTCGGTCGATGCCGACGCGCTCGAGTTGATTCGTTGGGACGCGATCACCATCGCTCTGTGGGCGCGACCGACTGCACCGGGCGCCGCGGCCCTCGCCGCTTACGGCAGCTCTTCGAGCAGCGGATTCGCGCTGGCTCAAACCTCGAGTAACAGCGCGCGGTTCGAGATGAATGGCAAAGGATCCGTCGAGGGTGGCTCGTTAACTCTCGACCGCTGGGTCCACGTCGCCGCGACCTACGATGGTAGTTCGCTTCGTCTGTTCCTCGACGGCGAAGAGGTCGAGCGCCTCGATGGGCTCAGCGGTGACGTACCGCCGGCGTTGACCGATTTTGTGCTCGGCAATCGTGCGGACGGATCGGCGGGGTTCATCGGATTGATCGACGATCTCCAGCTCTACTCCCACGCGTTGACACCGAGCGAGATCCGCGCTCTCTACGATGCGGTTGCGCCGGAGCCCATCGTCGCGTCGGACGTGTCGGTCGAGACGATTCGAGAAACACCGGTTTCCATCGAGCTGGAGTTTTCATCGCCAGACCTTGCGTTGGTTACGTCGCAGATAGTGATCGCACCCGCCAACGGTACCGCTAGCGTCGACTCGGCTGGCCCTGGCGCTCCGTGGACGGTGACCTACACGCCGGACGCCGGATACCTCGGCCCCGATAACTTTACCTACCGCGGCAACATCGACGCTCATCTCTCGAATGACGCCGTGGTAACGATCGACGTGACGCGCCCCCCCGCCCGTGGGCGCGTGCAGATCGTCGACAACCATGTTGTCACAGATACGGGTGAGGCGCTCCGTGGCGAGACGATCACCCTCGCGGACTGGAATCTCGGGGTTCTACGAGACCCTCACCATTGGCTCGAACTCCGCGATGACTTTCGCCTGAACGCAATCCGACTGCTGGTCTCGCGACCGCCCCAGCTGTTCGGTGGCGGACCGGGCGCCGCGTGTTTTCCTCCGGCGTACACGTGCTATGAACTCGACTACTTGGTCGACGGCGAAAGCACGACGTTGCAGATCATGGACGAAGCGGTCGAGTTGGCGCGTGTCCTCGGCATGTACATCGTCGTCGACTATCACTCGCTCGGAGGCTACGACGAAGCCGACGCGATTGATTGGTGGGGAGAGATTGCTCCACGTTACGCCGACGAAACTCACGTTCTGTACGAAGTCGCCAACGAGCCAGTGCAGTGGGCGCCTGTCGATTACACGGCTGACGACGTCGCTTTCCAGGAGAGCATGCACGCGCAGTTGCTCGCTCTCGCCCCGGATACGCACCAGATCCTTTGGACGTTTAGCCACCTCGCCCTCGGCATGAAGGAGAAGGTCGACGAGGGCGTCTCCATCGATTACTCGAATGCGAGTGTCGGCTTTCATCCATACGGCGTTTACGACCTCGATGCGGCGGCGGAGATCGTGTTTTTCTATCCGGCCATTCAGACTGAGATCAGCGGGTCGTTCGGGCCGGGGAGCTATCACGAGACACTCCTCACGAGAACGAGCGACCACGAGTCCCTCGGATTCAGTTGGTTCTGGCTCAATGGCGCCAAGACCACCTCGGGTCCGGGTTCGATCACCGACGGCATCATGACCAGCGAAGTCACGTGGTCGGCCGATCCCGGAACGAGCTCGCTCGATGACACCGCGCCCCCGGCCCCGGGCACGCCGAGCGGAGGCGCGCTCGCGTGGAACCTCGTCGAACTCCAGTGGAGTGCACCGCACGATCCGGAGACCGGTGTCGTCTTCTACCGGGTGTATCGCGACGGTGTTCTGGTCGGCGAGCCGAGCCGTCCCGAGTATCTCGACAACTCCACTCCTCCCAGCCAGACGCTCGCCTACACGGTAGCAGCGGTGAACGGAACGGGGTTGGAGTCACCGGTCAGCGGGTCGGTGTTGATCGTCACGCCCGAGGCACCGCCCAATCCGCTGAGTTTGCATTGGCCGCTCGATGCTGGCTCGGGCGTGCTCGCCTTCGACGCAACGGCGCTCGCCCAGAACGGTCTGATCACGACACCGCTGTGGGTCGATGTCGTGGGCGAAACGGCCATCTACCTCGACGGATCGACGTCGTACGTTTCGCTTGCGGACGCGTTCATCTTTGCCCCCGTCCCCGGCCACAGTTCATTGCCGGGCGTAGACTTCACCCTTAGCTGTTCTGTGCAGCGGTTCGGGCTGGGACAGCTTCCCATTGTGGTCAAGCAAGGGGCGCTCGAGAGCGGTCCGCAGTACGGGTTCGCGCTCTCGGTACACGACAGTGGCGCGTTGGAGTTCTCGGTGTCACGAGACGACACACCGACGGGAACCTCCACAGTGATCTCTTCCACGACTCTCAGCGTCGGGACGTGGTACGACGTGGCCGCGACTTATCGATTCCTCGGTGACGGCGCGTCGGAACTCCGCGTGTTCGTGGATGGAGTCCCCGTGGGTCTCCTGAGTAGCGGCGTCGGGCCGGTGCAGTCCAACAGCCAGCCGCTCGAGATGGGGCGACTGTGGTGGGCTCCCGGCGACGTGTCGTACTTTGTCGGTGTTCTCGATGACCTGCGCATTCACAACGTCATTCTGAGCGACACCGAGATCGCTGATCTGAGCGACTAGCCTCTCTGAGTCGTATGCGTTGGGCGCCCGCACGAGCGAGCGCCCAACGATCAACTCACGGGTTACGGGTTACGGGTTACGGGCACGCACCACTCGCGCAGTCGATCAACGCGGGGCAGTTTCCGTCGCAGCCACAGTTCGGAAACGGCGCGGGAGGCGGCGGCCCGAGTGCGAACAGGAACGTCAATGTGAACAACGGGTCCGCTATGTTGAAGCTACCATCGCCGTTCGCGTCACACGCGCTCATGCATGAACTCTGAACCGACAGCCCGAACAACATGTTCAGTTCGAAGACGGCGTCTCCGATCGACACGGTCAAATCCTGATCGCAGTCACCGCGAATGAATCGCGAGTTCGGAGCAGGCATCGGAATCGCGCATGACGTGTATGTGCACAGCGGCAACACGTCAGCCGTGGGGTCGAGTCCGCAAACAATCGGACCCGGCGCCGGAGGCGGTGGCGAACCCGGGAGGCACAGGTAGTTGAGCAGGGCGACGGAATCGGCGGTCGCCAAGAATCCATCGTCGTTGACATCAGCCGCATCGGCGCAGGTGAGTGTTCCCCCGAGGAACAAGAAGTTGTTCAACGTGCAGACGTCGATCATCGTGATGCGACCGTCGTCGTTGACGTCACCCCGTCGGAACTGGGCGAACGCAGTGGTGGGGCAAAGCATCGCGGCTGCGATGAAGATCCAAAGCGGACAGAGTCGGCGTCGACCGTGCTGGCTAGCGTGATCGGTGGGGCTATGACTCATGACGCATCCTTTCGACCGTCGGAGGGGAGATCTCCGACCCTGGGCTCGCCGAGCCAGGAGTCTTCGGACTCGAGGGCGACGAGCGTGGCAGGGCGAGCGAGGCACGGCCGGTGCCAACAGGAGCGATCGAAGGAAGAGTCGTCGCCGCAACGAGTTGCGTCGTTAGAGCGCGCGCGAGATACGTGTCTGTGTCAGGTTCCTGGGCGGCGGCAGAAACCGACACACGCGTAGCGCGGCCGCGAACCGGCCGAGTCAGCCAAGCGATCTACTGCGGATCCATGCCCACCCAGCAGTTCATGGTCGTGACGTCTGCCCCACACGAGCGCATGTAGAGAAACAGCTGCATTCGGTACGCGACGAAAGTCTTGAGCACCATGTTGACCAACGCTTCCCCACCGGTGCACGGAGATCCCCACGGCATCGTCGTCTCGAGAGTCGCCAGCGCAGCGTCGTCCAAATCGGCGAGACTCGTTTCGATCTCGGCCATCTGCGTGTCCATCGCCGGTGCGAACGTCGCCAAGGTAACTCCTTTTGAACGCTCGCCGAGTTCCGCCGCGTGCTCCCAGTTCTGCGTCCCGATGTAGCGCGCGGTGATGATCCCAGAAACAGTGAGGTATTGGAGTAGCTCGAGCGTCGATCGTTGACCTTCCGTCGGCCGATACTCGAGGGAACCCTCTTCGATCTTGCCGGCGAGGTGCTGAATCACCGAGACCTCATGACGGCAGGAAGCGAGCGCTTGCGCTTTGGTCAGCATAGATTCTCTTTCGTGAAAGTCGTTCGGCGTCTGGGTCTACGGGGTGCTCAACGGATCCGCGACAACTTCTATCCACTCGAGAAACGTGGACTCGCCGACTTTGAGTTCGGCCTGATACCGACCCGGATCGACCGAGCCGCGTCGCCCCCGGCGAAGGTCCCACTGAACTCGATGGAGGCCAGCGGTGTGCTTGCCCTCGGTGTTGAGCTTGCCGACTTCTTTGCCGTCCGCGTCGAGAATGCGTAACGATAGCTTTTCGACGTCCGATGCCAACGAGTAGCTGATCGCAGTGCCCGGTCGCGGGTTCGGGGCCATGACACGGCGATTGCCCGATATCCCTAGCCCGCGCTTGCGCATCCAGGTGACCGCGCGTCGAACCGGGAACAAGTGCACGTCCTTCTCGACGGCGTCCGCGAGTTCTTGTAGCGGGGTGATGTCATCGAGAATGAAGAACCCACGAGCGTGGCTCGCCGCGACGAGATCCATTTCGCGCGGATGCACGACCAGGTCGTGAACGGCAATCCTCGGCATGTCCTCGGTGAGAGGGATCCAGTTCTCACCGCGATCGAACGACGCGAACACGCCGAACTCCGTACCGACGTAGAGCAGGTTCTTCTGCACAGGGTCTTCGATGATCACATTGATCGGGCCCTCGGGCAGGTTGCCCGTGATGGTCTGCCACGTCTTGCCGCTGTCGCGAGTGGCGAACAAGAACGGACGGAAGTCGTCTTCGCGATAGCCAGTGAACGAGACGTAGGCCACTTTCTTAGAGTGTGCCGAAAGCTGAACACGGGAACACCACCAGCTCGGCGGGCGGATCGGCATTCGATCACTCAGGTTGACCCAACTCTTCCCACCGTCGTCGGTCCATTGCACGTTCCCGTCGTCGGTTCCGACCAACAGTAGGTTCTTGTCGAGTTTACTCTCTGAGAACGTGGTGATGGTGCAGTGCGGAACGTTGCCCGACAGGCGGGTCGGATCGGTATTGGACAAGTCGGGACTGATGGTCACCCAGTCGTCACCCTGGTTGTAGCTCTTGAACAGCTTGTTGCCGCCGAAGTAGACAACGCGAGAATCGAAGTGTGACAGCGCGATGGGCGAGTTCCAGTTGTAGCGATCGCGTGCGCCTCCCGGGTCGCTTTGCGGAGGTCGAATCGAAACGCTGCGACCGGTGTGGCGGTCGACCCGACGAATACCGCCGAACTGCGACTCGCTGTAGATGATGTTCGAGTCGTTAGGGTCTATTTGAACGTAGAAGCCGTCACCTCCGCCGCAGCGGTACCACTCGAATCGACCGATACCGCCGGGGTTTCGTGACTGCGACGGACCGCCCCACGATCCATTGTCTTGCGTGCCGCCGTAGATGTGATACGGCCACTGCATGTCGACGCCGACGGCGTAGAACTGAGCCAGCGGAAGGTTGAAGACGTGGTCCCACGTCTTTCCGCGATCCCAACTGAAGTGCAACCCGCCGTCGTTCCCGAGAATCAAGTGCTCCGAGTCGTTCGGGTCGATCCAAAGCGCATGGTGATCGACGTGCACCGAGCGAGCGATCGACTCCCACTCTTTCCCGCCATCCTTGGACGTGGACAGCGGAACACTCATGACGTACAGGCGCTCGGAGTCCTGGGGGTCGACGCGAATTTGACCGTAGTAGTAGGCCGGTGAGCCGCCGACCGGGCGATCGTTCTGTTTGGTCCAGGTTACGCCACTGTTGTCACTGCGGAAGATCCCACCACCCACTTGACGTTGGCCCGGGGCTGGCACCCGCAGCGATAGTTCTTTGTCTTCGTCTTCGATTTCGAAACGGAACCGCACCTCGTCACCCGCCTGCAACCGGGTGAGTTCGCGATAGAGTTCGAACTCGCTCTTGATTGGAGTGCCCGCGATGGCAACCAATCGGCTGCCGTCGCGCACCCCGCCGCGTTGCGCGGCACTTCCGCGCGATACGCTCGAGACGACCAGCACGTCTTCGTCGTATTTCAGCGAGAAGCCGAACGGCGTCTTCAAGCCGCGATCTTCGGGCTCGCCGTTGTCGTCTGTTTCTTCATCGTCGCGCGTAGTTCGATCGATGTTTTGATCGGACACCGTGGCGTAGACAATCTTCGGGTTCTTCGGATAGATCGCCAAGCCGATGCGACCGATCTCACCCGTCGGCAGTCCGCCTTCGAGCTTTCTCCACGACTCCCCGCCGTCGTTCGACTTGTAGATGGCGGACCCCGGACCGGCACCGTCGAAGTCCCAAGCGCGCCGCAGTCGCTCGTACGACGCGGCGAAGATGACTTGGGGATCACTCGGGTCCAGAACCACGTCTACAACGCCGACAGCGTCATTGACGTACAGGACCTTGTTCCATGTTTTGCCGCCGTCGGTCGTCTTGAACAGCCCACGCTCTTCGTTGGTCGAGTACAGGTGGCCGAGCGCCGCGACGTACACGACAGCAGAGTTCGTCGGATCGACGACGACGCGACCGATGTGATGCGTGTCTCTCAGCCCCACGTTGTTCCAAGTGGCGCCACCGTCGCTCGACTTGTACACACCGTCGCCCCAGTAGGACGATCGTTGGTTGTTCGCCTCGCCACTACCGATCCAAAGAGTCTGTGGATCTTGCGGATCGACCGCGATGTCGCCGATCGACGTCGTGCCTTCGCTCTGGAACAAACACGACCACGTCGTGCCGTTGTTGTCGCTTTTCCACAGCCCGCCGGAAGCGGAGGCGACGTACAGCGTGCTCGTTCTCGTCGGGTCGACTTCCAAGTCGACAATGCGGCCACCGGTCGCGGTCGGACCGATTTCGCGCCAGCCGAACGGGGCCAACAGCTTGGAGTCGATGTCCAACGCGAAGACCGACGGCGAGAGCAACAGGAAGCAGGTGACACAGATCGCGGATAGCTGCATGAGGTCCTCCGAGAACCAGCGAGCGGGAACCGTCGGGTTTGTGATCGACAGAACCGATGAGTTTAGCGAATCGATCCTGGCCGAATCGACGCGGCGGGGTCGGCGGGAGGAAAAGCGGGACCGGTTCTACCTGACCGCGGCCGAAGAAACTCTTCGGTGTGAGCCATGGTCTCGCCCTCAAGTCTTTATCGGAATATCGCTTAGAGACTGAAGGGGGCTACCGGGTCACTTGATTGATTTGTCAAACAACGCGAAGTACACTTCCGCCAGTCATCAGACTCGGGAGGTTTTGATGGGAAAGCGCCGAACGCTCTGCGACTGGAGCAGAGACCGCATCAAGAACAAGGCGGACGAGCTACTGCGCATCGTCGACCAGCCAACGTTCGCGTGTCGAAAGTGTGCTCGCGTCGCCAACCATGCGATCCATCTCTGCAAACCCATGCCTCTCCCGCGCAAGCAGAACCTATCTGACGCTGGCTAATCGGCTGGCGTCCGGCGACCGCTTTCCCCGAAATGGGCGGCGACCGACATCGAGATGCCCGCTCGCCCAGCGGTTATCATCGCCTTCAGTAGGCGCGTCATGAATGAAACCGTGGGCACTTCCCAACCCGATCCCAGTTACGTCGAGGACTTGATCGCTCGTTATCTCGAGCGACGTCAGGCCGGCGGCGAAGATCTGGAATCGTTCTGCCGAGATCACACGCAGTACGCGGCGGCCATCCGGGAGGGCGTCGCAGATCTCGAGGCGATGGGCTTTATCGAAGCG
Organism: Planctomycetota bacterium; assembly: GCA_021776775.1. GTDB lineage: Bacteria > Planctomycetota > UBA8108 > UBA1146 > JAJFFE01 > JAJFFE01. The sequence goes on along the minus strand of JAJFFE010000411.1, from coordinate 7,781 downwards.
ACGCCGAGCCCCGACGCATCGGAGCGGCCCCGTCAAGTCGGACGGTATTCGATTCACGGTGAACTCGGTCGCGGTGGCATGGGAGTGGTCTACCTCGGGCGCGATCCGCGACTGGGACGTTGGCTCGCCGTCAAACGATTGCCGGCCACGCTTGCGCGCCATCCGGATGCGTTGGGACGATTCGAACGAGAAGCGCGGCTCCTTGCCGCGCTCGATCACCCCAATGTCGGTGCTATCTACTCGCTCGAAGATGACGATCACGGTCCGTTTCTTACCCTCGGCTTGATCCGCGGGGAGACTTTGGCCGAGCGGCTGGCGCGGACGCCGCTTTCGATCGACGAAAGCGTTTCTATTCTCCGTCAGATCGCGGTGGCACTCGAAGCGGCGCACGCGAGCTCGATCATTCACCGCGACTTGAAGCCTCAAAACGTCAAGGTCGACGAAGAAGGGAACGTCAAGGTTCTCGACTTCGGCTTGGCCAAGGCGCTTCGCACCGAGGACAGTGAGCCCGACGGCATCTCGCTCGCTGGCGAGTCGCTGGACGTCGCCGATGAGGATCCTCCATCGGAGTACCACTCGCGTGCCGGAATGTTGGTCGGCACCCCTGGCTACATGAGTCCCGAGCAGATTCGCGTGGAGTCCGTCGATGAGCGGACCGACCTGTTTTCGTGGGGGTGTCTCGCCTTCGAGTGCGTGACGGGGCGACCGGCGTTCGAAGGCGAGGACGCACCGGAGCGTTTGGCGCGGACCATCGCGGGGGAAGTGGATCTTTCGATCTTGCCCGCCGGATTGCCGGTGGCGTTGCGGGAGATCATTGCGGCGGCGCTCGCGAACGATCGTGACGACAGACCGGAGACTGCGGTCGCCGTGCGGCGCGTGTTGGACGACGCCGCGGCGCAACGATCGCGCAGCACCGACGTCGAGCCCTCCGAGTCGTCTCGCGTGGGGAACGTCCCCGAACCTTGGACCCCCTTCGTCGGCCGTCGCGCGTTGGTCGAACAGACCAAGAATGCGTTCGACGATTCGCGGCTGGTGACATTGGTGGGGCCCGGCGGGGCGGGTAAGACCCGCCTTTCGATCGAGTACTCGCGCAAGCATCACCGCGGGGACAGCGTGGGACCGTGGTGGATCGATCTCGCTCCTACGACCGACCCGGACGGAATCGTCTCGAAGATGGCGGCCGTGGTCGAAACGCGCGAGGCTCCCGGTCGCGATCCGCAACGTGCATTGATCGACACCATCGGCGGTAGCGACGCGTTGATGATCGTCGACAACTGCGAACACCTCCTGGAGCCGAGCGCTCGCGTCGTCGCCACGTTGCTCGCGGAGTGTCCCGGTTTGCGCGTCCTGGCGACGAGTCGCGAAGCGCTGGGAATCGTGGGGGAAGGCGCGGTACGCGTGACGTCCCTCTCGTTACCGGACGAGCGAGCCGCGGGCTACGACCTGGCCGCGCTGCGTGACTACGAAGCCGTTCTATTGTTCGAGCAGCGTGCGGTGGCGGCGCGTCCCGGACTGAAGCTCACCGATGCCGACGCCCCCGCGGTGTTCGAGATCTGTCGTCGCCTTGACGGTTTGCCGCTGGCGATAGAGTTGGCGGCGGCTCGGTTGGCGGCCATGTCCGTCTCAGATTTGGCCAAGCGCCTTTCGGAACGACTGCATTGGCTGACGGGACGCGACACCACTCGCGAACCGCGGCAACGCGCCCTGCACTCGTTGGTCGACTGGAGCCACGAGCTGCTCTCCGACGAAGCGGCTGTTCTGTTTCGTCGGTTCTCGGTCTTTGCGGGGGGAGCGTCGCTCGAAGCGATCGAGGATGTCTGCGGCGACGACCGACTCAAATCGTGGGCGATCCTCGACGTGGTCACAGACTTGGTCGAGAAGTCGTTGATCGAGCTAGAGATCGTCGACGACCGAGCACGCTACCGAATGTTGGAGACCCTTCGCGAGTTCGCCGGCGATCGGCTGTCGGAAAGCGACGAGCGGGCGCAACTCGAGAATCGCCACGCCCGGTACTTTGCCGAGGTTGCGCGCGGTCTCGAGCCATCACTCGACGGCAGCGGGCAAGCGCAGGGCTTCGACGCGTTGGCGACCGATCGCGACAACTTGGAGCGGGCGATCGAGGGGGCGCTCTCGCAGGGAGACGTCGTGTTGGCCATGGCTATCTTGCGATCGACGTGGAAGTTTTACAGCGTTCGCGGCCATTGGACGGCCGGCCGTCGCATCGCCGAACGGCTGCTCGAATCGGTGCCGGACGCCGGCGCGGCTGAAACGCTAGAGTCGGGCAAGAGCTCGGACCTCTCCCGGGCGCTGGCACCGACTTATCGCTGCGCCGGCTTGCTCGCTATGCAGCAAGGTGACTACGACGTTGCCGAAGAGTACCTCACGCGAGGACTCGAACTCGAACGAGAGTTGGGTGATCGAGTTCGCATTGCGTCGTCGCTCAATAGCCTCGCACAACTCGAACTGAGGCGGGCTCGCTATGCAGAGGCGCAGCGCCACTTCGAAGAGAACCTCGAGCTGTCGCGAGAGCTCGGAACCGACGGTGCAACCGCCATGACGCTGGCCATGCTCGGAAACGTCGCGCAGATTCAGGGTGACATCGACACGGCGTTGCCGTACTTCGAGGAGAGCTTGGTCCTCTCCGAATCGCTCGGCAACCGGTACCTCACGGCGGGTACCTTGCACAACCTCGCCGCCTGTCTCGAGCGGAGCGATCCGAATCGAGCGCGAGATCTCTGGGTGCGAGCATTAGAACTCAATCGAGAGCTTGGCAACCGCGCGTGGGAGGCTCGGAATCTGATTTCGCTCGGGTTGGTCGACAAGTTGGCCGGCCGCTACTCCGACGCGCGACGCCACTACGCCAGCGCGGTCGCGATTCACCGAGAGCTCGGTGACAAGGAAGGGCAGCGCGACGGTGTGATGTTCTTCGGAATGCTGGCCGCCGCGCTCGGTCAGCACGTGCGCTCCATTCGGCTTCTGGCCGCCGCGCAGTCGTACTCCAGCGCCTCGGGGTTGAGCGTAGCCACCGGACCGCAGTCTCGCGTCGATTCCGCGGTGGCCGAACTCCAAAGCGGAACCGACGCCGCGACGTTCGCCCAGGCGTGGGCGCACGGTTCGGCCATGAGTATCGACGCGGCTCTCGACTACGCGCTGGACGAGTAGCGAGTCGCGCCCCGCGTTGCGATGCCCCGCGCTATCTCAAAGGCAAACGTCGTACTCGTCGCAGCGTAAGCCCGACGGCGTTTCGTCGTCGATCCCGCACTCATCGAACGGCGCTGCCGGGGGCGGGCCGCCCGCAAACAGTGCGTTCAGCGCGTAGATCGCATCGCCGATGTCGATCATGTCGTCGTTGTTGACGTCGGACGCCGCTTCGCACGGGAACCCTCCCATGGCGAACAAGCCGTTGAGCACGTGGATTCCGTCGCCGATATCAAAGCCGCCGTCTCGGTTCGAGTCGCCGCGTTTGTGCGGGCGCGCCCACTCGACGGTGGCTACCGACTCGCCGCTGAGATAGCCGCCGGTGCACTCGGATTGAAGGGTGAAGTTGTACTGTCCCTCGCACGGCGGCGAGTAGTTGTAGAACCCTGGCCACTGTGGCATCGGCACGGTGACGGTAACGTCTGACGTGCACGGTGGCGTGAAGATCTGCAGCTTGAGGTTGACCCAGTCTCCGGTGTATCCGGCGCTCCACGTGATGTTGATGACGCCGGTCGTCGTGTTCTGGACCGCCATGAACATGTCGACGCGGATGCACCGCGGAACTCCGACGCCCTCGATGATGTCGTCGAGCACGGGATCGATTAGATCTCCGTATCCACCGAGCTCCCAGCTCTGTGAGAAGACGTTCCCCATGCCGGAGTCCGTTTGGTAGTAGACCCCCGTCGCGTAGTTGAGGCCCAGGACGTTCTCTTCCCACACGACCCGCGAATCGCTGCCGCCCAAGTCGTCGGTGGTCAGCGAGAGTTGATCGGTGAAGTCGCTGCCGACCTGGTCTTGACTGTAGGTCGATCCGTGAGCCGCCATGATGTCGAGGCCGGCCATGCTGGTGAAGCTGTCGTCACCATCTGTGGCAAGGCCGATGCCGTCGTAGTCGCTGAAGGGCGTCGCGGGATCGAAGCCCCACGTGTCGCCGCCTTCGTGATAGACGCCCCCGCTCGACAGGATCTGCTCGACCAAGAATTGACCGTGTTCGTCGGTCAGTGGCGCGTTGTCCGGGAACGTTCCCGTGATAGACCAGACGATGGTGTCGGGCCCCGGGACGACGCCGCACGGAAGTTCACTGAAACTCGAAATCGTGACGAAGGTGTCGCCTCGCGCGAGGAACGCAGCTTCCAGCGCACCGACCGTGTCGACCAATCCTCCGCGCGATAGGCCCAGGATCAAGTGTTGCGGCAACGGCACCGGCACCGTGCCGACCGAGCACGACACCGGGTCGGACAAGACACCCGCGCACGAAGCGTAGACCTCGTAGACGGTCGGTCCGGTGGGCATGGCGGCGTAGGAGACGTCGGCGCCTGAGAGCACCGCGACGGGATTGCCGTCCTCGTAGATCTCGATGGCGTCGTAGCCACCCGCCGCCGACCAGGTCAGCTCGACGGACGCGGTGCCACAGTCGCGAGTGCAGGAGAGATCGAAAACCGCCGCCGGCGACGGTTGGCACGTTTGACCTGCGGCGACCGTGCCGACGCATTCGGGCAGTACCGTATACGCGGCGGGAAACAGAAGCGGAGGGGACTCGGAGTACGTCGTGCTGGAGCCACCGATGATTGCCACTGCAATGCCGTTACGCTCGATGGTGATCGACGTGTACAGGTCGGTGTTGGTCCACGACAACTCGACCGACGCACCCGTGCAGTCGTAGAGGCACGTCAGATCGGTCACCGGTGTGGAGGCGTCGACCGAAATGGGAAGTCCCAACAAAGCCAGGGTCAGTATGGCGGCGCTAAGTAAGGTGCGGTGTGTCATGATGTCGAGTCCTTTTCGCTCGTTCGAAGAATGCGGACCAAGCGGGCGAGCGCCTTCGAGAGCAGCTGTCTGACCGCAGTTTCCGATCGATCCATCGCGACGGCGATCTCCTTGTGCGGGAGGCCGACCAAGTGATGAAGCACGATAACTTCGCGGTAGTCTTCCGGTAATTTGTGCATCGAGCCTTCTACGCGCTCGATCTCATCGCTCAGTACCGCGCCGTGGCTCGGCGAATGAAATCCACCGTAACTCTGCATGAGCCGCTGTCCTTCGACCACGCTCATGCCTCCGGCTTCGCGCCCCTGGTCGCGTTTTCCCGCTTCCCAGTGCCGCACTTTGTTCAAAATTTTTCGCTCGGCCATGGTGAACAACCAGTACTTGAACCCAGCCTCGTCCACGTTTGGAACTTTGTCCGCTGTTCTCAAGACCTCGCGACACGTCGACTGCACCAGGTCCGAGATGGACTCTTTCGTGCCGAGCTTGGCTCCCGTGCGGACGCGAACGTACGCGTTCAGTGACGGAAGGTGCTCTTCGATCAGTGCATCGAGCGCCGGCGTCGCGGCGGCCGGGACACCTGAAGTGTCGTCGGGCGAAGCGTCTGCGGTCATCACAGTTCTCCGAGTATTTGAAATCGAGCCAACGGGGCATCTTACCGCGTTCGGGTGAGCGGCGTGAGGTGGGATTTCAACGAACCCGGGGGCCGGGAGCGAGAAAACGCTCCTCAGCGGCGTGTTGTGGTCAACGCGCCGGGGTCAGCGGCGTATACAATCGGGGTTTCGAGTGAAAATCGGGCGGGTTGGAAGTCAATGGCGGATCACGACCGCGAATCGCGGATCAACGCACTTCTGAACGAGTACTTCGCGTTGCCTTCGTCGCAGCGTCCGGCGTATCTCAATGCCGTGCGCGGTGACGACGGAGCGCTTGGCGACGAACTAGATGCTCGAATTGCTGAGGAAGAGGCGGCAACCAACCGCCTCGGCTCGCCCGAACTCATGTCCGTCGCGTCGACCTCGGGGTCCGCCAGCCTGCCGTTGGTGAATCGACGCATTGGCGCCTACCGGCTGCTGCGCGAAATCGGACGCGGTGGAATGGGCTCGGTTTGGGAGGCCGAGCGCGCCGACGCCGCGTTCCAGCAGCGGGTCGCCATCAAGCTGTTGCGCGGCGTCGTGCACGACGGCGACCGGCAGCGCTTCGAGCAAGAACGGCAGATCCTCGCCGGCCTCGAGCATCCGAGCATCGCCAGACTCTACGACGGCGGAACCACCGACGACGGCATTCCGTACTTGGTGATGGAACTCGTCGACGGACAACGCATCGATGAGTACTGCGTCGAGCACGAATCGTCCCCCCGGGAAGTCGTTGCGGTCATGATCGCGGTTGCGCGTGCCGTTGAGTTTGCTCAGCAGCACGACATCGTTCACCGAGACTTGAAGCCCAGCAACATCCTGATCAACCAGCGGGGTGAACCTCGGCTGCTAGATTTCGGCGTCTCCAAGATCCTGAACTCCGATGATCCCGCGCTCACTCGTACCGACCAAAGAGTGTTGACCCCGAGATACGCCAGCCCCGAGCAAATCACTGGGCAGCCGGTCTCGCCGGCAACCGACGTGCATGCTTTGGGTATCGTGTTGTTCGAGTTGCTCACCGGGGCGTGGCCCTACGGCATCCCGCCGAGCGAAAGCGTCACCACCGAAGAGTGCATTCGTCGAGTTGCGCCGCGGCGGCCGAGCGCTGTCCTCCACACCGAACGGTTCGACGCGACGACCTCGGACACCTCGAACAGCGGCACAAGAACGCGAAGCGTCGAACGGCGTCGGCGCGAGCTGCTCGGTGATCTAGACCTCATCGTGCTGCAGGCGCTTCGCAAAGAACCGCAACGCCGCTACCCCGATGTGGCCGCGTTCCGTGACGATCTCGAGCGATTCTTGGGCGGCCTGCCGATCCGCGCCCGCGCTGACAGTTGGGCTTATCGATCGCGTAAGTTCGTGTCTCGACATCGAGCGCCCGTCTTGGCGAGTCTGATCACCGCAATTGTCCTCGCCATCGCTTTCGTCGGGCTACTCACCGATAAGAACGACCCCGGCGATCCCGATCCTCTGAGGCTTCGAGCCGCGCGCATTGATGCGACCACCGTCGAGTTTCGGTGGGAACCGTATCAGCCTGAGGGTACTCAGGAGCTGCGCCTGCTCGTCGACGGCGACCGCGTGTTGACGTTCGGAGCGGGAACGACTCGCACTACTGTCGTCGATCTTTCGCTCGGCCCCCACCACGCCGAGATTCAGGTCTTGGGCGCAGCTCCCGACCAATTGCTGGCTGCCGATCGATGCGACATCGACTTATCGCCTCGGTTGCCGGTTGCCGTAAGTACGGACTGGCGGCTTGTCCAACACCAGTCGTTTCCGGATTGGGGATCGCAGGACTTCGTCTCGCCCACGTTCGCTCCCGACGGATCCGTGTGGCTCGGTCTCGGTCGCGTGGAACCGAACCTCGGTCTGCGTTCGGGCATCTTTCGATACATGGCCGATGGCTCACCGATCGCTGCGTTGCGCGATTTACCGCGCACCGTGACCTCCGTCACGTTCGACCATGACCGGACCCATCTGTTCATCTTGCAGCGGGGGTCGGGCGAGGTGACCCGCTGGCCGTTGAATGGATCCGACCTCGAGTCCTGGACGGAGTTTCCTCCGGGGCTCGTCGTTCCCCGCGTGATTCGCATGGCGCCACCTCACTACAGGGGGGACGTCATCCGCGTCGGCGACGGTCTTGTGGCCGGGTTTAGAGGTTCGTTGTGGTCATTCCCCGGCACCGGGCCCAGC
>JAJFFE010000042.1 GCA_021776775.1 Planctomycetota bacterium | reverse complement strand
TATCGAGGTTCGCGAGCGTGGAGTCGAGCTTCAAGTTGCTGAAGTGTTCGGCGGATCCGCGGCCGAGCGCGCTGGAATGAAGATCGGTGACCAGTTGATCTCCATGGGCGGGCAATCGCTGCATCGACTCGAAGACATTCGAGCCGCTCTCGACCAGCGCGTTGCGGGCGACGTGATCGACGCCGTCGTTCTCCGCAAAGGCAGCCGGATGAGTGTCTCTCTGACGCTCGGCGCCAACTAGGGTCTTGCGTCTCGCGCTCATCGGGTTGCGTGGCAGCGGCAAGACGACGGTGGGAGAGCTTCTGGCTCGTCGCCTCGACCTGCCGTTTCGCGACTCCGACGCCGAGATCGCGCTGATAGCGGGACGGTCGCCAGACCGCATCCTTCGGGAGTCAGGCGAGAGCGATTTTCGATCGTGGGAACGGCGGGCAGTGTCGCAATTAGCGGCGTTGCCCGCCGTTGTCCTTTCACTCGGGGGCGGCGCAGCCATGCAGGACAAGGTCCGGCAGGACCTCACCGGTTGGCACGTGGTCCTCGTCGACGCGCCGGATCCTGTCCTCGAGCAGCGAATTCTCGCCGATCGGCGAGAAGGGCGTGCGACCCGACCGTCGCTGACGGCGTTGCCGCTCATCGAGGAGATCGCTGAGCTTCGGCGTCTGCGCTTTACGGTCTTTGAGAGTTTCGCTACCTTGCGCGTCGATACTTCGCGAACCTCCCCGGACGAAATCGTCGAACGACTGCTGGAGTCGATCGAATCGCCGGGAACCCGCGAGCGGTGACCTGCCCGCTGTCCTGTCCCGCAGTCATTGTCCTGCAGAGTCGCCCGCTCTGGTGCCCGCCCGAGTTGGAGTCAGTTTGACGATTTTCGTGGTTGTCTGCGCCGGCATACTCGGCGCATGTGTCGGTAGCTTTCTCAACGTTTGCATCTATCGACTGCCGCAGGACGATCTCTCGATCAACGAACCCAAGACGTCTTTCTGTCCTAAGTGCAAGAAGTCGATCGCGTGGTACGACAACCTCCCAGTCATCGCGTGGCTCTGGCTACGTGGTCGGTGTCGAGGTTGCTCGGAGTCGATATCGATCCGCTATCCGATGATCGAGTTGCTGACGGGGTTGGTCTTCGTGCTGATCGCTTTGGAGATCGGCGCGATTCCCGAATCGGACGAGCTCACCACCTCGGTCGGCTTTGACTGGCTCATGCTGCATCTGTTTTGGGCTGTGACGCTGTCGGTGTTGATCGTCATCACGTTTATCGACATCGACCTGCGCATCATTCCTGACGAGCTGAGTGTGACCGGCAGTGCGTTGGCGCTGTTTTGCGCCTGGATGCTCGAGGGAGTCCCGGTCGATGCCAAGGTGCCAGGAATCCTGCTGTCGGGACTCACGCGGTTGCGCCTGGGTGGGTCCATACCGGAGTCGGCGGTCCCCTGGGGACTCGGCGTTGCCGCGGTCGCGGGCGGGGTGATCGCAATGGTCGCATTTCGCCGATTCAGCCCGTCGTGGGACGGCAGTCGCAGGACATGGTGGGACACTCGACTTGCGGCGGCGGTCGGCGCCCTCGTCACCGTGGTTCTCGTCGGCGCCGCAGCGGTGCCGGATTGGCTGGGGTCGCCGCCGTCTCAGCGGTTGGTGTCGAGTCTCTTCGGCATGGGCGTCGGGGCTGGATCGATCTGGTCGATCGGCAAATTCGGAAAGCTCATGTTTCGTAAGGACGCGATGGGCTTTGGTGATGTGAAACTGATGGCCCTGCTCGGCGCGGTGCTGGGATGGCAGTTGGTATTGATCGCTATCTTCATCGCGTGTCTTCTGGGGTCAATTATCGGAATCGGCATCAAGGTGACTACCGGTTCGTCGTATATTCCGTTCGGCCCGTTCCTCTCGAGTGGGGCGGTGATCATCGTGCTGTGGGGAGATTGGGTTGCCCGCGGCTTAGATTGGTATCGTTCGCTGTTTCCGCGGTAGAGGTAGCGTTTGGGTCATACGTGAATAGCAGTCTCGTCGGGACACGCCGGCGTGCGAGTGAAGGAAGGTACTTACACCATGTCGAAGCAGAACCCGCGATCTTACGTCGCTCGGACGCTGACGAGCTTGGCCCTTTGTGGGCTCCTCGGTCTTCTGTCGGGTTGTTCCGTCTTTTCTACCCGAGATCGAATCCACCGACTCGAGCAGGAGAACCTAGAGCTGTCGCAGACCAAGAACCGTTTGGAGAGCGCGCTCGCTGCGTGTGAAGGTGAACAGCAGACCTTCGGCAGCGAGATAACACGGCTGCAAGGTGAGTTGGCCACGGCGAATCAACGGATTCGCCTGCAAGGGGCCAGCTTCCGGGCCGCGGACCCGGAGGAAGACGAGGCTGACGACGAAGGCGTTGCCATGCTCGACAACGTCCCCGGCGTTTCTGCGATCCGCGATAAATCGGGTGAGATTCGACTGACCGTCGACAACTCGATTCTGTTTGCAGCGGGCAAAGCGAAGGTGAGCAAGGACGGCGAGTCGACTCTGCGCCAGGTCAGCGGCATCGTTGCCGCGCGATATCCGACCGGCTTCATTCGAGTCGTCGGCCATACCGATTCCCAGCCGATCAAGAAGAGCCCGTTCGCATCCAACTGGGAGTTGTCCACAGCCCGCGCCTGTTCCGTTCTGCGTCAGTTGATTTCCGGTGGGGCGGTGTCGAGCGATCGCATCTGCGCGACGGGTTTCGCCGACCAACGTCCGGTGGCGGACAACAACAGCAAGGACGGTCGAGCGGCAAACCGTCGGGTCGAAATCTTCGTCACCCAGTGAGTCGTTGATTTCGTAGCAGTAGAAGCGCAGCGGTTCCCGGTGCGCTTCGCGAACCCCGCGGCGAGAGCTGACTAAGCCATCTCGCTCCGTCAGCCATGAGCCCTCACTCTCGAGACACAACAAGCGGGTGAGGCACGATCCGCTGAGAACTTGTCGCCCTCAACCCCTTCGGGCGGGCGACGACGGGCTCAGCTCTCCGTGTGGGTCACCAACTCGTCCGGCCCGCGCGACCCCGCGCAATCCTGTCCGAGGGATCGCACGTCGAGTCTTGAAACGGTCGCGTACGCCTCGTAATATCGGCAGTGCTTTTGAGTTGAGAAAACGCCCCGATGTCGATCGGCGGCGAGTCGGCATTTGTCGTCTCCCGTCGAACGTAGCGGTGGGCGGCCGCCCAGCTCGACTTCGTGAGCCTGGCTTGCGTGGGTTCACGTCCTCGGCCCGACGGCGCCTCTTCGGGGCTCCATTCGTCGAACGTTTGCCGATATCTCTCGTTGTGCCTAGCCCGCCGTTTCGTGTTCGAGGCCGAGGCTCGCCGAGTCGATCGTGCTTCGGCTCGACAACGTCCTTCGGGGCTTGGGTTCATGGGATGAGGTATCGATGTCGAAAGTTCAGAACGTCGCCGTCGTCGGCCATGGAACGTGTGGCAAGACGACCTTGGTCGAGGAAATTCTATTTCGGGGAAAATCGATTCCGCGCGCGGGTAAGGTCGATGACGGAACTTCAATTCTCGACTCTTCCGCGCCAGAGAAAGATCGCCACTTCACGATCGAATCTTCGTTGGGGTCCATTGAGCATGGCGGCAAGCGGCTTCAGCTGATCGATACTCCGGGATACCCCGACTTTCTTTCGGCCGCGGTCGACGCACTCTCCGCTGTCGAGACAGCCCTTGTCGCGGTCGACGCCGCGCAAGGTATCCGGGTCAACACGAAGCGCGTTTGGGAAGAAGCCAACAAGCTTCACGTCGCGCGGATGATCGTGGTGACGCGTCTCGACGTCGACAACGCAGATTTCGCAGCTCGCGTATCGGAGATCCAGGACACGTTCGGCAATCAGTGCGTCCCCATGTTTCTGCCCAACGCTTCCGGAGGCGACGTCGCCTCGGTCGAGAGTACCTATCACCTCACCGAATCGAGTTCCGCCGAAGCGAAGTCGATCAATAGTCAGATTACCGAGTCGGTCGTCGAGGCCGACGAAGATCTGATGGAGCGGTACCTGGCAGACGAAGAAATCAAGTCCGAGGAAGTCGACGCGGTCTTCGTCCGTGCGCTACTCTCAGGCACGATCGTGCCGATCTTCCCTGTATCGACCACAAAAGGGATCGGTGTCGACGAACTCGTCGAAGCGTTGTGGGCCCTCCTACCCCAATCGGACGCTCCTCATCAGCTCCCCCTCGAATCGCTCGAAGGCGAACCGGTCGACGAAGGTGCCAACGGTTCCGCTGACGATCCGTTCTTCGCACGGGTGTTCAAGGTGGTCCTCGATCCGTTCGTAGGCAAGCTGTCCTACTTGAGGATCCACTCGGGGACGGCAACTCCCAACATGAATGTGATCAATCTCTCCAAAGGGAGCAAGGACCGATTGACGAACCTGTTGCGCATGCAAGGAAAGGAGCAGTCGACGATTGATAGCTCCGGACCTGGCGAGATCATCGCCGTCCCGAAAGTCGAGAGCTTTGCGATCGGAGAGAGTGTTGGTGATGCGGCGCAGCACAAGCGGTTCGCGGCGCTGCCTCGCCCACGATCGATGGTCAAGATGGCCGTCGAAGCGAAGAATCGAAACGACGAGACCAAGCTGACCGAGGCGTTGAACAAACTGGCAGAGAGTGACTCTGCGTTTTCGGCCGAGCGTATCGCGCAAACTCACGAGCTTGTGATCAGCGGTCGGTCTCAGCTTCACCTCGACATCATGCTGTCGCGACTCGACGTTGAAGTTGAAACCCATGTTCCGAAGACCGCCTACCTCGAGTCGATCAACGGAAGCTCCGAATCCCACCACAAGCACAAGAAGCAGAGTGGAGGCCGCGGTCAATTCGGCGAGGTGTACCTCAAGATGGAGAAAGGCGAGAAGGGCAGCGGGCTCGAATTCGTCAACGCTATTGTCGGTGGCGTGATCCCGGGCCAGTTCTTGCCCGCCATCGAGAAGGGCATTCGCGAGACGATGGATACCGGCATTCTGGCGGGCTGCCCGATTCTCGACGTCAAAGTCACCTGCTACGACGGCTCGTTCCACCCGGTCGACTCTTCCGAAGCTGCGTTCAAGACCGCGGGTCGCGAGGCATTCAAGAAGGCGTTCATGGCGGCGAAGCCGTGTTTGCTCGAGCCCATTCTCGAAATCGAGATCCACGTTCCGAGTCAGTTTCTCGGGGACATCATGAGTGATCTCAACAGTCGACGAGCGCACATCTCAGGCATGGACGCAGATGGCGAGGATCAGATCATCAAGGCGGTCGTTCCGGAGTCAGAAGTGAAGCGGTACTCGATCGACCTACGCTCGATCACTGGCGGTGAAGGGGCGTACTCGTTGGAGTTCTCTCACTACGACATCGTTCCCGCCGCTCAGCAGGCGCAAATCTTGAGAGAGATCGAGGCGTCCAAGGTCGCCGAAGCGGCTTCCTGAACTGCCCGACCACAGAGAAGAACTAGCGGCCCCGTTTGCTCCTCCCAGGAGCGAACGGGGCCGCTCTTCATCGGGAGGGGACGCGCACGAGTCCCATCTTGCCTGCACTCTCGAGTTGGAGCGACTCCCTACTGTTTCGCCAAGTTCCAGATAACTCCTTTAGTCGGCTGCGATCGCGGACATAGAGCGGGAACGGCCGGTAACGGCCCGTTCTGCGTTCACCGTTCCCGATCGTGATGGCCTGCCGCTAGTTGCCTCGTTGGCCGGACCCGTGTCCCCGATGCTACTCTTTGAACAGAGCGACCCACCGTTTGGCGGTCTCTTCAAGCCCTCGGCCAAAGGAGCCGGTCTGTGATTACTATAGAAGACTTGGTGCAACAGCTCGTGGAACGTAACGGTTCCGATTTGCATCTTTCCGCGGGCGCCCCTCCTATGATTCGCGTCAACGGCCGGCTCGCTGCCACGGGTAACGAGATCCTCGACTCCGAAATGACTCGCAAGATCGTCTATTCGATTCTCGACAACGAGCAGATCCTCAGCTTCGAGCGAGAGTACGAGTTGGACATGGCGTTCGGCATCTCCGGGCTCGGCCGTTTCCGAACGAATGTCTTCTTCCAACGTGGTTCTGTCGGTGCCGTGTTTCGCGTGATCCCCAACGAAGTTCTCGACATGAACGAGTTGGGCCTCCCGACGCAGGTACTCGAAGAGCTGTGCATGCGCCCGAAGGGGCTCGTTCTGGTGACGGGCGCGACCGGTAGCGGGAAGTCGACAACGCTCGCTTCAATGGTGGACTTCATCAATCGCAAGCGAAACGATCACATCGTCACGATCGAAGATCCGCTCGAGTTCGTACACCGAAACAAGAGCTGCTTGGTCAATCAGCGCGAGGTCGGTTCTGACACCAAGGGCTACCAAGAAGCACTTCGCCGCGTTCTTCGCCAAGATCCTGACGTCATCATGATCGGTGAGCTCCGCGATCTCGACAGCATCTCGACCGCGTTGACAGTTGCCGAAACCGGGCACCTGACGTTCGCGACTCTCCACACTTCGGACGCCGTGCAGACCATCAACCGTATCGTCGATGTCTTCCCGGCCCATCAACAGTCACAGGTTCGGACCCAGTTGTCGTTCTGCCTCGAGGCGGTGTTCTCGCAGCAGCTCGTTCATAGGGCTGAAGGACGAGGCCGCGTTCTCGCGTCGGAGATTCTCCTGGCGACGTCCGCCGTTCGTGCACTGATCCGCGACGACAAGGTTCACCAAATCACGAGCGTCATGCAGACCGGTGGTCGCATGGGCATGGTGACCATGAACCAAGCACTCTCTGACCTTTATCGAACCCGCAAGATCTCCTTTGAAGAAGCGATGTCTAGGTCTCCCGATCCTGAGGACCTGAAGCGTCTCTTCCAACGTCAGAGCTAAGGCATGAACGCACCTTCGACGAAGATCAACAAGAAGATCCGGCAGGTTCTCACGCGCCATGGGCTCGTTCCCGAGGAACGCATCCAGGAAGCGTTGGGAGATAACGAGAACAGCAGCCTGACTCAGGTGCTGTTGGAGTCGGGGGAGTTGGACGAATCCGAGTTCCTCGCCGCGATGGCGAAGGAAACCGGCCTCACGCCCATCAGCCTCGACCGTGTCGAGATGACCGACGATTTGTTGGACATCCTCCCGGAGAACTTGGCCAAGTACTACGGGATCATTCCGGTCGCCAAGATCGGAAAGATCCTGTCGATCGCGGTCTCTGACCCTTTCGATATCGTCAAGCTCGACGACATCGCAATGGTCACGTCGTGTACGGTCCGCCCGGTTCTGAGCACCGATTTCACGATCGCGCTGTCCATTCCCGAGAAGTACAACGCTTCGAAGCGTAAGGTCCAAGACCTCATCGACGGCATGGGCGATCCTGATCTCGATATGCAGGAAGTCGTCGAAGACGACGAAGAAGACGATTTCCTCGCCGATGGCCAGGACTCGCCGGTCGTCAAACTGGTCAACTTGATCATCTATCAAGCCATTCGCGACAAGGCGTCGGACATCCACATCGAGCCGTTCGAGAAGAAGATTCGTGTGCGCTACCGCATGGACGGCGTCTTGAAAGAAGTCATGTCGCCGCCGGTGAAGATGCACAACGCACTGGTCAGTCGCGTGAAGATCATGTGTGGACTCGACATCGCGGAGAGACACAAGCCGCAGGACGGCAAGTTCCAGCTCAAAGTCGAAGGTCGTCAAATCGACTTCCGTACTTCGACGCTTCCCATGGTCCACGGCGAGAAGGTCGTTCTGCGAATCTTGGATTCGTCGAACCTGGCACTCAGTCTCGAGTCGCTTGGATTCGAACCGAAATGTCTCAACGACATTACGACGGCGATCGGCATGCCGTACGGAATGATGTTGGTCACGGGCCCGACCGGTAGTGGTAAGTCGACGACGCTATATTCCTCGATCAAGGAAGTCCTGTCGGTCACCGAGAACATTGTCACGGTAGAAGACCCAGTCGAGTACCAACTCGAAGGGGTCAATCAAGTGCCAGTCAATCCGAAACGCGGACTAACCTTCGCGGGCGCACTTCGATCGATCCTGCGACAGGACCCGGACACCGTCATGATCGGTGAGATTCGCGACCTCGAGACTATCGAGATTGCGATCAAGGCGGCACTCACCGGCCACTTGGTCTTCTCCACACTGCACACGAACGACGCCCCGTCGACCATTACTCGAATGATCGACATGGGAGTCGACCCGTTCCTTGTGTCTTCCGCGACACAGTGCATTGCGGCGCAACGTCTCGCGCGTCGGCTCTGTAACGACTGCAAGAAGTTGATGGATCCCTTACCTCCCGCGGAGCGGTTGCTCGGGCTTGGCTTTCTCGAGGAAGATCTCGACTCGTTGGAGATCTACGAAGCTGTCGGGTGCAAGTACTGCCAAGCGGGCTACAAGGGGCGATTCGCACTGCTCGAGACCATGCCGCTGACGGAAGAACTCCGCCGCGTCATTATCGGGGGTGGTTCTGCTATGGACATCAAAGAGACCGCGTTGGAGCAAGGGATGATCTCGCTTCGCCGTGTCGGAATTCTGAACCTTATGCGAGGCAAGACGAGCATCGAAGAGTTGTTGCGCGTCACTGTCGGTGACTGATTTGCCGGTTCTCCTGGAGAAATCTTATGCGTCAGTACAAGTACAAAAGTAAGAACTCACAGGGCAAAATTGTCTCTGGGGTTATCGATGCCGAGAGTGAGCCGGATGCCGTATCCGAGCTCCGTCGCCGAGGTCTCACGATCATGTCGCTTGGGCAGTCCAAGGGCGGCGGCGGTAGCAGCGGCAAGTCGGAGGGCAAGGGCGGTAGCTCGTTCTTCTCGTTGTCGATCGGCTCGAGTGGCGGAGGGGGAAAGGTCAAGTCTTCGGACTTGGTCATTGTCACGCGCCAGCTTGCCACGATGGTTTCGGCCGGTATCCCGCTGGTCGAAGGCTTGGAGATCATCGAAGAGCAATCGACCAATATCATGCTGCGGACGTCCCTCGGGAATGTCGTTTCCGACGTGCGGTCTGGTAAGGACTTGTCGCAGGCGTTGCTGAGGCACCCCAAGGTGTTCAGCGACATCTACGTCAACATGATCCGTGCTGGCGAGGCGAGTGGTCAGCTCGACGTCGTCCTCGAACGGTTGGCGGACTATCAAGAAGACGCCGAGAAGCTCAAGAGCGAGATTAAATCCGCCATGACCTACCCGGTCGTGTCGTTGCTCATGGTCTCGGGAATTACGCTGTTCCTCTTGGTTTTCATCATTCCGAAGTTCAAGGAGATGTTCTCGTCGCTCGGCGTCGAACTGCCGTGGGTCACGAGTACGCTCCTCGCTACGTCGGACATGCTGAGAGACAACGCGGTGCTCATGACGGCTATCGCGGCCAGCATCGTCATCGGGATCGTGCTCTACTTCAAATCTCCGAGGGGGCAGATATCCAGGGACTGGCTCATTTTGAAGATGCCAGTGTTCGGACCGCTGTTCTCCAAGGTCGCGATCTCTCGTTTCGCGCGCACCTTCTCCACTTTGATCAAGAGTGGGGTCCCGATTCTCGGAGCTCTCGAAATCGTTTCGGAGACGTGTGGCAACTTGATCTTCTCGCGAGGGATCAACGAGGCCAGCCGATCGGTCCGCGACGGTGAGACTCTAGGAGAGCCACTCGCCAAGTCAGGGATTTTCCCTCCTATGGTGACGAGAATGATCTCCATCGGAGAACGATCCGGCGCCTTGGAGTCGCTGCTCGAGAAGATTTCAGAATTCTACGACCAGCAGGTCTCGGCGACGGTCAAGGCGCTGTCGTCGCTGATCGAGCCGTTGATGATCGGCGTCATGGGTTTCCTCGTAGGGGGAATGGTCATGGCGATCTTCCTACCGATCTTCAAGTTGATCGGCAGCATGGGTAAGTAACGGTGGCACTCACCCCAACGAGCACGAGCGGGAGCGAGCCTAGATGCGCGTTCCCGCTCGTTCTTTTTCAACCGGCGTTGCTTCTTCTTGGCGTCGGACTGATCGCACTCGCTAGCGAGTCGACGATCGCGCCCGAGTTCCGCCGGGCGGTACCGCTGTTGTGTACCGTCATGGTGCTCTGGTGCGTGTTCCAACTCGGTGCACTCGGACTGTTCGTCCGTACGCGCACTCGGGGGAAGAGATTCTCCAGCCTTCGCGTTTCGATCGACCTCACGTTCAGCCTCGCCATCGTCTGGTTGACCGGGGGAGTCGTCTCGTTCTTCCTACCGCTGCTGTTTGCAAGCGTGATCGCGTCGTGTACGACGATGACACGACGCCTCGCGTTGTGTATGGCCGCAGTGGTCACATCGTCTTTGACTCTCATGACGCTGAGCCAGGTGCTCGGATGGCGACCGGCCGAATGGACGGGTGCGGTTCAACTCGGTGTCGAAGGGCGCGTTCTGTTCTTGATCGCGTCGCTGATCGGCCACGGCATAGCGCTACACTTGGTCGCGTTTCTCGCCACGCAATTGAGAACGGGACGCGACCGCGCGGTATGGCTCAGTGATCAGATTGTCGCCAGTGTCGCGCATGGAATCATCGCCCTCGACGCCAAGGGGCGCGTCGTGCAAATGAACGGCGCCGCACTCGAGCTGTTCGGATACCCGCGTGACACGGCGTGGCGCGGACTGTATCCCGACGCGATCTTTCGACGAGACGAGGACGCTCCGCTTCGGCGGGTGCTCGCCGATCCGACGCCTGGTGCGGCGCGCGCCGATTGGTCGCGACGAGACGGCGAGGAGATCCCCGTTTCGATTTTCACCAGCATTGTGGACGACGGTGCGAATGGCGATCGACTGTCGATCCTGGTGCTACAAGATCTCTCTTTAGAATTGAGAGCGGCTCGCGCCGAGGAACGGTTGCGTCATTTGGAAGCACTCGAGGATTTGGCGCTCGGTCTCGTGCACGAAATCAGAAATCCGCTCGCGTCGATCCGTGGGTGCGTGCAGGAACTCGGCAAAGGGACATTACCGGACGACCAGGCCGCGCGGCTCAGTGGCATCGTTATTCGCGAGTCCGATCGACTCGACCGAATCGTCGACGAGTTTCTCGAGTGCTCGTCGGCAAGTCCCACTCGCGTCGAACGAGTCGATCTGCAGGAATTGATGGCCGATGCCGTGGACTCGTTGAGAGGTCGCGACGATGCGTCCGGAATTCTTTGGGACCCGTCGGACGACGAGTCGGTCGTGGTCTGGGGACATCGGGAGCTACTTTATCGGGTGATCCTCAACCTCGGAGTGAACGCGGTCGAGGCAACCCCGGACGGAGGAGAGATTCGATTTGGTCTCTTCCAGCGCGACGGCGGCTGGGTGGTCGAAGTCTCGGACCAGGGGTGTGGAATGGACGAGGCAACGCGCAAACGGATCTTCACACCGTTCTTTACGACGAAGAACCGCGAGGGAGGACTGGGCCTCGCCCTCGTCGAACGCATCGTGCAAGGCCACGGCGGCTCCATTGAAGTGGAGAGTACGACCGGCGAAGGCACGCGCTTCTGCGTCTGGATTCCCATCGGGACTCCCGCTACCGAACTCGGTACGACTGAACGACTCGAATCGGTTCCGCAGACCGTCTGACCCGGGACGAGAACCACATCCTTGCCCGGCGACTCTCAAGTCGACCTTGGCTGACTGCCGAAGTATCGGATAGAAGCCACAAGGAGAGTCATGACCGAGGATTCGGGTCGCCTAGACATCCTGATTGCCGACGACGAAGAAAGTATGCGGGAGTTCCTCGACATCGTTCTCACGAACGAGGGACTTTCGGTGCAAGTCGTCGCTTCAGGCCAAGAAGCGATGACCGTCATCGCAGAAACCCCCCCGCGCGTCTTCCTGCAAGACGTTCGAATGGGGGGGCTCGACGGCATGGACTTGCTACAAGCCGTCAAGGCGAGTGATCCATCGATTCCTGTCGTGATCATGACCGCGTACTCGACGTGGGAAACCGCCGTAGACGCCATGCGCCTCGGCGCGTTCGATTACGTCAAGAAGCCGTTCGATACAGATCACATCAGAAGCGTCATTCAGCGTGCCTTTCGCGTTGGAGACAACGAAGGCAAGCCTGAACTCTCGGGACTCATTATCGGTAGCACGCCTCCCATGCAGCGTGTTTACGATCTCGTGGAGAAGGTCGCTCCGACGGACAGCACCGTGTTGATTCGTGGCGAGAGCGGGAGCGGCAAGGAGCTGGTCGCTCGGTCCATTCACACGTCGTCTCACCGCCACGACAACGCATTCGTCGCGGTCAACTGCTCCGCGTTCACCGAGAATCTACTGGAGAGCGAACTCTTCGGACACATTCGTGGGTCGTTCACCGGGGCTGTCGAGGACCGTCTGGGTCTCTTTCAAGCAGCACACGGAGGTACGCTGTTCCTCGACGAGGTTGGCGACATGTCCGCCAGCACGCAGGTGAAGATCCTGCGCGCACTGGAAGAACGTCGGACAACGCCGGTCGGGGGTCACCAAGAGGTTGCCTCGGATGTCCGCATTATCGCGGCAACCAATCGTGATCTCGAGAATGACATCCGAGATGGACGATTCCGAGAAGACCTTTTCTATCGACTCAACGTCATTCCGCTGAACCTTCCGCCGCTGCGTGATCGCAAAGAGGACATACCGTTACTCGCGGGCCACTTCCTCGCCCGCTACGCCAAGAACATGAGCCGTTCGGTTCGTGGGCTATCCGAGTCCGCCAAGCTCTCGCTGATGGCGTACGACTGGCCCGGCAACGTGCGCGAACTCGACAACATGATCCAACGGCACGTCGCGCTCTGCGACGGAGACGTGATCGATCGAGTCGAGCTCACGCCGTCTTCTGTGTCGAGGCCCGACGGCAGCTCAGGCTCGGCGCCGGACTTCGTCGTTCCGGACGACGGCTTCGTGTTGGACGACGTCCTGGAAGACATCGAGCGTCGCTACCTACTCAGCGCACTCGAGAAAACCGACGGCAACCTCACCAAAGCCGCGAAGATCCTCGGAATGTCGTATCGATCTATTCGCTACAAGGTCAAGAAACTCGGAGTCCGCGACCTCCTCTCGAAAGTCTGAGGGGCGCCATGACTACTGCTGCGGCATCGTTTCAAGCCACTGTCGTTGTCGCCGTGCGCGATGACGAACGCGGTATCGCCGCGTGCGTGGATTCGCTTCGAGCGCAAACGATCCCGTTGCACGTCATCGTCGTCGACGACGGATCGACCGATCGTACCGGGGACGTTGCGGCGGAGCACGGTGCCACGGTGATTCGCGCCGAAGGGAGTGGGGCGGCGGCGGCTCGCAATCTCGGTGTCTCCAGCTCCACGACCGACGTCGTGCTCTTTACCGACGGCGACTGTGTTCCCACGGAGCGCTGGGCGGAGTCGCTGTTAGCAGCACTCGAGCGAGGAGTTATCGCTGCGAAGGGGACCTACCTCACCGAGCAACGTTCCTCTACCGCGAGATTTGTGCAACTGGAGTACGAAGAGCGCTTCGAGCGAATGAGACGGTGCATGGAGCGACGGGGGGAGATCGACTTTCTCGATACATACTCACTCGCGGTCGACCGCCGGGCGTTCCTGTCGATTCGGGGGTTCGACGAGTCGTTTGCCGGAGCGTCGGTCGAGGATCAAGAGATGTCGTTTCGGCTCGCGCAGGCCGGGAGGTTTGCGTTCGTTCCACGCGCTTCGGTGTTCCATCGCCACGCCGACACCCCCGGGGCCTACGTCCGCAAGAAGTTCAAGATAGGACGCGGCAAAGCGTCGATCGTGCGCCGTTATCGAGATCGGTTGGCGAGCGACTCCCACACCCCGGCCACACTACGGTGGCAGGTACCGAGTGTGGCGTTCACCGTTCTGGCGGCGGTTTCGGCGATCGCTGTCGGTTCGACCGGAGTCTGGGTCGCGGCGGCGTCTGCGACCGCCCCGTGGTTTCTCAGTTCCAACTTGCTCGCGTCCGCCGTGCGACGTCACGGTTGGCTGTTCGGGTTCACGGCGCTCGGTCTCGTTCAAGGGCGCGCGTGGGCGTTGACGCTCGGATTCTTGTTGGGCTTCGTCACACCTATGGTGCAGCTGGGAGACGAGGTCGTCAGTTCGATACCGGCAGTCGATCCAGAAGTGGAGTCGACGGAGCGTCAGGAGGTGGCCGGTGTCTCGTGACTTAGCCACGGTTCGAACCCTGACCACAATTGCGTCGGCGGGTTGGGCAGTGACCATCTTGGTACTGTACGTGGTTTGGCGCCCCGACGACGTGCAACCGGTTCTCATGGCGCTCAGCCAGCGAGCCCTTGATCTATCGGTCCCTATTGGACTTTGGCTCGTTCACCTGCCGCTCGGTTCGTGGATCCTCGCCCGGTTCGTGCCTCACGAACGTGGCGGCGACTCTTTGGAGTGGCTGATTCGCGCGTCCGCGATAGGTCTCGGCGTGGCAATGTTGACCACCACCGTCGGTGCGGTCGCTGGCTGCGTCGGTGCCATGTGGATAGCAGTAACGGCCGCTTCTTGTGCACTCGGTTCCCTTCGTCAGTGGCCGTCGACTGCGCGTCAGCTAGTCCGTGCGCTCGTCCAACTCCGCGAGGAACTGCGTTCGGTGCAGGGCGCCGCGGTGCTCGTCGTTCTCGGCTTGTCGCTCGTCACCGCTCTTACCCCCGCCGTTTCACAGGACGCACTTCACTACCATCTCGAAGTGCCCAAGCGCTGGCTCGAGGCAGGCGGGTTCACCGACGTTCCGGGCAACGTCTATTCTCGATTCCCGATGAATCTCGAGCTCCTGTTCCTCAACGGGCTCGCCCTCCGCGGAGAGATCGCGGCCAAGGTGTGGCATTGGTGGTTCGCGGTTCTCGCCGCCGGTGCGCTTCGATTGCTCGCGGGACGATTTGCGACCAAACGTGCCGCCATGTGGGCCCCGGCCATCTTCCTCGCCGTCCCCTCGGTGTTTCGAGTGGCAACGTGGGCGTACGTCGAGTTGGGTTTGATCTACTTCTTGCTGGTTGGGTGGGACCTGCTGGTCGACTCCAAGCAGCGCGGCGCCGACGCGCAGGCGAAGAGTTCGGTTGGCCTCGTGGTGTTGGCCGGACTTTGCTTCGGCGTGGCTTGTGGAATCAAGTACACCGCACTGCCGATTGCGTTGGCGGCGGCGATCGCAGTCGCGATTCAAACGACGACTCGTCGAGCGTGGACCGCGGGATTGTTCGCCGCATCTGCGGCAGTCGGCGGGGGCTTTTGGTACCTGAAGAACTGGGTCGAAGTCGGGAACCCGGTCTATCCCTTTCTCTATTCGTTCTTCGGCGGATCGGGGTGGGATCTCGAGCGATCCCAGCTGTTTCAAACATCGCTCGAGCAGTGGGGTGAGGTGAGTTGGGGGCTCCCGTTTTCGCTGACGTTCGACGCCACTTTTGCGTCGATCGAGCGATTCGACGGAATCGTCGGGCCCGCGCTCTTGATAGCGCTGCCGCTCTTGGGCGCCGTCGCCTGGAGACAGCCGAAGGCTCGACCGACGTTCGCGTTTGCCGCGTTCATGATCGGGCTCTGGCTCACCACAACTCAGCAGATTCGATTCTTGCTGCCGGGCCTGGCGGTGCTGTTTGCCTTGGTTCCGATCGCCTTGGAATCGACCGTCTCGATCAATGAACGACGGGTCTACGTCACGGCGCTGGTCGGGTGCATCTCGCTCTCATTCGTGTCCCACTTCATTCTGTTCGGTCGGGAAGCGCCGGTCGCTTATGCCGTCGGTCTGGAATCGGCCGAGAGCAATCGGGCGCGTCGTCTCCCCGGTGGAGACTCGGCACTGTTCGCGCGCATCGGGAGCCACGTCGCCGAGGACGAGAGAATCCTGTTCGCGGCGTCTGGAAATCCGGTGTTCCTGTGTGAGCGACCGTATCACGCGGACTCCGTGGTCGAGAACTACACCCTCCGGACCATCCTGAAGAGCGCGACAGCTGCAGAGTGCGCGGCCCGGTTTGCGGAGCAGGGATTCACTCACCTGTTGTTTCGTTTCGAGTTGGTCTTCGGCGAGCCGAACGTTCATACGGACTTGTCTCTCGAAGAGCAGCAGCGATTGATGAAGGTCATCAACGACTATGGCTCGTTGTCGGACAGCGCTGGAGGAACGTTTCTCTACCGCGTTGGAGCGGCGGAGAGCAACCGATGATCCTACGGCGACCGTGGACCGAGGGACCGCTCGGACTCGGGTTCCTATTGACCATCGATTTTCTAGCTGTGTTCGACGCGTTTGCGCTCGGCTATCTCGTACGCTTTCACTGGAAGCTCCTCGGCGATAGCTCTACGTTGGCGCCGGACCCGGCCGAGTACCTCAAGGCGTGGGTGCTCGGAGTTGCTATGGTCTTGACGCTCTTTCATGCGTACGGCCTCTACCACGGTCGCAAGCGAGACGCGCTTGCCAACTTGACCGCTCTCATTCGAGCCGGTGCCGTTGCCATGGTATTCATCGTGGCGCTCGGCTACTTCTATCGCGGCTTCTCGTACAGCCGACTCAGCGTAATCTCGACTTGCTTGTTCGGAGTCGCGCTCTCGGGTGGCTTTCGGATTGCCTGGGAGGGCTACTGTCGTCAGCTTCGGGTGACTGGCAAGGCGGTGATCCCGGCGATCCTCATCGGAAGCAAGGACATCCCGCGGTTCCTCGCCAAACGCGTCGCCGAAGATAGCGGCCTCGGGCTCAAGATCGTGGCTGTCGCCGACGAGCACCCGATCGGCGACGACGATGACTTCGTCGGACTGGCGCGGGGAACTCTGCAAGATCTACCAGAACTCATCGCGTCGACCGGGGCGAGCGAAGTTCTTATCGGTCATCCCGCCATTCAACACCATCAGCTGCTCGAGCTGATTCAGTGCTGTGAGCAACGAGGGGTTCGCATTCGAATGGTCCCGGCCACGTACGATCTGTTGATCGACGTTCGGGACTTCGAAGACGTCGGCGGGATACCGTTTGTCACCGTCAACGAGCGCCGATCACGCCCGCTCTTCCGTGGCGCGAAGCGAGCGCTGGACATCGTCATGTCATCGGTGTTGCTGCTGCTTCTCACTCCCGTGTTCGTGGCGATCGCCGTCGCAACGCGCGTCGACTCCGGCTGTCCCATTCTGTTTCGACAGACTCGGGTCGGGCGCGACGGACAGCCCTTCTCAATGCTCAAGTTCCGTACGATGGTCGTCGACGCCGAAGAGCGTCTCGCGGACTTGGTCGACCTGGACAAACTCGACGAACCTGTCTTCAAGCTCGAAAACGATCCCCGAGTGACGCGCGTCGGCCGGTGGCTGCGGAGATTGAGTCTCGACGAGTTGCCGCAACTCGTGAACGTACTGCGCGGGGAAATGTCCATCGTCGGACCGCGTCCCGAAGAAGCTCGGGTCGTCGATCGATACGACGTATGGGAGAAACGGCGCCTCAAGTTGAAACCGGGAATCACGGGTCTTCAACAGATTCACTGTCGAGGATCCAAGTCCCTCAAAGAGCGCGTACGGTGGGACATCTTGTATTTGCGCCGGGAGTCACTCTTGCTCGACGCCTGGATACTGTTTCGTACCGTAGGAGTTGTCCTGCGAGGCCGAGGGGCTCGATGATCGATCTCGAGAAAAAGCCGATTCGGACGACGACCGTGGGGCTTGCAATACTCCTCATCGTGATCGTTCAGGGCATCGCTTTGTTCTCGTGCTCGGGTGCGGATCCGTTGGCCGGTGAGACGTTCACCGAGGTCGCGGACGGATACTGGCACTTGTCACAAGCGCGCGCTTGGCTCTACGGACATCCCGACAGCACGCCGGACGCCTTTCGTTTCCCGTTGCTCTCGTTGCCGCAGTACGGAATCTTTTGGTTCACGGGACTGTCGAGCAAGACCGCGGCGCTGCCCGTCGGTCTCGCGGCGTTGGCGATCACGCTGATCCTACTGGTCGTGACGTTCCGTCGATTCGGTGCCCGGGCAGCTCTGCTCGTCGGCTGGCTGCTCTCGCTCGAACCGTTTTGGAACGAGCACGCACGACGCCCGCATCCGTATCCGCTCATCGCGCTCTGGATCTTAGTCTGCATCATCCTGGGTAGTGCCGACTCTCGCGTCCGACGAGTCGGAGGATTGCTCTTGCTCGCCGTCGGTGCGATCTGGGTTCACCCGTTGTGCGGACTTGCGCTGCCGTGGCTACTTTTCAGTGAGTCTCGGTACTGGTTGAGCGCGGATCGCGACGGCGATAGGGACTGGACGCCCTGGACCCGCTGGATTCCCCCTGGCGCGTCGCTGCTCGCAGGGGTTGGCGCGGCGGTTTGGTACGTCTATCGACTCGACCTCGAGGTAGAGTTCGTTCACATCGCGGCGTTCTCTATGACGACGTGTGCGCCGATCGTCACGCTGTGGGGAGCGGTCGGTTCCGTGCTCGGCTGGGTTGAACCCGCTCGACTGGATCGCGACGCGGAGTTCGATCGGGTGTCGACGGGGACCGTGCTTTCCATCTGGATCGTTCTCGCCTTCACCGGCGCGGCGTCGGCCGCTTACGCGGTCACTATTCCGTTCTTGGCTCACCACGCGATCGTCATGACCGAGCGCGTGCTGGGTTGGGCAGAACACGGGCGCCGCCGAGAGATGCCCGTCTTTCGACTGGCGATTGCCACCATCGGCCTCGGTGTCACGGCGACGCTGTTTCTCGCCACGTTCATCATGGTCGACGATCTCGATAGTTCGATTACGCTCAGCACTTCCATCGCAGTGGCGGGCGTCGCGTTCACGCTCGCTCTTCCGTGGATTCCGAAAGCCATTCGTATGGGTTGGTGTTCGGGAGGGGCGGTGGCACTCGCAGCTGCCATCTGGGTTCCGACTTGGTTGTTGATGTTTGGTGCGCCCACGTACTCGCACGCCAATAGCAGTCGGCAACTCCGCGCCATTCTCCTTCCGACGGCTACGTTGGCCGGCCCGCTGGCGGCGGCCATGGGTGTTGAAAACGAACTCGTGCTCGAGCCCCGCGCCGTAGACTCGGCTGATTCGAGCCACTGGGTTTTCGACGCGCCGCCTCAACAATTGCCGACGGACCTGGCATTCATCGAGGTCTTCCATCCCCTCGAACACCCGACTCGCGTCTACCGTTCCCAGCACTCGACGGTTCTACCGAGCGCGTTCGAGGAAGGGGTGCTCCACGCCCGCGTCGGCGAGTTACCTCAAGCGGAAAATATGTTTCTCGCCGTGCTCAAGGGGTTTGAGAACTCGGGTTGTGCCTGGACTCGGCTCGGCATGGCGCTGCATCGGCAGGGCAACAGCGGCGGCGCGTACCAGTGCTTTCTTCACGCGATCCAAGAGGAACCGAGCCGCGTCGGAGCCCACGTCGCCCTGGCCAGTCTCTACATCGCCGACGGCCAGATTCGCGAAGCGGCGACCCACCTGCAACGGGCCCTCGACCACGAGCCGACCAACGAGTACTTGCGCCGCGAGGTGGAAGCGTTGAACGCACGAATCAAGTAGCTCGGTTGCGGCGGCGACGTGCGTTTGTCAGCGAAGCTTGTACTCCATATCGATCCCGTCAGAATCGTCACGTCGAACTCGGAAACGAACGTGGGGATTGCGGTGGAAGTCTTGGACGCCAGAGATGTCCGGCGGTTGGCGCTCGCTAGAGCCGGGCTCCTGAAACCGGAGTGGACGGGGCTTCGGCTCGTGGGGCGGGCGCGTGGCGATCGAGCTCGCGCGAGTGCTCACGCCATTGTCGAGCGGTTCGGCTACTTGCAGCTCGACACCGTGTCTATCGCGGGTGCGCGCAGTCACGCCTTGGTTCTCATGTCGCGACTCGAGCACATGGATCCCCGACTTGGCGAAGAGCTGTTGCTGCCTTCGGCCCCGCTGTTCGAGTACTGGGGACACGAAGCGTGCTGGTTGCCGCTCGAGATGTACCCGTGGTTTCGGTTTCGCCGCGACGAGTTTCGCGAGCACCCGTGGTGGGGGGGCATCGTCGGTGAGAACCCTGACGTCGCCCGGGCCATCCTAGACCGGATCGAAAGGGAAGGCCCGCTTCGTTCGGTCGACTTCGACGACGACGCCCGCGGATCGGGCTGGTGGAGTCACGGGACGATAAAGCGTGTCTTGGCCGCACTGTGGAGCTCGGGCGAGCTCGCTATTCGGCAGCGACGTCACTTTCATCGAGAGTTCGATCTGGCTGAGCGCGTCATACCGGCACGGCTGCGACGGAAGCGGATCGACGAGGACAGCGCCATTCGGAATCTCCTTCTCCTGGCACTGCGAGGGCACGGGTGGGCCACGACGTCAACGTTGGCGGCGACCTGGCGACTGCGAAACCGTCGTGCGCAAATCGCTACCGCTCTCGACGAGTTAGTCGAGTCCGGGGACATCGTCCCGGTCCGTATGATCGTCGATGACGAATCTAAGGCCGGGTGGGCGTCGCCGGACGATTTGCAACTTGCCGATCGTCTGCGGCGGGTGCGCGCGCGCGGTGACCGTGGAGTCCTGCTGTCCCCGTTCGACCCGGTCCTCTGGGATCGAGCCCGCGTCGAACAACTCTTCGGCTTCGAACAGATCCTCGAAATCTACAAACCGAAACCGAAGCGGGTCTACGGCTACTACTCGCTCCCAATCCTCGCGGGCGATCGCTTGATCGGACGCGTCGATCTCAAGGCCGAGCGTGATCAGGGAAGGGTCCGGGTTCTCTCGAAGCACTTCGGTTCACGGGCGCCGGGGAAGCGAGGAACAGCGGAAGAACGCGCTGCGATGCAAAGCGCGCTCGAGCGACACGCTCGAGCGCTCTCGTTGGATCTTGGCCGGTAGGCGCACGCAACTCACAGCTCAGGACTGCCCGTTCAGTAGCTGCGTTGCACGGTTCTTTCGAACGCAGTTCGCATCCGGTAGTCGAGCTCTCGATTGCGAGCGTTGTACTTGAACATGTCGACCCAGCCGGGAGGCGTGTTGCCGAGCTCAGGCTCGTCGAACAACTCAGCACCGAACAAGCGGTCGAGCAACATAAGGGCGCCGATGCGAACGTTAGTCAGGTGGCCAGGATCCGTCGCGATCAAGATCAGCGGTGTCCGAGCTTCGAGCGGAATGGCGCTGACGTTGTTGGCGATTCGAATCGTCCGGTGGTAGAGGGCGACGCGTTCCAGCTCGTTGGTGGTAACCACCGCTTGTTCGAGACCGTCGATGAGGTGTTGCTGTCGTTCGTGGTAATTGCTCGGGATCTGCTGACCGGCGAAGAACCGGTACTGGTTGCCGACGTCGTTGATGTGAATCGACACTCCGACCAAGACCATGAGTTCGACGGCGAAGATCACCGCGGTCGTGAGGTAGAGCGGTGCGCCGCGCTTCTTTCTCGACAGGATCCCGGGAAGTCCGAAGAAGAGCAGAATGAACGGCGGCGCTAGCAAGAGCGGCGGCAGGATCGCGAGCGCTGTGAAGATGTTTCCGATGTCGTTCATGTCGAGCTGCCACAGACCTGAGAAGAAGTTCGCGACCTCACGAAAGTTCATCGGCATCTGCAGCGGTGCGAGCATGCCGTCGAAGCCGAGCACGAGGACCCCGATCGCAATTGTGACGAGGATCACAGGGAGCATGATCAAGAATGCGAACAAGGTCGACCAGCTGAACGGTCTCTCGGGCGCTTGGGAGATGGCGCTATCGCTCGTCGGATGCTCCGCCGCCGCAGAGTGGACGGACACGGGAGTGCCCGCCGAGGGAGGGGGCGGAGGCGGCGGAGGGACCGGGGGGCTGCCCGCTGCTGCTTGACGAGCGCGCCGACGTTCAGCGTGATGCTTCTCGATCGCCATTCTGGACTGCTCGGCCAAGGTGCGAGCGTATCCTGCAGCGCGTCCCACTGCTTGCCGCGCGCCCTGCGGAAGGCGTCCGTTGCGAAGCGCTTCGTACCCGTCCGGGGGGCCGGCCCACGGATCGAACGCCGGTTCCGCCGATGAAGCGCGGAAGATCTTGCGTCGCCAGCACCAGATCAAGATCCCGCACGACATCCAGAGTCCGGCGAAGAAGAGACCGGGCTCCTCATTGTGACGAGAGTCGGAGGCAATCGCGGCAGTGAGGGCGGTGAGCAACCCGAAGGAGATGACCGGGTGCCGCACGATGAAGTTCTTCTCTCGCACCACCGGGCGGGGCAGCAATCCGTTGAGAATCAGCTGCCCGAGGTAGAACGGAATGGCGATTCCGCCCGCGAGACAGAGGACCTCTTCGTCCCTGTGCGCAACGATGAGAATCGTCGTGAAGATGGCTGAGAAGAAGAAGAACGAAAAGGACGTGCTCATGGCCACGATGCGACCGACGAACGACTTCGGCATGGGGTCGTGCTCGGGGTGTTGTCCGGAGTTTCGTGCAGAGTGCCCGGCAGAGTGCCCCGTCTGCGCGCGCGTCAGGTCGCGCGCGACGAAGCTGGCTCGTTGGTAGCGGCGCTCCCGATCTTTCTCGAGAACCTTGAGCACGACCTCGTCGATACCGTGGTTGAGGTCGGCGCGTTCCGACGGCTTGGGAAAGCGTGCGATCGGCAACTCTCCGGTGAGCATTTCGTAGAGCACGACCCCGAGGGAGTAAATGTCTGCGCGATGATCGACATCGCGGGAGCCCTCGCGCTGTTCGGGAGCCATGTAGTCGTAGGTTCCGAGCACCGCCTGCGTCTTCGTCAGACGAGTCGCGGGGGCGGACTCGCCGACAATGCGGACCAGACCGAAGTCAGCGATGCGCGGGATTCCCTTGCGATCGAGCAAGATGTTCTCGGGCTTGATATCGCGGTGGATGATGTCTTTGGAGTGCGCGTACTCGAGGGCGCTGCACAGATCCGGCACGATCTTCAGCGCTTCCTCTGGCGAGAGGCGGTGGTCTTCCATCACGTCGCGAAGGCTGACGCCGTCGATGAATTCCATGATGAGGAAGTAGCAACCGTCGAGCTCACCTTGATCGAAGACTGCGACAATGTTCGGGTGACTCAACTCGGCCAAGGCGCGCGCTTCGGTTCGAAATCGTTCGGCAAACTCGGGGTCCGCGGCGAGGTCTTTACGCATGACCTTGAACGCGACGTCTCGGTTGAGAGATTCTTGAGTGGCGCGGAAGACGACGCTCATCCCACCAGAGCCGATCACCTCTTGGAGTCGGTAGCCAAGGATGACATCGCCGAGCCGCAGGTCGGTCAGTTCTTCGGGGGGAGCGATGGGCGTTTGCGCGCCAGACGATGAGAGCAAGCGAGTCACGTCGTCGCGGCTTGGAGTCGAAGAAGGAGAGGAAGACGGTGCCGAGGAACTTGGAGAATCCATCTCCACGGACTTCAGGGGACTAGGATTATTCCCCGACGTGCCTTCCTCCCTTTCGAACTCAACTGGAATCGGGGTGTCGGGAGCATCCGACGCCACCAATGTGTCACGATCTCGGAACGAGAATTTGATCTGGCAGTACGGGCAGTCGAACGTAGTTCCCGTCTCGTGCCCTTCGACGCGGAAGGTTCCCTGACACGTGGGGCATTGAACCTTCATGAGGTGACCTCGTCCTTCGACCTGACGGCTTGCGCTGGTAACCGGGTCGGCGTTCGACCCTAAGAGCTGGTCGCCACTTGGCAAACCGAATGCCGTAGTTGAGTAGGGGTGGGTTGCGATTCTAAGTGCGCGCGCTTGAGCCTGCTACGACTTGGTCGAGAAACGTCGACCGACCGACTCCGCGGCCGGTGTACGAACTGTCCCGTCGCCGATGCAATGAAACGTTCACCTCTAGCTATAGCTTGAGGGGGGTCACCTTACGCGAAGGAGCCCGTTGGCGCTCGTCCCGGCTAGCCGGACGTCACCAGCGGCGTGTCCGGGTCTATTCGGTACTTCTTGAGCTTGCGTCGGAGGGTCGGCCACGCAATTCCCAGGATCTCGGCCGCTTCCCCTTTCTTGCCACCCGTGTGATGAAGAGCGACTCGAATCGCCCGCTCCTCGACCTCCTCGATGCTGCGGGGGACGAGGTCGGTGGGGTCTGGCCCGTCGTCGTGCTGGAGGCTGTGAGTGAGCAACAGATCTGGCGGCTCGATTCGTCCGTCGCGAGCAACCACGACTGCGCGCTCGATCACGTTGCGGAGTTCACGGACATTACCGGGCCAACCGTACTGACAGAGCACGCGTTCCGCTTCGCTGGTCAACTCGGCCTCGACGCCGTCGAGCTTGGCGGCGGCGTGGCGGAGGAAGTGGTGCGCCAGCAGGGCGACGTCTTCGGGGCGTTCGCGTAGCGGCGGTGATTGGACGCGAAATCGGTTGAGGCGGAAGAACAAGTCCTCGCGAAAGCTACCGTCACGCGTGCCCGCTTCCAAGTCGCGGTTCGTGGCCGATAACACGAGCAGACGTACCGAAACCGGAGCGCGTCCCCCGATTCGAAAGAACTCGCCGGTCTCCAGAACTCGCAGGAGTTTTGGTTGGAGCTCCGGCGGCAGCTCGCCCACTTCATCGAGAAACAGAGTGCCTTCGTTGGCGAGCTCGAACATTCCCGCCTTGCGCGCGGTCGCTCCGGTGAACGCGCCCTTTTCGTGCCCGAACAGTTCGCTCTCGAGGAGTGTGGCGGGGATGGCTGCACAGTTCACCGGGATGAACGGACCCGACGCGTAGGGCCCATTTCGATGCGCGTACTGAGCGAGTAGCTCCTTGCCGGTGCCCGTCTCTCCCACGATGAGTACGGGACCGCCGGACGCCGCGAACCGTGCCAGGTGATCGAGGCTCGCCCGCAGCGCTTTGCTCTCGGTGAGCAAATCGGCATGCCCGACTTTCTTTTGAGTCCGCAGCAGGCGCCGAGTGTTCTGTAGCTTCTCCGCCGCGACTAGAGCCATTCCCGCCACTTGGCCGAGCGTAGCGACGAACGCGAGGGCGCTGGCGTCGTAGGGGCGGTCGTCGACGCTCTCGAGGTACAGCACGCCGAGCGTCCGTCCTCGTGCACTGATCGGGCTTGCCACGATCGAGCGAACCCCGCGACTGACAATGCTCTCTCGGCTCTTCGTCAGCGGGTTGGCTGAAGTGTCCGAGATCTGCAGGGCGTTGCCGTCGCGAAGGACTTGCTCGACAATCGAGTTCGCGAGAGACGAGGGCTTGGTGGACTTCGGGTTGCTCACCACTTCCGACCAAAGCGGCTGGTCGGAGTTCTCCGAGCACGGAACCACGATTCCCTGGGCGTGCAGCGAAGTCACCGCAACCTGCAGTAACGCAGTGAGAATGTCTTCACCGGATTCTTCGGCTTGGACACGATCGACGAGCTCGAGCAGTTGGTTCAAACGAGAGGCGCCGTCGCCGACCGGGGCCATGGTCGCGCCGAGATCGAGGTCTTCCGGGGACAATGATTGCTCGACCGTGTAATCACTGCCGGATTTCAGAACGACGGTTTCGCGTTTCTGAAATCCCTCGGTTTCGACCCTGAACTCGGTTTCGCCGATGCGGATTCGCTCCCCGCCGGCCAACTCCAACCGGTCGAGTTGGTCTCCGTTGACGTAAGTGCCGTTGGAGGACCCCAGATCGACGACGGTCAGGGACGACCCGGAGAGCTCCAAGAGGGCGTGTCGGCGCGACGCTGCTTCATCCCAGAGCGGTAGGTCGCACTCTTCGTGTCGACCGATAACCACGGGCTGCCCGGCTTCGATGCGGAAGCGACGGACTTGGCCCGCCTCTTTACCACGGAGAATCGTCAGTCGTACTTGCATCCTAGGTACTCGATATTCCTTACGGGGCGATCTGGGACGGAATTGTAGCGAGCGAGGCCGCAAGCCCAAGGCCCATCCTGACCGATATGGGAAGGTGAGTGTCCCTGAGCCCGGATCATTCATGAAGCGAAGCCGCGCAGGCTGTGCTTCCCGCGAATCTCTGCGTTGCTCCTTCTTGAAGACCCGGACAATCAGAGACCACTGTCGACTGCGGGGTCGCGCCTTGGGCCAAAAAGAAGGCTCCGCACGAGAATCACAGCCTCTGTTCCGTTGGTCATTTCTCGATTGTCCTCTGCTGTACTCGCTCGGCACGATTGGCGCCCTTTCGGGGGCGCAACGACTCCGCTTCATGAATGATCCAGGCTAGGAGCCCCCCGGTGCGCACGTTTCTCATTCTGCTCGGTGTGCTTCTCATCTCGAATCTGGTTCTCGTGGGATCGAACCGCGACTCCGATCCACCGATCGGGTTTTCGCAAGATCACGCGTTCAACACCGACGGCTACTGGTATCAGTCGGACGCGAGAGCGGCCGTCGACGGTAGCGACTCCACGGTGGTGAAGAGCTATGACCGTCCGTTGATCACGTGGCCGGTTCGCGCGCTCTTTCAGATCGGTGGCGTCAACCATTCGACCGCACGATCACTCAATGTGCTCGCGTCGCTCGTCGCCATCGCACTGCTCGCCTTCTGGATCCGGCGTTCGTACGGGACGGTACCCGCCCTCGTCGGCGCGTTGCTGCTCGCCCTCGATCCAGCTTGGATCGCTTGCTGTCGATCCACTGTCGTCTATCCGTGGGTCGCGTGTTGGCTGATGCTCGTTTTGATGGTCGGCGTCGGCGGTGGGTGGCGTCGCTGGTTCATCGGAGTGGGTCTCACCGGTTTCGCAATGTATGCCGTGAAGTCGATCGTGGGTGTCGCCCTTGCGGCGTTCGCACTCGATGCGCTCGTTCGCTTGCGTCGCGACGGGCACCTTCACTCGCGCCGGTCGTGGCTGGTTCTCGGGACGGTCGTCTCGGTCGGCGGAGCGGCTTTTGGGCCGCTGACCATTCCAACGTTCTGGCGCCGTGTCGTGGCGTACACGTTCGGGGACGGCTTCACCCCGTGGAGTCAGCTGCTCGAATACGAGAGCCGTTCGCGGTTGTTCTCCACCTCAGGAATCTTGATCAGTCTCGCCTTCGCCGGGTGGATTGTGTTTCGTCATAGGGTCGTCGTTCCCACCGACACTTCGGTGAGAAGCTCTCGTGCGGTAGCACGGTCCGTGCACGCGGTTATC
The DNA here is from genome assembly GCA_021776775.1 of Planctomycetota bacterium. Classification (GTDB taxonomy): domain Bacteria; phylum Planctomycetota; class UBA8108; order UBA1146; family JAJFFE01; genus JAJFFE01. Next base: position 6,171 of record JAJFFE010000042.1, on the reverse strand, counting down.
TGGTCATCCCTCATCCTCTTTGCCGTCTCGCGGTACACACCGCTTCGCTACCACGTTCCGCTGCTCCCGCTAGTCGCGTTCGCAGCGGCGACTCCGATCGCGATGATCTTGGCGCACGTCTCGTCGGTATCGTTGCGGTGTCGCGCGCTTTGTCGATTGAGTGATTCTCGAGTGGCTCGCTGGGGTGAGATCGCCGCCTTTCTCTGCATCGGCGCGTATCTGACGTTGATGATGGCGCGGGCGGCGTCGGCCGCGGCTCTCCCGGGGGTGTTTGGCGTCGCGATCATCGGTTGTCTCTTCGTCATCGGGATTCCGGTGATCACCCTGACGCGGTGGGTGAAGCAAGCGGTTCCGTCGCCGGTGGGGTTGGTCATGTCGACTCTGATCGTGGCGACCGTCGTTACTGTCGCCACTCTCCCATTCGCATCCCAGGTCGATCGGGCGCTCGCGTCCGAGGAGAGTTCCTTCAGTCGAACCACGGAGATGCTGCCGTCCATTATTCTGCCGTCGGCTCGCGTCGCTGGCCCGTACGCCCACGTGATCACCCTAGAAACGGGTCACGACGCGCGGCAGATGAACTCGCTACGTTTCGGTCACGGTGAGCTTCAGCGACGGGTCGAGGAGTTGGGGGCATCGCACATGGCCACGTACCATCGGCCGACCGAGCGCTTTCGAGGAATCTTCGAGCGAGACGGAACTCCGATCGATCTGATCGAGAGGTTTCAGCTTCGGGATCGCAGTGTGTATCTGTACCGGTTCGCCAACAGTGCTCAGCCACGCAGTGTTTTCGAAGAAGGTGTGGCGGCGCTCGGGGCGGAAGACTTGACGACGGCCGAGCAGAAATTCCGCGCCGTGCTCAGTGCGTTTCCGAAGAGCGCGGCGGCGTGGTGCAAACTGGGGGTCGTCTTTCGGGGTCGCAAGGACTTCGAGCGGGCGCGCCGTTGCTTCGACAAGTCCCTAGAGCTCGATCCCGCTCGCATCGAAGCGTATGTCGAACTGGCCAACTTGTTTGGCTCGAGCGGATATTTGGAAGAAGCGTATCTTCACTTGGAGGCAGCGACCATCGCCGCTCCGGATTGCGATCACCTCCAGGAACAGTTCGACGGGCTGCGTCGCGAACTGGGGATCTCTGGGGAAACCCGATGATCGATATCTCGGTCGTCGTACCGACCGGACGTGACGTCGAGCGTATTCGCGCTTGCGTCGAATCGTGCACTCTTCAGAACCACGACCGAGCCGAGTTCTTGCTGGTCGTGAATCCTCCGTCCGAAGCGCATGAACGGTGGGTCGAGTCGATCGATGACCCTCGTGTTCGGTACCTCGGGTGCGAAGAACGCAGCGCAAACGCCGCCCGCAATATCGGTCTGGCCGAAGCGCGCGGTGACGTCGTCTACTTCCTCGACGACGATTGTCACTTGCCCGACTCCGATCATTTGAACCGCGTCGTCGAGCTGCACGAACGGCATCCCGACGTGCTCGGTATCGGGGGGCCCTATCTCTCGTTGGATGATGCCGCTTGGTCGGCGCGAGCGTACAACGCCTACACTGAACTCTGGCTTCGTCGTAATCAAACCGCGGAGCAGCGACAGCTGGTTCTTCTCGGCGGAAACGCGTCGTACAAGCGAGCTATGGGTGGTGAAGATCTCGTCCTCGACGGAGCACTCGCCTATGGCGGTACCGAAACCGAGTTCAACCACCGCTTGGTGTGCCGAGACCACACCTTGATCCTTCTCGATGATCACGCTGTCATACACGACTTTCGCGAGAACGTTCGCAAGCTCTTGTGGCGAGCGTGGCGTCAGGGAGCAGGTCGACGAGCCAATCCGTACGAAGCTCGGGCGCAAGATCGGCGAGTCGTTCCAAGAGAAATCTCTCTGCTGAACGACCCTCGGCCCCGCTGGGCATTCCGGCTCTTCACGGCGGTGTACTACTTGTCGGTGTGCGGTGGCGCTCGTTGGGGAGAGGCTCCGGTGCGAGATCCCGCAACGCCTCCCGTTGCGATGGGCTAGCGTTCGTCAAGGAGATCGGATGACACCGGTCATGGTGCTCGCGAGTTGTTTGTGGAGCCGATCGAGGTTTTGTTGCCGTAGTTTTTGATGTGGCTTTTGACGCCGATGGCCTGGTTGGTGCAGAATCTCTACAGAACTTCGATACCCGTATCAACGGCAAGATCGGAAGGTGCTGCAATGGCTAAAGCGGTCGAATACAACGCGACTCTTCGAAAACGAATCGATCTCACCGAAGCGTTGACCATATTCCAGTTCGATCCGGACGGTGACCTTCCTGACGCGCCGTGGTTCGTTCCCGGCCAATACTGTGTGCTCGGACTCAACAACGACGACCCGGCGCTCGGTGCGTCCCAGCGGCCGATGTCGATCGCCTCCGCTTCCCAGAACCGTGAGGACATCGAGTTCTACATTCGTTGGGTCGCGAGCCCAACCTCGAAGAACCCGCTGACTCATCTACTGTGGAAGCTGCAGGAAGGCGATCGCGCTTTTGTGCGTCCGGTGCCTAAGGGCAAGTTCACGGTGCATCACTTGGTGGGGGATGACGACCCGCGTATCAAAGTGTTCGTGGCGGCGGGAACCGGTCTCGCTCCGTTCGTGTCGATTGTGCGGAGCTACTTGAACGACCACCCGGGCGCGTCGCTCGAACGCTTTGCTATTCTGCACGGCGCGAGTTACTCGGAGGATGTCGGATACCGCGAAGAGCTCGAAGGATTGGTTGCCAATAACGGCCTGCGCTACGTGCCGACCATTTCTCGACCCAAGGAACGGCCGAGTTGGACCGGCGCCCACGGTCGCGTCGAAGATCTGTTCTCGAGCGCGCAGATCGCGGATACGGAAGGCCGCCTCGGTCTCGAGCCAGGCGGCTTGCGACCGTCCGACGCGGCTATCTTCGTTTGTGGTTTGCAAGGAACGATCGGCAAGTGCATCGAACGGATGGCCGGACGCGGGTTCGTGCCGGACCACCGAGGGATGCGCAAGGCTCTCGAAGTGCCGGATGACGTAGAAGCGAGTCTGTTCTACGAGCAGTACGACACCGAGCCGGTGATCGACCTGAAAGACGAAGCGTTGATCGCCCAGCTCACCGAGGAGTTGCGCGCCGCGCTTGCCTAGTTGAGTACTCAGTCGAATGCCCAGTCGAGTGCCCAGTCGCCCGGCGAGGCCTCCTCCCATAAGGGGCGATCCCAGAGTCCTCACTTCGGATGCGGCTCGTCAAATCCCGTTTGCCTAACGCCCCCTCGACGTCGGGTTGCATTCGCAAACCACGCGCTCGCTGGCTGTTCGACGACGCTGCTTCCGATAACAACTCCCTCCGATAATCCCGGACTCAAGATCGTGTGATCCCCAGCCGATGATAGTGGGTGTGTGCGCCGCGCATCCCGTCGCCGGATGGTAGATTTGGAAGGAGGCCTTCGACGTGAATCTGAACAGCGTCTTGCAGCACGGCTTCGCTTCCGTGCCCCAGCTCGCACAACTTCGAGGGATCCAGCGGGCTCAGCCGCAGTCCGAATCGGCACCCGCCGCCGAGCCGCTGCCGGCGCTCGGATCGACCGCGGTGTCGCGCACCGATCGCGCCGAGATCTCTGCCGCCGCGAAGAGTGCCGCCGGCCAGGAGTTGTCCGCCGACGAGCAAGCCGAAGTCGAGAAGCTGCAGCGCAGAGACACCGAAGTGCGCGCTCACGAGCAAGCGCACAAAGCGGCAGCGGGACGTTACGCCGGCGCGATTTCCTACGAGTACACCAGTGGTCCCGACGGGCGGCGTTACGCCAGTGGCGGCAGCGTCCCGATCGACACGTCGCCGGTCGAGGGTGATCCCGAAGCGACCGTTCGCAAGATGCAGCAAGTGCACCAAGCCGCCGTTGCTCCTGCGAATCCCAGCTCGGCGGATCGAAACGTCGCCGCGACCGCGCAACGAACGATGTCCGAAGCCCAGGCCGAGAAGCTCAAGCTAGAGCGCGATAGCGAGTCGACGACCGGTCCGAACAGTGGCAGCCCCGCAAACGGTGCGTCGTCTACTGACGACGTCGCCGGTGACGAAGCGCGCAACCAGGCTACCGTGGCCGGCACAAGCGCCGAGACCATAGGTTTGGCACCGCCCGCACCGACCGAGAGTTCGTCGGTGTCCGGCGCCTCCGAGGCCGCGGCACTCAGCTTGACGGCGACGAATGCTCCACGCGGCGCAACACAGAGTGAGGCCCCGAGTCTCGTCGCCAAGACGCGCTCCGTCGCTCAGGCGTACTCGGCGACTGGGTCGGCCCTGACTCGCGCGGGTCGAGCCGGGCAGGTCCTCGACCGCTCGGCGTAGTCGTCACCGATCCGAGTTACAGCGGCACGAGCTCATAGCGGCACGAGCCACTCCGGGGTTCCCCCGGCCAATCGAATCAAGAAGCTGCGCAAGTCCTCGGCGAGCGGGCATTCGATGACCAGCCGCTCCCCAGTGAACGGGTGGTCGATTGCCAAGCGGCAGGCGTGCAGAAACAGTCGCGGGAGACCGAACTCTTCGCGAAGCGCTTGGTTGATCCTTCCCTTGCCATAGGTCGTATCGCCGATGACGTGGTGAGCTTCGTTCTGTAAGTGGCGGCGGATCTGATGGCGGCGTCCCGTGTGAATGGTGGCCCGCAGTAGCGACGATCGGTGGATCTCGGCGATCTTCACGAAGTCCGTGCGCGAGGGGCGGCGCGGTCGACCGGGAGCGTCGCGATCGGTCAGCAGCCGATCGACCGTGAATTCCTGAGGTGCAGAGCCACGCACCAAGACCAGGTACTCTTTTCGCGCCGTCGCCGACTGCAGGCTGGCCTGGAACTCGCGAGCCGCTTCCGATGAGAGTGCAAACGCGAGAACGCCTGAGGTCGCGCGATCGAGGCGGTGAATGGGATAGAGAAACTTGTCGATCTGTCGGCCGAGCAACTGCAGCACGAACACACGGTCTCGGCTCTCGGCCGTGCGATGCACCAAGATCCCGCCGGGCTTGTCGATGATGACCAAGTGATCGTCGCGATGCAGGATCGTGAACTCGGTCTTCGGGGGGGCAGTGTTTGGAGTATCAGCGTCCGGGGGCTCAGCCTTCGAGGATTCGGTCATCGCTGAGTAGGAACCCTTCCACTCATGCCGGGCGCGAGCAAGTGAACCCTCAGCCCTTCGGCGGAGAGGATCGTAGCGTCGCTGCTCTCGCGCTCCGGTGCTTCGATGACCAACACGCTACTTTCGCCGATGACGTCGAAGCGGTTCCCTTCGACGACGATCGCGGTTCGCTCGTCGATGCCGATTCCGACGTAACTCGGATTGGAAATGACCGCAGATAGCAGCCGGTTGAAACGACGTCGTCGGTGGAAGTGCTGATCGACGATCGTGCCGGGCAGCAATCCCAAACCGGTGGCCAAGGTCGTGCCGTCACGTTCGACTCGATCGAGTTCGGCTTGTCCTGTGATCATCAACGGCGACATGACCGCGGCGCCGGCGCTGGTCCCGCCGACGACGGCCCCGTCGCGATGGCGAGCGTGTATTGTGTCGTGCACCCCGATCGCACGGAGCCGTTCCATCAGTCGGTTCTGGCTACCCCCCGGAAACCAGATCAGCGCCGCTCGCTCGAGCTTTGCGCGGTCTTCGGCCAGCGATTCTGCAGTGAGGGTCAGAACATCTGCGCGTTCTGAGCCGGCGTCCCGGAACATTTGGGCTGTTTTCTGCCCGGCGTCTGCCCGTTGCGACGCTTGCGGAAGGACCACCGCGGGGCCGCGGTGTGAAAGCGAAACGGCGGCCTCGATCGCTTCGCGCGGAGTTCCGCCGCCGCCGACGATCACCAGGGGTCCCGACCGCTTCGGGACCGAGCAACCCGTCACTACGAGTGCCAGTGTCGCAAATACCGCGACGCCAATCGGGAGGGGAGAACAGTGGAATCGTCGCGTCGCCATGTTGCGGCCTCACACCTTTCGAGTCACGATTTCCGTCCGACCTTCTCAGCCGCTGCATTGGCGACTATTCTACGCGAGTCGCCTGACGAAAAGGTCGATTCCTGGTGGCGCCCGGGCGCTAGAGGTGCGGCCGAAAAGTGCTGTTGATGCGAGAGGTCGCGATTTCAAGGTCAGTGCGCCCGGCGAAACGCAGTCGTATTGCTCATACTTCGAGTTTCGCCGGGCGTGCTGGCCGCCGGAAGCTCGAGATCTCGCGC
>JAJFFE010000410.1 GCA_021776775.1 Planctomycetota bacterium | reverse complement strand
AGATTCGCGGGAAGCGCAGCCTGCGCGGCTTCGCCTGATGAATAGTCCGGGCTAGAGGAAGACACGCCTTCGTGGGACGATCGACACTCCAGTCGAGCCATTGGCGCTGCCTACCGGCCCACGGTTGTTCGGAATCGACGTGTTCGCTTTCCCCGGCGCCGCCCCTTCTCCATGTGAACCGCGAACGAAGGGGATATCGTGATCCAGAGAATCTTAATCGTGATACTTGTGACAGTTGTGACCGTGACAGTTTCACTCGGCCTCGGCGCGCTGTACCGATCGGGGCGGGCGTGGTCTCCCGAGCTGAGACCATTCGGCAAGATTTCGATCGCAGAGGATCAAACCGTGACGCCGGCTGAGTTCGAACGTGGATCGCTGCCCACCGACCCTCGGTCGACCGTCGGCGCGGCAATAGTCGCGATTTCGGCCGACATGAATTCGGGACGAACGAGCGACCCACGGGAAGCCTCTACGACACTACTCGAGCAACTTGGCGATGTCGCCGTTGCGCAGTAGCGTGACTTTCTCCGCGAGCTTGGGGATTGCGCGTTTGAACCGCATGCGCACGGTATCCTCCTTGACTCCGAGTCGCTCCCCGATTTCGACGAACGACAGGCCATCCCACTGACGCAAGATGATGATCTCGCGGTCGTCATCCTCGAGAAGACCAATCGCGAGGCGCGCGAGTTCGACCGCCTCGTCTTGCGCGTACACCTGGCTCGGGCGCGAAACGGATTTACCTCGAGGATCGATGTCGAGCACGGACTCTCGCGCCATGGCTTGCTCTCTCGACGCGGCGCGACGAGCGGCGGTGAACCAATCAGATCGGCCGCGCAATACGTTCTCGATCACCTTCGCCATGAGCGCACGAAACTGCGCCTCGTCAGACATGACGAACTTCGGGCCGTACTGCAGCACCTGCACCATGGCGTCTTGCACGTAATCGGAGGTGTTGCCTTTGGCTTGCAGCAAACCCCCGAGGCGCTTGGAGACGCGGGCATGAATCCAGCCCAAATTACGATCGATGAGGTGGCCGAGCGCGACTCTGTCGCCGCCATGCCACTTCTCCAGAAGTAGTCGTGTTTCTGCTCCGGACATGCACCCTCAAATAGCGACAAAGTCGCGCAGTGTCGACAAGAAATCACACGAAGATCGTGGTGCCCATTCGCGAGTGATCACCGGTGAACGAGACGAAAGCCGATGAAGTGGTACGAGGAAGTTGGCGGGCAACCGTTGCGATCCGCACAGTGTGCCCCGATCTGACCAAAATTTCACGCATCGCCACGCACCAACCGCGAGCCGTCCTTTTTGTCGCGGAAACAAGAGGGATCTCACGCAAAACGCTCTACCAGAAGATCAAGACGTACGGGCTGTAGTCGACCCGCCGCGCGCACTCACGGGCAAACGTATGCGTCGCAGAAGAGAGTGTCAGCAGTCGAGTCCGTCCCGCAACCAGGAAACGGCGGTTGGACGGGGGGAGCGGCGAAGATGAATAGAGCTGCGAGCGCATACACCGGATCACTCACATCGAGGTCACCATCGTCATTGACGTCGGCTGCGTCGAGACAACCCGGCGGCGAAGTCCCAACGACGAACAATGAAAGCAACGTCGACACGGGATCGGCGAGATCAAACTGCTGGTCGCCGTTCGCGTCCCCGCGACTGAACAACTCTTCGATCGCTGGGAAGATCCCCATGTCTGCGACGGTGCCGTCAGAATCGAGCGGACTCGCCGGATCGCCGGAGTTGATACATGGCGACGCCGGATCCAACGTGAAATCACCACTACCGGGATCCTGAAAGAGCGGAGGCGACGACAAGTTGCCCGGCCCCGCGAACCCGCCTTCGATATCACAGTAGGAGATGTCGATCGCTCCCGCCCCGTCTACCGATTGAGAACCGTTGCCCCAAACGATCGAATTGAGCAGGGTCAACGAGCAAGTCGGTTCGACTCGAACCGCACCTTCCGTGTTGGCCGAGTTATCCCAGAACACACAGTGAGTGAAGTTCAACACGCTCACGTTGACACTGGTGTGCACGGCTCCGCCGTACAGGAGCGTCGAGTTACCAGCAAATAGGCAGCGATCGAAATTCGCGAACGCCGCGAGGTCGGCCAGTATAGCTCCGCCGAAACTACCAGCCTCGTTCTCAACGAAGTCGCAGCGCGTGACGACCGCCTCGGAGCCGCAACAGATCACCGCCGCCCCGGCCCCGACCATGCCTTCGTTCTCACTGAACACGCAGTCGGAAAGTGAGAGAGTGGTCAACGAGGCATACAAGGCTCCGGCGAAGAGAAGCCCTACGTTGTTTTCGAACCGACAGTTCGTCACGATGGATTCGGCCAGCGGAGACCCGGTCAAGTTGTTGTCGATGTACACGGCGCCCCCCGCGGTACCGATATTGCCGTCGAACAGACAGTCGGTCACTTCGACTGGGCCACCGGTCGAATGCAGACCGCCTCCGCTACCGTCGAACGCAAATCCATTCACGAACGTGCAACCACTAATCGTGACCGAGGACGGTGCATCCACCACACCGACGTGCGCTCCCTCGCCCGCCGAGTTGTCGACGAAGTGACAACTGATCAAGGACGGCGCCGCTTCAAGGCAGTAGACCGCACCTCCGATCGAATCGGGTCCGGGCTGCAACAACGGCGTGCCGGTACCTCCAGTAACGGTGAACCCTTCCAAGCGACTCGCCGGTCCCTCTCCTGAGTCGAACGTAATGACCGTACCCGCAGACGCTCCATCGATAGTGGTGACATCGGCTCCGGCCAGACTCACGAGCGTGATCGCCTTGCCCATGAAGTTGAGGGTCTCGACATAGACACCGGGTTCGACGAGGACGGTATCCCCGGCCGTCGCCGCATCGATAGCGTTCTGAATGGTCGGCAGATCGGTGGGGACCAGTATCGTCGTCTGCGCCCCGGCACCGGGCGCCCACAGGAGGATAGCTGCGCTCACTACGAAGGCTCTCATACGCGAATCCACTTCCCCGGTCAGAGTTACATCGACAACCGTGACGCTCCGCAAGCAAACCGTAGCAGGTTCGTGCTATCAGACAACGTCACGGTCCAACGGATCGACGGCGCGGTACGAACTTCCGTTTGATCACGACTTGCGTCGCCACCGTACTGCCGCATATCCTCGCCGCACCCCAGCCATTCAGAGGGACCCACCATGTACTCCATCGTCCTGCTTCTCGCCTCGTTCCTGGTTAGTGATCTGCCTGCTACTGAGCTGTCTGCCCCCGAAACGAGCCCAGCTCCGCAGCAGGCGGCCGCGGTACGAATTCGCGTCACGTTCTCGGATTCGGTCAGTGCCGGTCCGATCACCGGTCGGCTCTTGCTCGCGCTGGCACCGGCCGGCGGCCGCCGCTCGCCGATCAACATGACGAGCGAAACCGGTGCACCGTTGTTCGGACTCAACGTCACGAACTGGGCCCCCGGCACGCCGATTACGATCGACGAATCGGTCCATGGCTACCCGATCGCGAGCATCAACGACGTTCCGCCCGGTCAGTACAGCGTGCAAGCGATGGTCAATGTGTACACGAGGTGCGACCGTTCCGACGGGCACGTAGTCTGGGTGCCGCTCGATCGTGGCGAGGGTCAGGCGTGGAAGCGAAAGCCGGGAAACCTGCGATCGAAGGTGACCACGATCACGATCGACCCTGCGAAGAACTCGACCATCGACCTCGTCATCGACGAGAAGATCGCTCCGATCTCGTTTCCGGCGGACACCAACCAAGTCAAACGGTTCAAGATTCGCAGCGAGTTGCTCAGTAAGTTCTGGGGCCAGGACATCTATCTCGGCGCCACGGTTCTGTTGCCCAAGGGATACGACGAACACCCGGACGTGCACTACCCGGTCAACTATAGCCATGGCCACTTCTCGTCTCGCGCGCCCGGCGGCTTCGGTCGCCGAGGAGCGTTCGATAAGTTGTGGCTCGCCGATGACACTCCGCGCTTTCTGTACGTGACGATCCAGCACCCGAGCCCGTACTACGACGATTCGTACGCGGTCAACTCAGCCAACAATGGTCCGTATGGCGATGCCATCCACGAAGAGTTGATCCCTGAAATCGAGAAGCGATTCCGAGCCATTCGCGAACCGTGGGCACGTCAGTTATCGGGGGGATCGACGGGCGGCTGGATCGCTCTCGCCCTGCAGATTTTCTATCCCGATTTTTACGGCGGGTGTTGGGCGAGCTGCCCCGACTCCCCCGACTTCCGCTACCACCAAATCGTCGACATCTACAAGGACAAGAACGCCTACTGGCTCGAGCACGACTTCATGAAAGTCGATCGACCGACGCGACGGCGCACGGACGGCAACATCGCCGCCATGATGAAAGACGAAAACTGGTTCGAACTCGCGGCCGGAGACAAGAACCGGTCCGGCGGCCAGTGGGATATCTGGGAAGCGACCTTCAGCCCCGTCGCAAGCGACGGGTACCCCCGGCGACTATGGAACAAGCGCACCGGTGTCATCGACCATGCGGTAGCGAAACATTGGCGCGAACACTACGACCTGCGGCACATCTTGCAACGCGACTGGAAAACCGTCGGTCCCAAACTCGCCGGTAAGCTCCACGTCTTCATGGGCGACATGGACTCCTACTATCTGAACAACGGGTGCTACTTGCTGGAGCAATTCCTCGAATCGACGACGGAGCCCCACTACGGCGGCACATTCGAATACGCCCGTAAGCGCGGCCACTGTTGGGGACCAGAGCAGGCCAAGCTGATGCGCCTAATGACGGACCACGTGAAGAAGACCGCACCCAAGGGAAGCGATCAAACGGGCTGGCGCTACTAGCCCATGGGTTGCACTTTCTTGGGCTACGGATCGAACGGGCAGATCGAGGCGCGGAAGAGCCACCCCGTCACCCCACGAGACTCGAACTGCGGACGAGATTTGCTATGATCGGCTCTCCTGGTTAATCGAAATGGAACTGCCATGATGGAAGCACTGTCCCGCGCGGAGCGCATGCAACTCCTCCAGTTCGTCTGCTCGTTCGCATGGAGCGACTTCGAAGTCGCCGGTGACGAGCGACAGTACGTCGAACGCATCGTTCGAATGCTCGAGCTCGATGGCGACGAGCGACTCGAGGTTCTCGGCTGGTTGGAAACGCCACCCCCCATTGACGCGGTCGACCCGGCGCGAGTGCCCGCCGCGCACCGCGAACTGTTCGTCAAAGCGTGCGAAGGTGTGGTAGCAGCAGATTCGAAATTCTCGGCTGAAGAGCGGGATCAACTCGTGCTCTTCAAGCAGCTGCTGCGCAACCAGTCCTGATCGCCCCGCCGCAGACCGACTCTGATATACTGCGCAGTTCTCCCAACGAAAGCCGAGGCGGTCATCGAAAAACGTAGAATGAAGGGTGACCTCCCCGAAGAGTGCGACGTCGCGATCATCGGCGCCGGCATGGGTGGACTGACCGCGGGAGCGCTGCTGTCGAAGTTCGGCCTAAGAACGTGCGTCGTCGAACGAGAAGTGCGGGTCGGCGGCTACTTGGCCGGCTTCAAACGACGCAAGTTCACATTCGACACCGCAATTCACTGGCTGAACCAGTGCGGTCCCAACGGCATCGTCCGTCGCGTCCTGGACTTCATCGGAGAAGGCGCCCCGGCTACTCCTCAGCTCACTAAAATTCGCCGCTACAAAGGCGACTCGTTCGACTACCTGCTGACCGACGACCCGGACGAACTCAGAGCCGATTTCATCCGCGACTTCCCGGCGGATCGCAAAGGAATCGAGCGCTTCTTCGCCGACGCCAAGATGATCGGACACCGCATGGTGACGCTCGGGGACCGCATGCGGGCGCCCGAGACGCGCGGTCTCTTCGAGAGAGCCAAGTTCGGCATCGGTATGGCTGGCTGGAGCCGACCGTTCTGGAAGTTCCTCGGCATGAGCGCCGAACGAGGACTTGCGAAGTACTTCCCGAACAGCCCCACGTTGCGCGCAGTCTTCCCGTCCGAGGAGAAAATCCTTTCGGTCCTGGTACCGATCGGCTGGGCGTACTGGGGCGACTTCCAAGCGCCGCCGGCAGGGGGCAGTCAATCGTTCGCCGCATTCCTTCACGACAAGATCCACGAGTTTGGATCGAACGTCGTCACCCGCGTCCCGGTCGACCACGTCATGGTCGAGGACGGCAAAGCGGTCGGGCTACGGCTAGCAAACGGACGCGAAACTCGAGCGAAGTACGTCATCGCTGCAAGTGACCTACTCACGCTTTACGAGAAGCTCCTACCGAAGGGCACGATTCCGGAGCCGAAGAAGGACAAGATCCGCAACTCGGACATGTATCCATCATCGGTGACGCTTTCGATCGGACTCGACATCGATCCTCGCGAACTCGGCTTCGGTGAGGAGCTGTTGTTCCTCACCAAGGACGGTATCGAGCGCGGCGAACACAACAATTCGACACCCGAGACCTCCGGATTGTCGATCCTCGCCCCGTCGATTCGCGACGCCACGCTCGCCCCTGAAGGTAAGGGAACGCTGACAATCTACGCCGGCGCGGACATCGATTACGCGGATCACTGGAAGACAGGGCCCGACCAGGAACGTGGCGAGGCGTACAAGGAGTTCAAGCGCAAGCACGCCGACGTCCTGATCGACCGGGTCGAGAAGTTCGCTCCGGGGCTTCGCAAGCACATCGAGGTGATCGACATTGCGACGCCGATCACCCACCAGCGCTACACCGGCAACCACAACGGCTCGATCATGGCTCAGGTCACGACTCGCTCGAACATCCGTAACAAGGTCGCGCGCTACGAAACACCGGTCGAAAACCTCTTTCTCGGCGGCCACTGGGCCGAGTACGGTGGTGGCGTGCCGCTGGCGGTCAAGGCGGGAGCCAACAGCACGCTGGTGATCTTGCAACGCGAGTCGCACCCGGCGTTTCGCCAACTCGCCGACCTTATGGACGGGCGCGTTCAACTGCTCGAGGGACATCGCGCGCGCCCTGAGACTTCTCGAGAAGCGGCGACGCAGGCGACACCATGACCGACGACGGATCCGCTGAGCGAGAAATCCGCCCATCGCAAGCGCTGCAACCCGATGCTCGACCGCAGGATGGACTCCCCGACGCACTGCCGGAAACACCCGGCTCGGAAACACTGCGCCCCGAAACACTGGGCGCTGATCCGACGATCTTGATCGAGATCGCGCGTGGGCGAATGCCGTTTGGCAAGTACGCCAACACGCCCTATCTCAACATGCCGGAGCCCTACCTCACCTGGTTCGCTCAGCAGGGCTGGCCCAACGGGCGACTCGGTGTGGTGCTCGCGACTCTTCACGAGATCAAAATCAATGGCCTCGAAGGGCTCATCCGTCGACTGGGGACGCCCCGCTCGTAGAGTCGCTGACCATGCGCGAGCCCGGCCGCCGAGGGAAGCGACCTGGCGAGTCGCTGCCACCGAGGATAGCTCGGTTACTCGGTGTGTCAGGTCACGACCAGAGTTACACGCGAACGACGCGCTCGACGAAACGACACGCACCCGCGCCACGAGGGTCGCTCCACAGTGTGACCTTGCCCGCCGATGAGTCGACCGGTATAAGCGACGCTTCCACTCAACAGAAATCTCCCCGTCATCCCTACTCTGGAGGTCCCATGACGAGCCGCCCTCGCTCCTTGCGAGTACTCTCTACCGTCGCGTTCGCGACCGCGTTCTTCGCGTTCAGTGCGTCGGCGTTCGCGCAGAACCCCACCTTCACTGACGAGACCTCGACGCGACTCGTCGGCGGAGCTGCCGATCCGTCCGAGAAGGATTTCGGGATCGCTGACTTCGACCAGGATGGAGACGACGACGTGGTCGTCGCGCGGCGCGTCGGTTTGAACGGGAACAACGGCAGCCCACTCCCCAACCGACTGTACTTGAACCTTGACGGTGTGCTGACCAACTCCCCGGCGCTCGCACCCGACCTGGCTCAATCAGCGCGATCTCGAGATGTCGTCGTCGACGACTTCGACGCGGACGGCTGGATCGACATCCTTATCGTCAACGGACCGAACACCGCGCCTCAGCTCTTGCTCAATCAGGGCAATACCGGTACTGGCTGGCTCGGGTTCCTCGACCAGTCGACCTTGCTTCCGGCCGGCTTCACGATCGACGGTTGGTCAGGCGCTTCGGGAGACCTCGTCGGCGACGGCGACGATTACCCCGACCTGTTCCTCGGCGTGCGCACCGGCAACGATCGCTTGCTGGTCAATCTCGGCTCGTCCGGATCGGGTTGGCTCGGATTCTCGGATGAATCGACGCGACTCGGCGCGAACGCCAACACCAACGCGGTTCGCTCGGTGACGCTCTACGACATGAACGCCGATGGTGATCTCGACATTATCGAGGGCGTCACCGGAAGCGGAACGCTGCGCATGCTCGCGAACAACGGCGACGGCATGTTTACCGGTACGCCCCAGACGTTCGCAAGTTCGGCAACGTACAACCACGGGCTCGGCGACCTCGACGACGACGGCCTGCTGGACATCTTCGCTGTTCAGAACGGAACTGATCAGTACCGAACCAACGGCGGCGCTGGCGTGGGAGACAATATCGTTCTCGGTCCGCTCACGACCGCACCCGGCACGGCAGGGTTCGGCGCGATCTGCCGCGTCGCCGACCTCGACGCCAACGGCTTCGACGACTTCCTGGTCTGCGATCTCGATCAAGAGTTTCCGCAGGACTGCGCGCGTCGCTTGCAGTTTCTCTACAACCAAGGCTCCGCGCCGTTTCTTTCCAACGGCTACCCGACGCCCGTCGCATGGGCCCCCAACGGAACCTCGGATGTCGCTCCCCTGGATGTCGACGGGGATGCCGATCTCGATCTGCTGATCGGACACTGCGACGGCTTGAGCGTCTTCACTCAGGACGGCACCGGCGTGCTCCCCGAAGTGTTCACTCGCGGTGACGTCAACGACGACGGTGAACTCGATATCGCCGACGCGGTCGCCGTGCTCGACTTCTTGTTCGGAGCCGGAGGCACGCTCGCTTGCCATGACGCCGCGGACGGCAACGACGACGGAGGCGTGGATGTCGCGGACGCGGTCACGGCCCTCGACTGGCTGTTCGGCGGCGGCGTCCTCCTTCCGGAGCCGAGCAGTTGCGGGGAAGATCCGACGGCGGACACGCTCGACTGCGCGTCGTACACCAGCTGTCCATGAGCCACGGACCTGGTCTGCTGCGCCTCATGACCATCGGCGCGCTTGTGGCCTCCCTGCTCACGCTCAGTGCGTGCGCAGGGGCGCCTCGGCGCGTCGCTCCCATCCCGACGATCCCCGTTTCGTTGGACACCGCTGCCCGGGAAGCGTACCCGCAACTCCGGTCGGTCGAGGAGTGCGGCGAGAACGCGCGCGTTCTCGAGTTCCTCGCCGAGATCGCGTCCACGCCCGCTCCCACCTCTGCCGTTCAATCCTACGTCCGTGCACGCACCCTGCTCGCGGCGGTCGTCAACACACGGTTCGATCTCGACCACGGAGTGTGGCCTTCGTCTAGCGGCGCCGCGTGGCAACAGATGCGGCCGTGGATCGACCAAGCGCTCGCCGAACTCGAACCCTACATTGAGGGCGGCGCGGGTGAATCGGAACACTACCGACTACGCGCAGACTTGATCACGATGGCCATTCGTTTCGACTTCTGGCGCATCGAGTCCGCAAGATCGTCGCTCACAGAAGCCGCGCGAATCGATCCCGACAATCCTTGGGTGGACGTGTCGTGGGCGAAGCAGTTCGTCTTCGCCCCGCTCGGCATGCGCGATATCGATCTAGCACGAACACACCTGCAACGCGCAATCAAGCTGGACCCGACCTGGAGTGAGCCTTACATCTACTTGGCTCGCGCGGCGCGTCTCGAAGAAAAGTTCGGCGAATCGCAGAGACATCTCGAACGGTGCGCCGAGCTCAATCCAGATCGTCGGTTTGTTCGGGTCCTACTCTCGCACCTGCCGGAAGATTCGCCTCTTCCACGGGACTAAGGCAACAGTGGTCCAGCGCAACGACCTATCGATCTACGACCGCAACGCAGCCGACTGGTGGGACGACACTGCGCCGGCGTTCCGATCGTTGCACACGGTCAATGCGTATCGCCTGGACTTGCTCGATCGCTGGCTCGGCGATGAGCCGTCGGGGGCGATCTTGGACATCGGTTGCGGGGGTGGCCTACTCAGCGAGCCCATGTCGCGCCGGGCCGATCGTGTTGTGGGTCTCGATATCAGCCTACCGTCCCTCAGAGTGGCCCGCGACCACGCACGCTCAACCGGCAATACACCGCACTACCTATGCGCCGACGCGCGACAGTTGCCTTTTCGAAACGCTTCGTTCACAGGGGTGCTCCTAGCCGACGTTGTCGAACACGTCGCTCCTATCGACACGGTCTTGAGCGAAGTTGGTCGCGTGCTGCAACCCGGAGGTTGGGTGTTCGTGAACACCATCAATCGTACGTGGCGCGCGCACTGGCTCGTGGCGGAACTCGCCGAGTGGCTCCGCTTCATTCCACGTGGCACGCACGACGCGGCCATGTTCGTGCGACCCGATGAACTAGAGCGCGCAGCCAACGCCGCGGGACTCCACTTAGTGCATAGCCAGGGGGAGACGATACAACTGATAAAGACGATCGTCTCGTGGCGCTTGCAAGTACAAGGAACGAACTCGACCGCGCTCGGATACAGCGCCCTCTTCAGAAAGTCGAACTCATGAACGACGTGCCGTTCTACACCATCACCCCGATCGAAGGTTGCGACGAAGCGATCGGACGCTGGTTGGCCGCGCTCGAAGACGCACGCTTTCGGACCATCGCCGCGATCAAAGAAGCGTCACCCCTCGACCTCGACGGCGCTCCCGCGGTGGGGCGAAACACGATCGGTACTATCCTGCAGCACATCGCAGGAACAGAGCTTATCTGGGGATACCAACGGGTTCGCGGTACCGTCGTACCGGACGAACTGAGTGCGGACTTCCCGACGCTCGACCTCGACGAGAACGGATTGCTCTATCACCCCACCGGTTTGTCACTCGACGACTACCAGCGTCGCCTGCAAGTCGCGCGGGATCACCTAGTCGACATCCTCAAGCCGATGTCAGTGGAAACGTTTCGGGCACCGTTTCGATGCGTCGCCGAATTCGGAACCTTCGACGCGACCCCCGAAGCGGTAATCAACCATCTCATTCAGCACGAATCGGAACACCGGGCTCAGCTGACCATGCTGGCGCTCGGACCAGCGAACTAAGGGCACGGTGCGCTTCAGGGGATCGCCGGCTTGACGCCAGCCAGCGCCAACGCTCCCTCACTCGGTGTGTAGTTGTTGCCGATGATTCCGATGAACGCGTCGGCACGCTCTTGCCGAGCCCCGAGAAAGTGCCCGATCCATTCGCACGCCCAACCGCGACGAATGACCCACTGAAACGACCGGGAGACGGCCGCCTTGGCTCGGTACTTGGCGCGTCGCTCCACCCCGTAACGGTGCAGACACGCGACGAGGTCGGCTCCCGGTGCCAAGCCGCTCACCACACTCTCGGCGGCGGCCAGCCCGGACCAGAGAGCGATGGAGATGCCCTCGCCGGTGAGCGGATCCACGAACCCACTGGCATCGCCGATCAGCGCCACTCGGTCCGCAACCGCTCGCTTGACCCGCGACGACACCGGAGTGACTCCGCGAATTGCGCGCAACGTCGACCAATCGTGCCGCTCGTAGAGGTCTCTCGCGTCGTGTGCGTACTGTCGCAGGGCGCCCTCTGCGCCTCCCCGGCGCCGCAACTCCTCGGCGTCGCACACCAGTGTGAGGTTGACCTCGTCGCGTCGAATGGGATTGACGCCGATGTAGGCACCGCCCGGCAGCAGGTGCATCTCGCCGAGCCGTTCGGGATCATCGAACGCGTTCACGAATCCGCGCACCGCTATGCGGGTACGGTCACCTGCCTCAGCCAGCAACCCGGCCGCGTCGGCGACGACGGACCGTCGACCGTCGGCACCGATCAAGACGTCACACTCGATCGGAGTCCGCTTGCGACCTGCCCCCACTCGCCAGCCATCGTCGAGCCTTTGGATCGAGTCGACACGCCAACCGAATCGAATGCGCCCTCCCGCCTCGACGACGGCGTCCGCCAGCCGCTCGAGAAACGCCTGCTTGTCGAGGGACAGCCCCACGCCGTGGCGACCGTCGCGCGGGAAATGGGAACGCACCACGCGGCCGGCAGGGCTGACCAGCCGCATGCCGAGGACCGGCGGAGCACCTTCGACCAAGGGCATGACATCGAGTTCTTCGAGAGTGCTCACACCGGCCGGGCACAAGTACTCGCCACAGACCGACCGTTCGATGCGTGCCGCAGCGTCGACCACGAACACGTCGATCCCACGCCGCGCCAAGATCAATGCGCACGTCAACCCTGCAGTCCCCGCCCCCACGATGGTCACCGCGCGCCGACGGGTCACGCGACCGCCTCCGGTTCGTTGGCCGCTTGCTTCGCCGCCGGGTGGTCCGCCGATCCCGAGCCGAGGAATCGTGGTAGCGCCCACAGGTCGAAGACGAGTGCCAACGCCAGGGTCGCGGCGAGGGTCACTCCGAACTCGCGAATCGGCACGAAGTCGACCACTCCGAACACCGCGAACGACGGAATCAGCATGACGCCTCCGAACAAGATGGGGCGCTGGGTCGCGCGCTCGTAGTGTGCATGCGCTGTCGACTGTAGACCGTGGATGACATGCAACGTCGAGTCGACGGCGATTCCGAGGGCGACGCTGAACACCATCACCGTCGCCACATTGAGAGAGAAGCCGAACGCCCAGACAAAAATCAAACCACCGGCGATCGGCAACACGTTGATGGCGGCAAACGCAAGCATGACGCGAAGCTGCCGCTGGACGATCAAGAACAGCAGTGAAATCACTAGCAGTGTCAGCGAAAAGCTGCGGATCAAGGTAGCGACCAAGGCGTTCTGCGAATGCATGAGGTTGTAGTACAGCCCGTTTGGGTCATACGGCACCGAGTGTCCATCGAACACCCGCGCAACTCTATCCAGCACGGTTTGGTACTGCGCGAACGTCGTGCTCTGGCCGAAGACCGTGATTCGATACCGCTCTGCCGGGTAGCTCTGCCTTAGCGACGGCGGGAGAGCGGCGTACGCCACCGTCGCCGCCAGGCCGCCATCTTTGCTGAGCGCCCGACCGAACGTCGCTCGCCCCACTGTGTCGACGAGCACTCGCCACGACAAGAACGGGTACTCTGCACCCAACGTCGTCTCGAGTTCAGCCTCGGCCGCGAGCACCGCACCGCGGTCATTCGCCCACGCGTCGTCGGCGACTAGAATTTCTAGCACGGGAACGCCGAGCACCTCGTCGTGCACGCTTCGGAAGCTCTCCTGTAGTTCGTCGGAGAAGTACCGAAACGCGTCGGTATCGATATCGATCCGCGGGGCGACCACCACGGCAATAACCAAGACGACGAGGCACACCAATGCCGGCGCTAGAGCGCCGCCCCGAGTGGCCCTGGCTTCCGAACGAGTCATGGCGTCCGAGCTAGTCGTGGCCATGGCTTCCGCGGTCGGGCGGGGTCGTGCGACCGCGGCGATCCACAGGAGCCCCAGTCCGGTGCACACGAACAGCGAGACAAAGCTCAGGTCGGCGAATTGACGGATCGCGGGGATCTCAGAGAAGTGCAGCGAGCCGAATCCGATTCCCGTGGTCACGACGGTCAGGGCAATCGGGCGCGCTTTCTCACGAAAGGCGGCGCGCATGGAGCCAAGTTCACGCGCTGCCCCCCACAGCTGAAGCCCCAGGGTCAACGTCAAGACCAAGGTCAACACCGGAACGATCGACGTGACCATGTTCATGGTCCCGTACCACCACGCGACCAACGCGAGCGTCACGAAGAAGCTGCCGAGTGCCGGCACGTAGAGTTCGACCGCCGCCCGCAACCGTCGCACGCAGAGCAGCAAGATGGCAAAGGCGACGGCGAACATCGCGGGGAAGAGGGTTGTCTTGATCCCCTTCGAACGTTCGTCCAACAGGTAACTGACGTAGGGCAACCCAGACATGGAGAGGTCGCCCTCGGTGAAGACGGCGTTCTCTTGCACCGACTGAATCGTACGCGCGGCGAGAAATCGCTTATCGTCGCCATCGATCACCACGACGAACGACAAGGCGTTGTCGGTGACTAGACGAGGAAGCGCACGGGATACGTCGGTGGCTCGTGAGAGTGGGGCCAACTCCGTCGGGCCAATCACAGAGATGTTGGGGAGAGCGTGCAGTCGTTGCAGTTCTTCGCGGTGACGCGCGGCGAATCCGTCCGGTAGCGTGTCTGAGAACTGCGTCCGCGCGACCAGGACGCCGGGCTCGGTCACGCGCTCGGCGAACGACTCGTATCGCGCCCGCGCCGCCTCGGTCATGAAGATAGCTTCGTTGTTCTTCTGTTCGAGATCGAAGGTGTACCACGCGGCGAAGGCGATCAGCCCGAGATAGAACGCGGCATACGAGTAGCGAGGTCCAGCGGCGCGGCCAGCCACTCCTAAGCCCACTCGAGTAGCAGCGTTTGTCCGACGAATCCGGGGCCGAAGCTCAACATGAGGCCGACATCGCCGGGCGCCGTC
>JAJFFE010000409.1 GCA_021776775.1 Planctomycetota bacterium | reverse complement strand
GGCTGCGCTTCCCGCGAATCTCTGCGTTACTCCTTCTTGAAGACCACTAGGTCGACTGCGGCGTCGTGCCTGGATCTTCACGGAAATCGCAGCCTGTGTTCCGTTGATCATCCCTCGATTGTCCTCCGCTGTCCGCGCTCGTTAGTTTTGGCGCACTTGCGGGCGCATAACGACTCCGCCTGATGAATAGTCCGGGCTAGCCCAGCCGCTGAGATTCGAAACCAGCCGGCAAGACCTTCCATCTTTACAACCCGCTACAGGAGAAATCCAATGTCGAAGACTTCTACTTCGAGCAAGACCCCCGTCATGAACGGGCGGTTTCCAAGAAACACGATGCGGTCCTTCAGGAGAACGAACTCAGCATGGCTCGTCACCTTGGCCGTGGCCGGCCTTGCGTTGACCAGCGGTTGCGCGACACCGACTCGAGGTCCCGTCGCGGAGACCGGAGGCCAGCCTTCGGTGATGGTACAAGCGGCGGATGCGCTGAGCAGTGGCGAGTGCCCGATGGGCTACGGAGCGAAACTGGTGTCCACCAGTAACTCTCCCGCGATGGACAAGACAGACCGACACACGGCGACGGCAGTCTTGTCGAATCAGGACTGGTGGCCAAATCAGCTGAACCTGCAGATCCTCCATCAGCACTCGCCCATGAGCAATCCGATGGGCGAAGGCTTCGACTACGCCGAGGAGTTCGGGGAGTTGGACCTCGACGCCTTGAAGATGGAGATCGACGCTCTGCTGACCACGTCGCAAGAGTGGTGGCCCGCGGACTACGGGCACTACGGCCCCTTGATGATCCGGCTGGCTTGGCACAGCGCGGGAACCTACCGCGTCACCGACGGCCGCGGCGGCGCGACCTCGGGAACCATCCGGTTCGCCCCCCTCAACAGCTGGCCCGACAACGCGAACCTCGACAAAGCGCGCCGCTTACTGTGGCCGGTCAAGCAGAAGTACGGCCGCAAGATATCTTGGGCCGACCTGATGATTCTTACCGGGAACGTGGCCTTGGAGTCGATGGGATTCAAGACGTTCGGGTTTGCGGGCGGTCGGGAAGACGTCTGGGAACCGGAAGCAGACATCAACTGGGGACCCGAGAGCGAGTGGCTCGGAGATAAGCGATTCGCCAACGACCGGGAACTCCAGAACCCGCTCGCCGCATCTCAGATGGGGTTGATCTACGTCAACCCGCAAGGACCCAACGGCAAACCGGACCCGCTCGCCGCCGCCCGGGACATTCGGATTACATTCGCCCGCATGGCGATGAACGACGAAGAGACGGTCGCGCTGATCGCCGGCGGACATACTCTGGGCAAGACCCACGGTGTGGCCGATCCTGGCAAGTACGTCGGACCCGAACCCGAAGGCGCCAGCCTCGAAGAGCAAGGCCTTGGCTGGAAGAGTTCCTACGGTTCGGGCAAAGCCGGCGACACGATCACGAGCGGTCTAGAAGGCGCTTGGACCTCTACCCCGGCGCGGTGGTCACACGACTTCTTCGACAACCTCTTCGACTACGAGTGGGAGCTGGTAAAGAGTCCGGCCGGCGCGTGGCAGTGGACTCCCGAAGGCGGCGCGGCTCGCGGGACGGTTCCGGACGCCCACGACCCATCGAAGCGTCACGCTCCGATGATGCTGACGACGGACCTCGCACTGAGGTTCGATCCGATCTACGGCCCGATCTCGAAACGCTTTCAGGAGAACCCCGAGCAGTTCGAAGCTGCCTTCGCCAAGGCTTGGTACAAGCTCACGCATCGCGATATGGGGCCATACTCACGGTGCCTCGGCTCGCTCGTCCCAGAGCCACAGTTGTGGCAAGACCCGGTGCCCACCCTCGATCACAAGCCGATTGGGGAACGGGACATCGCTGACCTCAAGCGCAAGGTCCTCGCCTCGGGACTGTCCGTTTCGCAGCTGATCTCTACCGCGTGGTCGTCGGCGTCCACGTTCCGAAGCACGGACCGACGAGGAGGCGCGAACGGCGCCCGCCTTCGTCTCACACCGCAGAAGGACTGGGAAGTCAACCAGCCGGCTGAGCTTGCGAAGGTATTGCCGACGCTCGAAGCGATCCAGCAAGACTTCAATAGCGCGCAGACCAGCGGCAAGAGAGTCTCGCTGGCCGATCTCATCGTGCTCGGCGGTTGTGCCGCCGTCGAAGAAGCCGCGAAGAGAGCCGGCGATGACATTCGAGTTCCTTTCGAACCCGGACGGACCGACGCGGTGCAGGCGATGACCGATGTGGATTCCTTCGCCGTGCTCGAGCCGAAGGTCGACGGGTTCCGAAACTACGTCGGCAAGGGATACGATCGACCGACTCCGGAGTGGCTCGTCGACCGAGCGCACTTGCTGACGCTGACCGCGCCGGAGATGACGGTGCTGGTCGGCGGCATGCGCGTCCTGGATGCGAACTTCGGCCACTCCAAGCTGGGTGTCTTCACCAAGCGCCCCGAGACGCTCACCAACGACTTCTTCGTCAACCTGCTGGACATGAGCACGCAGTGGAGGAAGTCGCCGGAGAACGAGACCATCTTCGAGGGGCGGGATCGCAAGACGGGCGAGGTCCGGTGGACGGGCACTGCCGTCGATCTCGTGTTTGGTTCGAACTCGCAGCTTCGAGCGATCGCCGAGGTGTACGCCAGTGGCGATGCGCAGCAGAAGTTCGTTGACGATTTCGTGGCCGCCTGGAACAAGGTGATGAATCTCGATCGTTTCGACCTCTGATCCAGATCTGCTTCAAATAGCCGCTAGTCTGCCAATCCGAGGGAATCAACCCGACCCACTGGTTCACGCCGGCGGGTCGGTTCTCTTTGCTGCGTGATTGAAAGACTAGAGTCAGGCGGAGTCGACGAACAACGCAGCGAAATCCCTGAGTCGTCGCGCATCAAGACCTGGACTCGACCGTGCGCGCGTGAATAACGCCGAACAAGATGCCATCACGCTTCGAACGACGCCCCAAAGCGAGAGTTCTGCTATTCTTCAACCGCGAAGGGCAGCCATGAATGACTCGGTGCAGGTGATCTTCGAAACTCGGACGGGCAGCCGTGCGTACGGATTGCACGGGCCCGGCTCCGACGAGGACTTTCGCGGCGTCGTTGTCGGCCCCCGTTCGTGGTACTTCGGGTATCTCGACGCTCCCGAGCAGCTGGCCGTCTCCGGGGACGACCACGTGCGGACCGAGCTACGCAAGTTCATCCGACTCGCCGCGCAGGCGAACCCGACGGTCATCGAAATGTTATGGACGGACCCGGAGGATCACCAGACGGTGACGGCGGCCGGCCGGCGTCTGCTCGCACAACGAGAGATGTTTCTGTCGCGACGGGCACGAGGCAGCTTTGGCGCGTATGCACTCGGTCAACTGAAGAGACTGCGAAGCCACCGCGCCTGGCTGCTCGATCCACCGAAGAAGAAGCCGACGCGCCGCGACTACGGCCTACCGGAACAGACGGTCGTCCCGAAAGACCAGCTCGGCGCGGCGGAAAGCCTGTTGGGCGCAGGAGAGTTCGAGGCCGCGGACGTCTCGGCAAACTTCATCGAACTACTGCGGCGGGAGAAGTCGTACAAAAGCGCCGCCCGGCACTACCAGCAGTACGAAGCGTGGAAGAAGAGTCGCAATCCACAGCGAGCTGAGCTAGAAGCAAAGTTCGGTTACGATACCAAGCACGCCATGCATCTCGTGAGACTCCAACGCATGGGTTTGGAGATCTTGCGCGACGGGCAAGTCAACGTCCGTCGCGCGGACCGCGAAGAACTGCTCGCGATCAAGTGTGGCGGGTGGAGTTACGACGAGTTAATGGCTCAGTGTGATGACTTGAGCCGAGCCATCGAAGCGGCCGATCGGGTGTGTACTCTGCCGCCCGAGTGCGATACCGACGCCGCCCAGGATCTCTGCGTCTCGATCATGGAAGAAGTTCTGTCATGACCTCGCCGAACATGGAGTTGGCCGCACGCTTCCTCCAGGAGCAACAACCACCGGGACGTCTGCTGCTCTGCGGAGTCACCGGTAGCCACCAGTACGGATTCCCGTCGCCGGACAGCGATATCGATCTCAAGGGGATCCACCTTGCCCCCGCCGCGGAGTGGCTGGGGCTCGGCACGCCGCGCGAGACGTTCGATCGGTTGCAACCGTTCGAAGGGGTAGAGTGCGATCTCACGACGCACGAAGCGAAGAAGGCGTTCGGTTTGCTCTTGCGCGGCAACGGCAACATGCTCGAGCGCATCGAGTCGCCGTTTCAGATCGTCGAGTCAGCCGATCTCGACACCCTACGTTCCATCAGTCGCCGTCTGCTCTCGAAGCGGTTCGCCGGCCACTACCGCGGCTTCTTCACCGGTATGTGCCGCGAGTACGAATGCGGCAATCCGCGCCAAGCCAAGCCGATGCTGTACAGCTATCGAGTCGCGTTGACGGGCGTACACTTGCTGCGAACCGGCGAACTCGAATGCGACTTGAACCGACTCGCTCCGGAGTACGGATTCGACGAAGTGCTGCCGCTCATCGAAAAGAAGCGATCAACCAAAGAACATGTCTCGATGACCGACGACGAAGATCGCGAGCACCTAGCCGCGTGGCCGCGACTCGAGCAAGCGCTCACCGACGCGTTGTCGGCCAGCAAGCTTCCCCCAGAACCGGTGGGACGCGACGAACTTTCCGATTGGCTGGTCGAACTTCGGTCTCGACCGAACCATTCATGAACCGTAGTTGTTCCGGGCCGGAGCGGTTCATCCGTCGACGCCGCTACCCGAGGTGACTCGCTCCCAGCCATCTGTTGAACCATCGAAAGACAACATGCCGAATCGACACTCTCACACGTTCGAACTCCGACTGCTCGGTTGGTCGGAAGTCCACGAACTCCCCGGCAACTGGCCGTCGAAACAACTTGCTACGTTGCTCGAGCACCTGGAAGTCGAGGACGTGACGGAGTCGGATGCACTCGACATGGCTTTGATGGCGTTGCAGGATCTCGACGCCGACGACGCCGCCGACCTCGTCATGCAGACAGTGTTCGAGGACATGAGCGCCGGCGTCCGACAGAACCTCATCCACGACCTGGAAGACGATCGGCCGTGGGACGGCGTCGCCGACCTCAGCCGCCAACACGGTATTCTTTCCGCCGTCACGCTACTCCAGAAGGCTTTCCCGACCCGATTCGGCAAACCCGACTTCGCCTGTGTCGAGATCTCGGTCCAAGCGAAGGACGCCCAAGGCGAGCAGTGGTTGTCGGAAGACATCGATCCCGCTCTGTTGCTGCGACTCCTCGCCGCCGACATGGATGACCGGGCCGTCCTGCGCCGCTTGTTCAGCGTTGCCCTCGAGGGTGACTCTTTCCCGGACGCCGACAACATTCTCTGGCAGATCGAGCGACGCTCCGCCGCGGGCGTCTCTCCGTTCGAGGCCGTCATCCACTCGAGCCTGCGGTGGTTCGAGCCCTTGAAGCAGGCGGACAGCTGGACGGCGACCGGCTGGCCCGACTCCCTACCCAAGATTGCAGAGGCGTGACCATGCTCTCACGACCGCGTCGCTGGATGACGCTCGCCGGTCTGGTGTTCTTGTTGACTGGGTCGAGCACCGCAGGCGCGCAGTCCACACCCGCCGTAACCGGCACCTTCGACTTGGGTGAACTGGACGTGACCTTTACCGACCCCGGTCTGGCTACTCCCGTTGTCGACGCGAGGATCTACTACCCGTCGAACGGCGCTGGCAGCGGCGCCCCGATCGCACCAGGTCCTTGGCCGGTTATCGCGTTTGGACACGGGTTCTTTATCGGACACCTCGACTACGACAATATTCTCCACGCTCTCGCTACCGCCGGGTACATTGTCATCACGCCGGACGTCCAGAATGGGTTCACGGTCAATCACGAAGAGTTTGCACGGGAATTGGCCGCATGTATCGACTACCTCATGGCCGAAAACCTGAGCACTGTTTCACTGTTTTTCCAGGAGGTAGACTCCATGTCCGGCGTCTTCGGTCACTCCATGGGAGGCGGTGCTAGCGCGTTGGTTCCGAGCGTTTATCCCGACATAGATGCTGTGTCTGGATTAGCCGCAGCTGAAACCAATCCATCCGCAATTACCGCGCTTGGTAGTTACAGCGACCCGTATCAGATGATTTCCGGCTCTTCCGACAGTACCGCCCCCGAAATCGACCACCAGATCCCCATGTACGAGGCTGCGATCGGCATGAAGCAGTGGATCAGCATCCTTGGTGGGGCTCACTGCAAGTTCACCGACGAGTCGACCGTCTGCGACTTGGTTTCCTCTGCGGGTTCGGTTACCAGGGAATTCCAGATAGAGATCACCGTCAAGTACCTCGTTCCCTTCTTCGACTACGCCCTCAAAGCGGACTCGAATGCACTGACGTTCATTTGTGGCGATACCATCGACGCCGATGTTGCGGCGGGGCACCTGCTCAATTCCACGACCGTCCGTTGTCCGGAGGTACCAAGTGACTTCCGTCGAGGCGATGTCTCTGATGATGGCAGTGTCGAAATCAGCGATGCTGTGAACTTACTTCAACACCTATTCGCCGGAGGTAGCGAGCCGGCTTGTGCTGACGCCGCGGACGTCGACGACGGCGGAACTCTCGGCGTTGCTGATGTGATTGTCCTGCTCAGCTACCTCTTCGTCTCGGGTCCGCCCCCCTCCGCTCCCGGATCCGTCAGCTGTGGCAGCGATCCGACGGCAGACGGACTGCTCTGCGTTTCCGCCGCGTGCCCCTAACTCAGTGAGCGGACCGGGGAAAGCCCTATCTGCCTCTGGCTTCGCTCGCCGTGGGGTGATGCACAACACAGAGTCCGCGGCTCGCGGCCGACGACGGCTACACGCCTCCGCGAACACAACCATTCTTCACTCCTGGACGGCCCTGGCCGGGCGAAGGCCCAAGTCGTCGGAGCCCTGCGTGCTTCGGCAGCTGAATCGGTGCGCCGATCGTGCCCATAGAGCGGGACCGTAGAAGCTGCCGCCCCGGCGCACACGATCCAACTTCGCGTCGTCGACCCGGAGGCTAGCGGGACCGCTCACGAGGGAACGATAGCTGGCGTATGAATCGTGGCACAACTCCCACACTCCTCCGTGAACGTCGTGGAGGCCATATCGGTTGGCCTTGAAGCTGCCCACGGGGGCATGAACCTGAAAGCCGTCGTCAACGTCCATGTCGCACTTCCACGTCGGGGAGTGCTGCTTCGCAAAACTATCGGCAATGTTGGCGACCCCGTTGAGATCCGAGACCGTGTCCCCGCTCCAGTAGACGCTCGACGTCTGGCCACGACACCCGTACTCCCATTGCGCCTCGGTCGGTAGTGACAGACCTAGCTTTCGCATGGTCACTTCGGACTGTTCCCATGTGACGGACTCGACGGGGTTGTGCGCCGTGACTTTGCGACCGGCGTGCATGTTCCCCACCTTGTAGTAACTTGGATCCAGCTCTTTCGCGGGGCTTCGAGACCATTGCCCCTGCGTCATCTCGTACTTCGACAAGAAGTACGGCTGAAGCGACACCGTATGAACGGGTTGGGCGCGACCACCAAACATGCGGGGGTCGATGTTGGGAGAGCCGACTCCCACCTGGACCTCGGCCGGCAGAGACAGCGCCTCCCCGCCACGTAGGACGACGAACACTGTCTCCTCGCCAGTGCGCAGCGTCGGCAGGATGCTGTCGAGTTCGACGACCGTCGGTGTCTTGATGGTGTTGACCGAACGAAGCGTGTCTCCCACTTGAACTCCGGCGCGATCGGCGAGAGAGCCGAAGCTCACTGAGGTCACGGACGCGCCGTCTTCTCCATCCGCGCAGGTCAACCCAGTCTTCGGTAGCTCTGCCCCCATCGAGAAGCTGCCGGCGGGAATCAACACGAAGACCAGACCGCTCTCTCCGTTCATTCGCCAACGGTTGCACCTCCCTGGAAGCTGCGGATCCCAATCTTCGTCTGGTTCCGGGCAAGTTCCGGTTCGTGGATGCCAAAACTCCCAAAGGCCGGTTCGTGGATTGCGATCCAGAGGAAGCAGTCCCAATTGCGGACGGAGCGTCAATCCGTCATAGAGCGGACACTCGTTCTTGTCAGCGACGGATGCGATGGCCCGCCGCCACCGAGACGCCGCCTCCGCGCCCACCACCGTAAGTTCCTCGACCGTCTCGGCCCATTCCAAACTTTCACGGACCTCCGCGATGGGGCCCGTCAGATCGCCGAAACTAGTGAGGTCGTTCACGAGCTGGTTCAGGGTTTCGACGTGCCACGCTCGATCCACCGGATCGCCGAAGGGCTCAAGGCTCGATCCACGCATCTCCGCCAATACCTCGAGATGTCCGGGCAGGCGACCATAGAGCTCGCTCGCCTTCTTCAACCATGAGCGGAGCTCTTGCTTGCGCGCGGGGTGGGCCGGGAAAAGCCCGTCGGCTTCAGCGACGTAGTCGGCCACCAACTTGACGTCCGAGAGGCGAAGAACTCGTTCACGTTCGGCCACGGCACGCCCACGCTCGACGACGGCCCACGAGACAACCGCCGACAGGGCCAGCACGACCAACGCCGTTGCGGTCACCAGTCCCCGGTTCTTGCGGACGAACTTCTTTAGGCGATAGGTACGACTCACCGGTCCCGCGCTCACCGGTTCGTGGTTCAGATGTCGTCCGATGTCGTCCCCGAACGCGCTGGCACTTCCGTATCGTCGCGACCGGGATTTCTCGAGCGCCTTCAAGATGATCCAATCGAGATCCCCTCGCAACTCCCGAGCTGAAGCCCGAGTGTCGGTTCGTCCCTCCCGGGGAGCAGCGGTCGAAGATCCCATCAACATCGACAGTCGCGCGCTCGGCCTCTTCGGTTCTTGCTCTCTGATGATTCGCTGGATCTCCTCGTAGCCAGCTCGAGTCAAGTCGTACGGTCGCGCACCGACCAACAACTCGTAGAGCATGACGCCCAGCGAATAGACATCGGACCGGGTATCGATGTCGTGGGACGCTTGCCCTGCCTGCTCTGGCGACATGTAGTCCGGGGTGCCGATCATTCTTCCGAGACCTGTAAACAGGGTTAGATCGGCGAGCCTTTGGTTCGTGGCCTTCGCTATTCCAAAGTCGATGATCTTCGGAACAGCTTTGTCGTCTTGAGTGTGCACCAGCACGTTCGAGGGCTTGAGGTCTCGATGGATAATGCCCTTCTGGTGGGCGTGCTGAACCCCGTCACAGACTTGCCTGAACAGCTGGAGACGTTGCTCGATCCCAAGCCGATGCTGCTCGCAGTACTCGGTGATCGGCACTCCCGACACGTACTCCAGAGTGAAGTACGGCTGTCCGCCTGCGGTCATTCCTGCGTCGAATACCTGGGCTATGTATGGATGGCTCATGAGCGCCAGCGCTTGGCGTTCCGCTTCGAATCGGGCGAGAACCTCCGCGGTGTCCATTCCCGCCTTGATGACTTTGAGCGCCACCCGGCGTCGGACCGGCTCGTGCTGGTCGGCGAGATGCACGACGCCCATTCCGCCCTCGCCGAGCTTACGCAAGATTGTGTGGTTCGGGACCACGAGGTTGTCCCGGAAACCGAAGGGAGTCGGAGAAAGGAGTGCCGCCGTAACTTCGGTGTCGCCGTCAGCCGCGGGTGGATCGCCCGGGACCGAACCGCCGTAGCGAAGCAACGAACGAAGCTCTTCGAGGAGTTCCTTGTCGTCTCCGCACTCCTTCTGCAGAAACGCATCGCGTTCATCACGACCGATCGAGCGCGCCTGAAGATGAATCCGCTTGAGGTGTGCGCGCCGATCCGTCACGACCGGCTCGGATCCATCTTCCGCTTCACCCAAGCCTCTGCGTAGCTCCACTCTTCCTTCGCAACAGTCTCGGAAAGGCTCAACACCTCACCGATCTCGCGAAAGGTCAGCCCGGCAAAACACCGAAGCTCGAAGACCGCGCACGCCCGCGAGTCGATGTCGCTGAGCGCCTCGAGAGCTTCGTCGAGGTCGACGAGCTCCGCCTCGTCGAAGAGCCGACTCGCCGGTAGATCCACGCCCGACAACGGCTCCTTCTTCCGGTCTCCCCCGCGCTTGAGTGCCGCCCTTCGTCTCGCGGAGTCGATCAGCGTTCGGCGCATCTCTCCCGCAAACGCACGGAACAGGTACGTGCGATCCTGCTCCCAACACTTCTCACCGGAATCGACGCGCATGTACGCCTCGTGCAGTAGAGCGGTCGGGGAGAGGGTGTGGTTACGAGGTTGCCCAACCATTCGGCGCGCCGCCATATCCCGCAGCTCCGAATAGACACTCTTGAACCGATCGTCCTCGACGTTCTCTGCCAAGCAGCCCCCCTAGCCTCGATATACGACTCACTAGCCGGCGTCAGCATAGCTCCGATCACACTCCCCCGGAAGCGCAGCCTGCGCGGCTTCACGTCTAGCAGCAATCCTGAACATGACTTAGCGAATAGTCGCGACGAATCCCGCCACGCTTGCCGTGTATCTCCAAGGAGAACGGACACGCGTGACGGGCCGCCAGGTTATCCACAGCGTGTCGCACTCCAAAGGCCGTCGGTCTTCGATCCACAAGAAACGAACAGGACTCCTAGTGCTGCCCTATCTCTCTCGCCTCGCCCCTCGAATAGGTCTGTTGGTGTTCGCGGTTTTGACGTCCGCCTGCTCCGGAATGAAGGTCATACCTACTCGGTCCGAGTTCGGCGACACGCAACCTCGAGCGGCCCAGATCGATGTGGTGATCGACGACAAGGACGTCGGATCCGTGGCGTACAGTCGGTTCGGACTGATCGGATTCGTCTTCCCAGAAATCGTCGCGGTCGGGGATACGCTCCAGGGATACGCCGAACACTACTTCACCCACGCCTTCGCTGGGGCGCGAACAAGTCCAGCTCCGTCGGCAGGCGGGAGCCACGCGAAGCTGACGATCGACCAGTTCTCGATCTCTGCCTTCCGCAAGGAAGCGTCCCTCGACTTGACGGTGCATCTCACCGATCACAACGGAACGCAGCTTTTGAGTCGGTCCTATCACGGTACCGGTGAAGGTCACTTCCCGCTCTACCTCAACGAGTTCGAACAGAAAGCCCAAGTGCTGACCACGACTCGCCAAGCGTTCGACGCGGTGTTCGATCAACTGTGGGCCGACCTAGTATCGATCCAGGTGCCGCAATGAGACGCACAGTCTGGTTGATCCTCCTCATGTGTCCGTTGCACACCTCGTGCGCGACACTCTTTCACGGATCGACGGACACGGTTGAGATCAACTCAGCCCGCCCTGGCATCGAAGTGTTCGTGGACGGCGTCTCGCACGCGACCCCGACCCGCGTGAATCTAGCGTCGAGTCAACGCCATCTCATCCGGGGCCCAGACGGGGCAACGCTACTGATCACGCCAAATCTCAACCCACTGGCGTTGATCGACCTCCAACTGGTTCTGCCATTCGTCGTCAACGTTGTGTTCGACTCCAACTACGTGCTCGGCACCACCGAACTGTACGTCGAAGAGAGCGGCATCGTACGTCCCATCCGTCGATGACTCTCTAGCGCTCCCCTCACTGAGAAACGGAATCCACAATGCGCCTATTGCCGCGATTGCTGAGCTCGATCGTGCTTCTCGCAGCCTTGAGTTCTCTGGGCCACGCACAGGATCCCTGGAGTGTGTCCGCCCTCTCCGGACCACGCTTCGCTCTTCAAGCAGCCTCCGTAGACTCGCAAGCGTTCTTTGGCGGCGGCGGTTCGACGGTGGACGTCTACGACTCAACGACAGAGACGTGGACCATCGCAACCCTCTCGTCTCCGCGTCAGTATTTGGCCGCAGCGACCGCCGGGAATCAGGTCCTCTTCGCCGGCGGCTTCTGGTCAGCCGCCGGTCCGAGCGTGTCGAATCAGGTGGATATCTATGACACCGCCACCGACGTGTGGTCGACCGCGTCCCTGTCGGAACCGCGAAGCGCTCTGGTCGGGGCGAGCGTCGGTAGCAAGTCGCTCTTCGCCGGTGGTGCCAACGTCGTCGGGGCATTCAGTGTCTCGGATGTCGTCGACATCTATGATAGCTCCACCGGAATCTGGAGCACCGCCACCCTCTCTGCGCCGCGAAAACAACTCGTCGCGACCACGGTGGGAAGCAAGGTGTTCTTCGCCGGTGGACTCGGCTTCGGGACTTCCAATGTTGTCGACATCTACGACGACTCGACCGGACTCTGGTCGACGGCGTCATTGTCGCAAGCGCGCTTCGACTTGGCGGCGACTAGTGTAGGAACGAAAGCGATCTTCGCCGGCGGTCGTCCGTCGACCGCTACCTCGACGATGTCCTCGGTCGTCGACATCTACGACACCGCCACCGACACCTGGACAACGAGCACGCTCTCTGAGCCCCGCGGATACTTCACCGCCACGACCGTGGGCAGCGAAGCGATTTTCGCTGGAGGAACCACAGACGTCGCCGGAAGCGCCGTCGTGGACATCTACGACAGCAGCACCGATACGTGGAGTACCGACACTGTCTCAGAGGCTCGCTGGGGATTGGTCTCGACAAGCGTTGACGGAAAAGCACTGTTCGCGGGTGGCCTTACCGCAACCGGAGGCTCGGCTGTAGTCGACATCTTCGAACGTCAACCGATGGGCTTTCGACGCGGCGACTCCAACGATGACGGATTGTTCGACCTTGGAGATGCCATTCATACGCTGAGCGCGTTGTTCGTCCCGGGAGCCGACCCACTGACATGCAACGATGCCGGCGACGCCAACGATGACGGCGAGTTCGACGTCTCCGACGCCGTCTATCTACTCGCCTCGCTTTTCATCCCGGGCGCGCCCCCGGTTCCCAGCCCGCAGCCCGCTTGCGGAAGCGACCCGACCGACGACGTCCTCACGTGCGACAGCTACGGCACTTGCCCCTGACTTTCACGGGCAGACACTCATGTCACAGGTCAGTGAGTCCGGCGTCTGGTCCAGTCCACACGCAACGAACGGCGCCGGCGGGGTGGATCCTCCTACGAACAGATAGTTCAGCAGATAAATCGAGTCGGCGATGTCGAGCTGGCCATCGTCGTTTGTATCACACGCCTGCAGACAGCCGGGTACCTCTCCGGAGAGGAATAGGTAGAGCTCGACGTAGATCGCGTCGGCGAGATCAATCGTGAGGTCTGCGTTGCAGTCACCGCGCGTGTACATTCCCGACTCGAACGCACCGCACGACGTCACGAACGTATACGCAGCGCCCTGATGGGTGGCGACCGTGGCGACCGGAGGCGAACCGAGGGCGCTGCTCGGACAGACCTCCGATCCCGTGGGATCCGTGATGATTTCGTAGTGCGGCACTTCTAGTTCGTAGTCGACGCCGACCGGAAGGTAGATCGGTACCCCGTGACTGGAGAGGAGCGCGCCGACAACGAAGCCGTCAGACAACATCGTAACCGAGTAGAACGTCGGAGGACCGCCAGACGGTCCGGCCGTGGCTGTGGTCATGCCCGTCTCTACCGAGAGCAGATCGAGTACGGCTGGATCGTGCGCAACCCCGAAGCTCCAGCCCTGTAGATCGCCGAGGTCGTTCGTAAGGAGAATCGGGACCTCGATTTCGTTGCCGATCTCTCCGGTCCAGCTCCGCACGTCCAGATAGACCTCTGGATCCTGGCCGACGACCGGCGCCCATGACCCCAGTACGATGACGGCCGACAGTATTGCGATTCTCATCCCGCCTCTTTTCGTTGGATTGTAGATGTCGACGAGGAGGCATTCGCAATCATCGTCTTACAGACGAATCTCGCCCCGAGAAGCTCCTGTGTTCGGGGACCGCCGATCGAGAGTCCGCAGACGGTTCGGCCCGGCTTGCAGGGTGGATCACGCGACCCCTACGCCGGGTGTTACGGCAGCCCCGGCTCCCGCCAGGGGTCGGCGAGATCGGGCTTCCCCCAATCGTCGTAGAGTTGCGCCAGCGCCTTCTTGGCGTCTCGGGTTCGCGGGTGGTTGGGGCCGAACACATCCATGAACGTCTCGAACGTGCTCAGGAGCAGCGGCTCCGCCTCCGTGAAACGTCGGCCATCGCGATAGCAGAGTCCGAACAGGTTCTCGAATATGGCTAGCGCGGGATGATTCTCGGGGAGCGCTCGCTCGAGGCCGGCGATGATGGCGGGGAAGCGGGCGATCGCTTCATCGACCTCGCCCACCTTTCTCAACAGGGCGGCGAGGTTCCCGCGCGAGATCAGCGTCATGCGGTGTTCCGGGCCGAAGTCTTGGCGGCTCTGCTCGACCGACGCTTCGAGGAAGGGGCGCGCTTCGGCGAACCGCTCGAGCCCTGAGTAGACGACGCCGAGGTTGTTGCCGTAGAGCCGAGTGTGCGGATGGGTCTCCCCGAGCACTTCACATCCCAGTCGGTAGGCGGTCTCGAGGTACGGCAGCGCTTCGGCGTAACGTTGCCGGCCGACGAGAAGGAACCCGACGTTGTTCTGCGAATTGATGGTGTCGGGGTGTCGATCACCGCGCGTCGCAATCCTGCGGTCGAGGATTTCGCGGAGGATCGGTTCCGCTTCATCGAACCTCCCCGTCTCGCGCAGGAACACCGCCAGATTGTTCATCGCGATCAGGGTGACGGAAGCTCCCGGGCCGACGTGTTCACGGCAGAGTTCGAGAACCGTCTCGAGTTCACGCTCGGTATCCGGGCGCCCGAGTTTTTGCAGCGCCATGGCGCGGATGGACCGGGCGCGCAACGTTCGAACGTCGGTTTCACCAAACTGCGTGCGGAGTCCGGTATAGGTCTCGTCCGCGAGTTGCCGACTCGCCTCGTGTTCCCCTTGATCGTTCAAGACCGAGGCGAGGTGAGAGCGCGAGTGCAAGGCGATTGGAGCTTGATCACCATGGACCTCGACGCTGAGCGCGATCGACCGCTCTAGCTGCTCTCGCGCGAGTTGGAGTTCGCCGAGCGCGATGAAGGTCTCGCCGATCGCCAGACGAATTCGACTCTCGATCTCGGGCTGATCCGCGAACTCACGCAGTTTCTCATCGACGCCGGCGAGCTTCTCGCGCACGGTGACATTGCGCCCCGATCCGCTCGGGCTAGCCGACGAGAAGAGATCCGTCAGGAAGCGGGTCACTCGGTCGGAACCCGCGAGCGCTCGCTCCGCCTTGCGCCGCTGGATTCCCTCCGCGACGAGACCGACGACGAGCGACAGGATCACCACTACCGTGGCCGCGACGAAGGCGCGATTGCGCCGGACGAACTTCCGCAGCTGATAGCTTCGACTCGCCGGACGAGCGGAGATCGGCTCGTTGCGGACGTAACGACGAAGATCCGCGCCGAACTCAGCCGCCGAGGCGTACCGTCGGTCGGGCGTTTTTTCGAGCGCCTTCGCCACGATCGTTTCGATGTCGCCGCGAAACCGAGTACTGCGCCGTCCGAGACGCATCGGTTCTTCCTCGACAATACGGCGCGCAGCTTCCGGGACCGGGGTGTCCTTGGGATCGATCGGTAACTCGCCGCAGAGAAGTTCGTATAGGACCACTCCGAGTGCGTAGACGTCGCAGCGGATGTCGAGCGCGTCCGGATCACCGGAGACTTGCTCGGGACTCATGTAGGGCAGGGTTCCGATCAATTGCCCGGCGCTAGTGCGCGTCCGCGGATCCTTCTCGTCCGATTCGGTCGCCCGCGCCACTCCGAAGTCGAGCACCTTCGGTTCTCCCGGTCGACTGCCGCCCGCGGTCACCAGGATGTTGCTCGGCTTGAGATCGCGGTGGATCACACCCTTTTGGTGCGCATGGTGGATCGCGTCGCAGACGCGGCCGAGCAGTTCGAGCCGTTCGGACACGTCGAGTTGCTCGGCGTCCGCGTGCTCGATGAGCGGCCGTCCTTCGATGAGTTCCATCGCGAAGTACGGAAGCTCGGCCGAACCGTCGGCTCGCGTCGACACCCCCGCTTCGTGAATTTGCGCGATTCCGGGGTGGTGCAGTCGGCCTAAGACCTCCGTTTCGAATTCGAACCTGCGAAGAGCCGCGGGAGACAACAAGCCGGAGTGGATCACCTTCAGAGCGATCGTGCGACGGGGATTCAACTGCTCTGCACGGTAGACGACCCCCATTCCACCTTCGCCCAGTCGACCGAGGATGCGATACGGTCCGATCGTCTCGGGAGCGACGGACCGTACAGCCAGCGCCGAGACCGCTTCGTCTGCGATCCCCTGCTCGATTTCATAGATGACACTCGACTCCACCATCCGCTCGTCTTCGACCAGTAGCGCCTCGAGTTCACTCCGCAGCGCGGCGTCGTTTCCGCACTGCGCGTCGAGGAACGCGGCGCGCTCGCGACGCGGAAGCGCGCACGTCTCGGCGAAGAGTTCGGCCAATCGCTCGAAGCGTTCCTGACTCAAGTCGGCTCCTCCGTCGGCGCGCCTTCCGAAGAGAGGGCGCGACCGATCCAAGCGCGCGCGAAGCGCCAATCGGTGCTCACCGTCACCGCCGAAACACCGAGCGCCGTGGCCGTCTCGTCGATACTCAATCCCGCGAAGAAGCGCAGTTCGATGACGCGCGCCTTACGTTCATCGAAGGCGGCCAGAGACTCGAGCGCTTCATTGAGCGCGAGGACATCGACCTCGCGCTCTCGGTCTGCGGCGAGCTCTTGGTCGAGCGAGATTCGACGGCGATCGCCGCCCCGCTTCTCTGTCGCACGGGCGCGAGCGTGGTCGACGAGAATGTGACGCATGGCGGTGGCCGCATGGGCGAGAAAATGAGTGCGGTCGTCCCAGGGGGCATCGTCGCGGGCCGCGAGTTTGAGATACGCCTCGTGGACGAGCGCGGTCGGTTGAAGCGTATGCCCAACCGGCTGTTGGCGAAAACTACGCTCGGCGAGCCGGCGCAGCTCCTCGTAGACGAGCGGGGTCCAAACGTCCGGATTCTGGTCGGGATCCTGCGACATGTCCTGCCTCGTCACTGTCTTGCGCGTTCACTGCCTTGTGCGTTGCGAATGTTACCGGACCGCGCGACCGACCGGGCGTCGGGATTCGACCGGCCCGGCCCGCTCACCGAAAATTCTTGGAATCCGACTTTGAACTCCAAGGCTCGATCTCGTCTCGGAGGGTAACCGACCCGATCGGCGGCGCACGGAAGTCGCTGGCCGCCGCTGGCGTGCAGGGTCGGTTTTCAGCCCCCCCATTTCACGAGAGAGTCTGACCCATGTCGAGCCTAACCACCCGCACCCTCTTGAGTGTGTGTCTCACCTTCCTTCTTCCGTTCACCGCGGCGGCGCAGATCATGGAACCGCTGCCCCAGAACCTCACAAACGTGTCCGACCCGCCGAGGCCCGCTCGCCAAGAGGCCGCCGTCCAGGCGTTGCCCGTCTTGGTGGAGCTGTCTCGGATTGCCCGCGACCCCGCCCGCGGCGGTATCGAACAGGCGCGCCAGAACCTCGCTCGCCTCGGTGTCGAACTGGCGAGCGCGGATCTCGCCGATGGCGAGCGAGCCCGTGTCGAAATCGTCGGACGACAGCCCGCCAACGAACTCGTCTCGGCCGCCGTCGCCGCCCACGGCGGTACCGTCGTTCGAGAGTGGGGAGCGCGCGTCGAAGCGACGGTGCCGATCGCAGATCTCGAAGCGCTCTCGCGATCACTACCGCCGACGTACCACATTGTGCCGCTCGGCTTCGGACAAGTGAGCCCCGCCTTCGAAGGGCAAGGGCCGGCGATCATGAACGACGATGCCTACCGTGACCTCGGATTCGACGGCAGTGGAATCGAGATCGCTGTCATCGACGTCGGTTTCAGCGGCCTCAACAACTCGGTGTTCTTCGGCGACGCGCCGGTGGGCTACACCGAGGTGAACCTCACGTCGAGTAGCTTCGAGTCCGGGGCCAGCGGCAGTCACGGACGATTCGTGGTCGAGACGATCTACGACCACGCCTCCGGAGCGAGCTACGTTCTCATGAAAGTGTCCAGCCAGACCCAAGCGGCGCAAGCCATCGACATGGCCGCCGCGATGGGCGTCGACATCATCTCGATGTCGCTCGGCTACTTCCCGAGCTGGGAGGACGGAGTCTCGGCGATCTCCGTGGCGGCAAACGCCGCCGCGAGCGACGGGATCTTGGTCTTCAACTCCGCCGGCAACTCCGCGGATGAGCACTGGCAAGGCGAGTTCGTCGACCCCGACGCGGACGGCTTCCTCTCCTGGGACGGCGGCGTGGACGAGGTCCTGCAGTGCACGGTCCAGCCGCAGGGCGTCATCTCGTTCAACTTGATCTGGGACCGATCGGGCGGGACCCACGACTACGACCTCTTCCTCTACAACTCGGACGCCACCGCGCTGCACGACTGGTCGGCGCAAACGGGAGAGGCGTACGAGTCGCTCAGTTGGACCAACGAGTCGGTCTTTCCGCTCACCGTGCAACTCGTCGTCGAGAAGAAGTCGGGCACCGGCACGACGCTCGAGCTATTCGGCGGTCGCACGACCGTGATGGACGAGCACCTCGTCCCCGGTAGCTCCGTGCTGTCGCCGAGTGACGCCTCGCACCCGAACGTCATCAGCGTGGGCGCGGTCGAGCAGAACGTGTACGGCTCCGGCAAGTATTCCTGTTGCGTGACCGCCGTCTATTCGAGTCGAGGCCCGACCAACGGCGGCCAGACCACGCCCGACATCTGTGCCCCGACCAGCACGTCGGTATCGTTTGCGAACTCGTTCACGGGAACTAGCTGTGCGTGCCCGCACGCTGCGGGACTCACGGCGTGTTTGTGGTCGGTGAACCCCGCCGGCGCAGCGAGCCAAGTTCGCGATCTCATGTACGACTACGCCAGCGCCAAGGATTGGGGCGCGGTCGGCTTCGACAACACGTACGGGCGCGGCGGCGTGAACCTTCCCGAATTCGCCGACTGCAACTTCGACGGGAACCCGGACGCGTTCGACATCGCCGGGGGCAGTTCCGACGACGACAACGACAACGGAATTCCCGATGAGTGTGAGCCGGTCGGCTTCGCGTTCGGGTTGCTCGCCCCGGAACTGCCGCCGACCCTCGGCTGGGCGATGGTCGCCACCATCGATCCGATGCCGAGCGTGACGCTCCCTCTACCCCAGGTCAGCGGATTCGACATGGTGTTCGGCTTCGACGCGAGCGTCATCGCCATCGACAACGTGCAACTCGCGCCGGGGTTGATCGAACTCGCCGGAGTCGTCCCGTTCGAGGTCACCATCGTGGGCAACGCCGTCGCGGTGGCGGTCGACTTCGGAACGGACGCCGCGGGCGGCCCGCTCTCCTACCCGCTCGACGTACGGACCGAAATGTTCGTGATCGAGTGCAGTGTGATCGACGGCGCCACCGGCACCACGGGAGCACCGGCCGGTCCGCCGCAAGTCGACTTCGCCTTCGAGGACCAGCCCGTCGGCTTGATCCTGCC
>JAJFFE010000408.1 GCA_021776775.1 Planctomycetota bacterium | reverse complement strand
ACTCCTTGAGTCGAGACTTCCTATCGGTTCCTGCGACGCTGCCCCACGAGTTGTTCATGATATCGACGTTTTGCGTGGCTGCCGCCCAGTCCATAGCTATTGCCATGCTTGCGGAGTCGTAAGAAGTTCCATTCGCACTGTACAGGTTCGCGCCGACCGAGATCCCTTGCTCGACGGCATGTTGGCTGGCCACGATTCCTGCCGTAGCGGTCGCGTGAATGTCGACATTCGGACTCAGCGGAATGCGAGTCGGCCCGACATTCAAGTACGGGTTAGAGAACTCGATGCGGCTGTCTTCGACGATCGCCACGTCAACTCCGGTTCCTGAGAATCCCCACTGATCCCCGAGGTGCCCTTTCTGCGATGTCTTGGCGCTACTCATGAGGTCTTGGTTGAAATGCGGGGCGTACACCGTGTCGACATCGTCGCGTTCCGAGAGAGTGCGAACGGCTGCGATACTCAAGCGGACGTACACCAACGGAGCGACCGGGCTCGAGTAGAGCACCTCGCCGCCGAGCCCCTCCGTGATGTGTAGTTCGAACGCTGTGTTGATCGGTCTCACTTGCGATGCCAAGTGGTCGCTTGCCGCGCGACGCAATGCTCGATTCTCTGCTTGGCGTGCGGTCTTGTCCTCGCGAGTTCTCGCTCGGGGTTGGGATCCCTTCGCCGGTCGCTCGAACGGGACGATCCCCCCGGGCACGCGTAGCCAAACTCCGACATCGACGGTCTGGTTGATCGGAGTTTGATCGAGGTGTCGGGCGAGGTCGGGCGTCAGCGAGCCGAACTTATCAGCACGCGCGCGTTTTTCGGCGGCGATCAGCTCGACCCAGTTCACGACCCGACCCGCGGGATCGACCGAGACCGGAGTGACGGATCCGTCACTGTGATCGAGGACGTTCCCTCGATAGATCACTTTACCCGTGACAGTGAGTTGTCGGCGCCCGAACCCCGCGAGCTCTAAGAGAAGCGGGTCGGCCATTCGTTCCGCTGCGACGTGATCGAGGGCCAATTGGGCGGGTCCGGATCGGGCGGGCTCCTGGGCCAAAAGCGGGATCCAGATGCCGATTAGCATTGCTGCGCAGAAGACTCCGGCTTTGCATATGTTCTCTTTGCGCATCGCGACATCTCTCGTTTCAGGCAAGAACCATCAGCTGAGTCTGCCCGCTGAGAGGCAACCCGTATGGGTGGACAAACGCCCTGCCGTGAGCAATCGCACTTCAGTTCGCCCAGTTCTCGACAATTCCGACCGTGGGGAGTCTCACGGCGGATCAATCACAACTGGGAAAGGACGGACAAAGAGGCATGCCGGGGTCTGGTTGGTAGCTATGAAAGGATCCGGAATTCGAGCAACGTTAGAAATGGGCGTCGACTCGGGGAGTTCACGTCACCTTGTCGAGAGTGTGGCGAAGCCAAACTCGAGCGAAACGCCATTCTCGTCGCAAGGTGCGCTCGGTGAGATCGAGCAGGGTTGCGATCTCTGCTTCTGAGAGTCCTGCAAAGAATCGGAGCATGCCGTCGTCGAACTGCAGGCGCGCAGAAAAACCCGGCGTCCGCTCTGCTGGGCTAACCCGGCTTTCACCGTGACGTACCTCGTCGTATCGGCAGGCACATTGCGCCCGTCCCCAACAGGCTCAATCGTCACACGAGACATAAATGGAAGACGAAGACTGCGGAGTCAACTGGGTTCAGAGAGGACCTGTCGGATGAAGTCTCGAAGCTCG
This sequence comes from Planctomycetota bacterium, assembly GCA_021776775.1. Classification (GTDB taxonomy): domain Bacteria; phylum Planctomycetota; class UBA8108; order UBA1146; family JAJFFE01; genus JAJFFE01. The sequence goes on along the minus strand of JAJFFE010000408.1, from coordinate 5,586 downwards.
TTGGCACGGTATGGTTTGGCGATAAACGGAAAGTCGCTCGGGAATTCAGCCAACGACTGCTCTCGGTCGTGTCCCGATGTCAAGATAACTCGGACCTCCGGTTCGATGGCGCAAAGAGCCCGATAAGTCTGGATCGCGCTCATGCCTGGCATGGTCAAATCGAGAAGAACCACCGAAACGTCGTCCACATGGTCGCGGTATAAATCGATCCCAGACTTTCGTTCTCCCGCGGCCAAGACTACAAAGTTAGCTCGCTCAAGAATCATTGTGACAAGTGTTCGAATCTCCGGTTCGTCATCGATGATCAAGATCGTGGCCTCGGTCTCGATACTCGCCCCGGCGTCCGATTCCGACTTCGTCGGCGCAGAGGTGATCAACGACGAATCGTCCGCGAGCACTGGGAAAACGATCTCGAACTGGGTGTCTCCATCGCAGCCGACGCTGACTCCCCCTTTGTGACTACGAGTAATCCCCAGGACCGCCGCCAGACCGAGCCCTCGACGATCGGGTTTGGTCGAATAGAATGGATCGAAGATCCGACTCACAACATCGGCCTCGATGCCCGGTCCGTTGTCTGTAACCGTCAGGCGGACGTATGAACCTCGTTTCAGAACGTCGCCGGTGTATTCCCGAAACCGAAATTCGTCTTCCCCGAGTTCGCACTGTCCCGTCGCAACGCGAACGGTAGTCGCACCGCATTCAACGGCGTTCAGAACTAGGTTGGTGACGAGGTGCTGGATCTGAGCTGAGTCGGCCTCGATCCTCGGGAGTGCACCGGCAAGAGCCAGGTCGAGATCGACGTTACCTGCAGTACCCGCAAGAAGCTGCCGACACTCTTCAATCGTCGCACTGATATCGCGGGGCTCCATCACGTATCGACTTCGACCGGCATACGCGAGCATTTGTCGAGCGAGGTCGGCCGCGCGGCGACCCGCTTGATCTGCAAGATCGAGAAAGCTCTGCGCCTCGTGATCTGCGTCGAGAACATCGCGCGCGGCGTCGAGGTACCCAAAGATACACAGCAACATGTTATTGAAGTCGTGCGAGACACCGCCGGCCATCAAGCCTAGGCTCTCGAGCTTCTGCGATTGGATCAATGCGCGTTCTGCTTGCTCTCTTCGAACGACCTCCCGCTCCAGTTCCACGAATCGCAGCTGATAGAGCTCCGCCTCTCGGGCCTTCCGCTCGGTCTCGTATCGCGTTTGCATCTCCGCGACTTGACGAGATTGGATCTGATCACTCAATCTGCTCTGCAGTTCAGTTGCCCGTTTGTGCAACTCCAAAGCGCGCGCTGGATCGCCGCGCTTCTCAGCCAGTTGACTCAGCCCAAGAGTTGCAGTCCGCTCGTGCTTGAGCAGTCCCAAATCCGCCGACATATCCCTCGCATCGGTCAGAAGCACCTCTGCCTCGGCAAGGTCGCTCTGCTCTGTGCATAGCTCACCGAGCGCGACCGTAGTAAAGACAACTCCGGCCGCATTCCCTGTGCGGTGTCGCAAAGATCGAGCGTTCTCGAAGTAGCTTCGCGCTTTATCCGGCTCGCCACGAAGTCGGCAAATCTCGCCGAGATTGTGGTATGCCGACGAGATGGGAAATCCCGCCGGCTCGTCCTCCTGGAGAACGACGACCGCCTTTTCGTACTCGTCGATGGCGCGTTCGAGATCCTCCAAACACAAGTATATGTTCCCGATGTTGATGCGCACGACAGCGAGGCGGTAGCGATCGCCCTCTCGTTCATGAATCTCGGCACTATGGAGACGATGCTCCAACGCCTGTTCGTATTGCTCACGTTCAGAGTAAATGACACTCAACAGGTTGTGAGCTAGAGCAGCCCCGTGGTCGTCCCCACAACCCTCCAGCAGCCCAAGACCCTCAACAGTCGAGCCGATCGCCTGAACGAGATCGGATCGGCGAATTGCGACGGATCCTAGGAGGAGATGCGTTCGACCCAAGTTGGACTTGTCGCCCAACCGCTCGAAGCGTTCGAGCGCTTCATTGGCGTGCAGGATCGCGCCCTCGAACAGCCCGAGATTCCACAGCGCGCTGGCCAATGCGAAGTGCGCGCTCGCCACTCCGGATTCGTGTCCTTCCGTCTCGGCGAGAGCAAGCGCATCCGTCGCGTACTGCCGAGCCTTGGTCGCATCCGACGAGGACAGTGTCGCCGCGGCTTCGTTCAGTACGTCGATGTGATCACTCGGACATCGTTCTACAGTTAACATCGCTTCGAGATCCCGAATGCGTTCGGACCGCGCTGGCTGGCTGTCGCTGATCATGGCTGCATCGCCCCCGGTCCAAGTAGTTTCGTTCAAAACTTGACCAAACTCCTGCCCCAGGATGAATCGAGCGGGAAAAATCATCAATGGTCGAGAAGCCGTCGATCGCGAAACAAGTACAAGTTCCCATTGGAATTGAAAACGAATGCTTGGGTGGTGCCCTTCCCAAGGAGCCGCAAGTACACAAGGCGGACCCGCGCCTACTCCGAGAGCGGTTCGATTACTGCGAGGCGAGGCGACGTCGACCGAAGGCTAAGGAATCTCGGACCGACGGCGTCGTCACCGGTTTCACGATTAAGAAAGGTAGCGGTTGGTATCCGGACAGCTGGCGTCGAGGCGGAGGGATCGCGTTGGTGGGGTCGTCAGCGACCATCGAGGGCAACATCATTACTCAGGATTTCTCGAATTTCGGCGGAGCCGTTTGAGTTGTTTTCGGCAGCCCCCTGAGATTAGTGGCAACCGCTACGCTCGCGAGCTCGTAGACCATCGTCGATAAAAGTTCGTATGGACAAGAAAACGCCCGGGGCGAGCGAACTCGACCCGGGCGCTGCTGTCTCACACGGGTGCGATCAGTTGAGCGGGCAGCCCGAGTTGTTCTCGTTGTCGAGAGTGGTCGCGAGAGTCAGCATGGTCCGTCGGTGGCCGCTGGCCAACGCGTCGTTGACATCGTCAATGACATCCGCGGCGGTTCGGCCGAAGCTGACGTCGGGATGTGACGCATTGAGAAGCGAGGCCACCGCGGCTCGGAGCAGGATCCTCGAGGCGCCGGCGATACCACCGCCGCCACCGAACCGCAGCGCTTCTTCGAGGGTCGCGTTCCCCGCTTCCAAGCCTCCGGCGGCGGAGAACACTGTCGAAACGATGTCCTCGGGCTCGTAGGCAGTCTCTTCCCATGAATCGAGATGATTCTTCCAATATCCAGGCGTGCAACCGTCACCGCCCGACTGAACATCGACGAAGCAAAAATCCGCGTCGAGGTAGCTTTCGCCGGGCCCGAGCTCGACAGTGACTGTACCGGGGCACATGCCGATCTCTTTGCCGGGAACTCCTAACGGATCGACTGAAACGGAGCACGATCCGGCGGGGATGCCCTCGAAGAGATAGTGGCCCTCGTCATCGGTGGTCGTGCTGAGGACGAGGTCGTCGGGCGTTCCGTATGCACCGTCATCGCCGGCGCAAGTCAAGAAGACCGTGACGCCCGGAATTCCGTGCTCTCCGGCGTCTTGCACCCCGTCGTCGTTGTCGTCACACCATACGTAGTCGCCGATCTCGCCGGGATTGGCCGGGGCCAGCATCGCCATTCCGGCGCCGATCCATGAGACGGACGCGGGAAAGCCAGTTGCCTCCACGGTGGACAAGACCTGGACCGTCAACTCGGTAGCGCCGGCGGGAACCTCGACACTGATCGAGACGGTGTCCCAAAGGGTTCCGTCGCTACTCATCAACACGTTGTCGAACGCAGTCAGGGTTCCGCCAACCGTGACGTGGATTGAGCTGGTTCGGTCGTCCGAACCGACGCTACCGGCGAAGATCGCCATTTCTGCGACGCGCGCGACGGTGTCAGCGTCGAAGGTGTAGGTCTGCGCGACGGTGGTGTCACGCGGTGCCGGGAACCCGGCGAACGCCAAATCAACGCCGTCCTTGATTTGAGCGATCGAGTCCCCGAGTCCTTCGTCGACAATCACGACGAGGCCAACACCACTGTTCTCCGCAGTGAAGTCCATGCCCGCGACGCTGAGTGTGTTCGATCCGACATCGACCAGACCGAGGGCAGTGATATCAGCGCGGAAAGCGGAGTAGAAAAAATCTCCCGCGGTATCACCGCATCCGGCGGGGCATGTGAAGAAGTATGCGGGGTCGCTGATCGGAGTCCCAACCACTTCGACTCCATCGAGAGTGATCGCACCGTCCCCCGCCACGTCGCCGAGTTGTGCTCCGGACCAGTACGCGATCACTTGAACCAGCGCCCCCGCGGGGACGTCGAGATCCACAGTTCCCGTTCCGGATTGCATTCCTGTCCCCGCGGCCACAATGCGGTTGCCGTTGGCGACTGGAATTGAAGCGTCGCCCAGAGTCTCCGTGCCGTCGGCCCACAGAGCCGAGGCGAGGAACATTACAGAAAAAGTGTACGCTAACATTCGAGCCTGCATGGGTTTCCTGTCTCTCCGTTTGTATCAAAGCGATCGAGTGGGCCTTTTCATTCCTAGCAATCCTACAAACGCCGGGCCTCGTCATGACCGCACGTAGGGATCCGTAAATTTTCAGTTCGGTACTACTACCTCCGCCCCACTGTCGAGATGTATTCCATAGAGTCGAGCGGCTACTACTCCGAGATGATCAACACGACTGTCGCGTGCAAGTCGATACCGCTGGCCAGGCATCCCTGTACGCCGAGGGCACGGACCGTGGAACCGATCGTCACGCTGTCGAGCGTTGTCTCTCCGGAGCCCTCAACCACGGAAACTACCAGCGCACCGGGAGTGATTGCGACAGCCTGGCCGCCGATGATCAGCTCCGAGGATGTCAAATCGATAGCGCTCACCTCTCCCTCTATTTGCGTGCTCGTCAATGAAACCGAGGCGACACCGCCAGCCGCATCGAGAGTTACCGTTGCTGCTCGCGGTTGGCAATCGACGAGCTCGATCACCGATCCTGCTTCGAGCTCCCCACCGGCGTCCACACCGAACGAGACCACGGTGGATACGAACAGGTCGGTCGGGAGCGAGCTGCCCGTCGGCTCGAAGACTAGGTCGTGTCCGCCGGTGACTTCGATGACGCTGGTGATAGATCCCTCCAGTCGCGGGGGGTCGACGTGGACGACCGCCGCTCGAAGCTCGCCCTGTGAAACGGATAGCTTTCCGGTGATGCGGACGGTCGAATCGATCTGCACCGGGCTCTGACTGGTCGGGTCGCAGTCGAAGAAGTATGCAGTCGTGTCGAAGGTCGCGACCGGGGTCAACCCGACGATCGGGCTTCCCGTGGCGGGATCGAGGTCGAACGAGTCCAGGTCCACGACGGAGACCGCTCCCTGTACTTCGAGAACCGTTCCGGCGATTGATGGGTGCGGCATCGTGCAAACGATGTGGCGCGAGCTGTAACCACTCGACCAACCCCGTCTTCGTCGGCGGAACGTCTTTGCTGACTCATTTGTCTAGATCGCCAGTCGGTGATGTAGACCTCGTCCGGACCCGGAAGAAGCGGGTTCGCTTTATCTGATGACCGGAAGTATCAAAAAGAAGCTCGAAACGCGTCCTTTCGTGTGTTTCAAGACAGGTGCCTAAACCAAGTCCTGGAACAAAAGGAGCGTTTCGAGTGA
>JAJFFE010000407.1 GCA_021776775.1 Planctomycetota bacterium | reverse complement strand
TCACTCGAAACGCTCCTTTTGTTCCAGGACTTGGTTTAGGCACCTGTCTTGAAACACACGAAAGGACGCGTTTCGAGCTTCTTTTTGATACTTCCGGTCATCAGATAAAGCGAACCCGCTTCTTCCGGGTCCGGACGAGGTGTCGCACCCATCAAAGCAACCAGCCGATGCCTCGCGCTTGTCTATGAAAATCGCGCACAGCCCGGTACGGATCACGCCGGCTAGCGCACATTTCTCATCGCCCAACACACATCCGCAAGCATCGGGCATCCCCGCTGCCCCTCGCCCCGAACAGACACGTTTACGCCCGATGCGCCCGTCCGCCGTTCACACCCGCGCTTGTTTGCCACGACGCAATCCGGCGACCAACCCCACTCCCGTGCCTCATAGTCGGTGGCGAGCCATCGACTCGACCATCCCCAACCCACTGGTGTTCGAGCCACGCCACGATGCGCCCCACCCGGACGTTCACTCTCTCCAGTACTCCGCCCCTCAAATCCGCGATGGACCTAAAAAAGCCAGGGCCGTCTCCTCGGTGGAGACGACCCTGGCTTCATGCACGTGGCCGACGGTTGGCGACGGATGTTACTTCAGGATTTTGCGCGCGTCCGCGGGGACGTCGAGCTTGGCGATTTCGCCGTAGCTCGAGAAGGAGTAGTCGAACGTGAATGCGACGTGCTCACCCTTCTCCAACTTCGGGTCGATCTTTTCGCCTTTGACTGCGGCCAAGACAACCATCTTGAGCGAGGTCGGTCGGAAGTTCTCTTTGTCGAACGTGATTTCGTAGAAGCTGCGGGTTACGGATTTCTCCACACGGGAGTCCAGTTCTGAAACCCCTCAGCAATCCGACGTCGCGCCGGACGTCTGAATCGTCGAGTACTTCTTGAGCGAAACCTGTCGCGGCAACTCGATGATGATCTTGTCCGGAGAAACCGTGACGTCCTTGGCCACGCCGGTGTGACCGGTGCCGCTGACGACCTTCTTGGTTTCGCCTTCGACCCAGCTGATCTTCGAACCGGCGACCAGGGCGTCTTTGATGACTTGGTCGGGGTAGTGGAAGAGTCGCTGGACCATCGTGCCGTCCGGATGGGCGAGCAACTGGTACCAGTTACCGGCCTGACGGATCGCACCCTTTTCGCGGTTGCGAAGGACGCGCGGAGTATCGACGGCCATGAGGCCACGGTAGTACTGAGCGCTGTAGCTCTGGGCCACCTGCTGCGACTTCAGGGTGTGATCCTCGGACGCTGAAAAGCCACCGGTCACGCCGAGGTCGACGTGATAGCTCTTCTGCTTACCGAACGCCTTGACGACTTTCTTCAGCACCGACTTCGCGCTCGGTCTCTTCTGTTCGTCTGCGTGTCCCACAATCGGAACGAGACAGACGGCCAGGATTGCAAGAAGACGTATCACACGCCCCCCTTTCCAATGGTATTGATCAGCCCGGCATGCCCGACGCGCGGGCGTCGAACCGGGACGAGGGATAACCGAGTTCATAGTGTAGCCGTAGGGTCCGGCCGACACACCCATCACGAAGAGAACCCTAAACGGTTTCACCGAAAAGCTTTACCGGAACAGGCAATGGACGAGCCTACCCTACTACTTCGGCAGGGAGTTCGACCCGCCGGAGGAGTACCCCCGAAACTCGGAGGCCGGCAGGCAGCCCGGAGCGAACGGGTGGGTCAAAACTTGAACGAGTAACCGAGACCCCAGAGGTACTCGATGTCGTCGCGTTCGCTGCCGGTGTTAGGAGTGTTGTCCCACTTGAAGTTCACTTGGAAGTTCGTGAACAGTTTGCCAATAACCTTCACGCGAACCCCCACTTCCGCCTCCAAGTTGATGTCCTGACGCTTCTCGAGGCTCTGATACACCTCGTGAAAGTGGAACAGTTCGACTTGTTCGTCGAGCAGCTTCCACTCGTACTTGCCGGAGGCGCGTAACGTGGTGTAGCGCTCGCTCTCGGCCCCCTCCACATCTTCGTGAACATAGGACACACCGAGCTCTTCGTACGCGGCGTCGTCTCCGTCGTCGAGCTTCGGATCGACGAATTGGTACCCGAGGCCGCACCCGACCGTCGAACGCAAGCGCACGTCTGCAAACGAGTCGTTCTCGAACAGCGAGTTCACGAAACCGAAGACACGCTTGTTGTAGAAACGGTCGACCTTGAGAGATCCCCGGGAGTTTCGAGCGCTGACCCTATCTTCGTCTTCGGTGTAGTTGAACGCCGCCCGGGTGGAGACGCGATTCTTGTCGATTCGAAACTCGTAGTCCCCGCTGGCGGTAACCGCGGTCGTGTTGGTATTGCCGTCGGTGACGCGACCACTGATGAGCACGTTGCCCTTACTCGGCGTCGGCTTGGCGGCTGGAGGCATGAGCACCGCGAACGGTACGCGCAAGTCCGCCGCTTCCAGCGCGGTTCGAATAGGAGCGAGCTGGATCTGGCCGATACGAAGCAACTCTCCGGTGTCGCTGACGATGACTTCGATTTCGGAGAGCTTCAGCTCCATCCGGCCGCCCACGACCATGTCGGACGACAGGACGACTCGGTCGGTTGTTACCTCGAGAATGTCCCCGCGGAACCAACCTCCGTCGCGGAGCCAGATCTCTTCCGAGCGAACGGTTGAGCCGTTGGCCAACCAGATGGCTAAAGCTAGCCAGATCAATGCGCGAACTTTGGGAGTACAAGTCATCGGGGTAATTCAGATGGGTATTTCAGAGTTCGTTCGGATCGCGGACGGGCGCCGCGACGGGTATCACAGGTACCGTCTGGTGGTGACGGCCGGCGCACCATCACCAAGAGTGGAGAGAAGGTCGAGCCATTCTCGGCGGTTGCTCCGGAACTCAACGAGACCGTGCTACACTCAGGGCCTGAAATAGTGTCACCAGCGGGCTCATCCACACATCCATCGAATCGACTTCATGAGGCCCGGCCTCGAGGGGGAAAAATGCACCCAGTCCAAAGCACGCGAACACGTTTCGCCGTTGCGATGGCCGCGACACTTCTGGCGGCCTTCCTCGCGTCGTGCGGCGGTGGTTCTTCGTCGAGCGGTAACGCCGCGAGCAGCGGTAGCAGCGGATCGGGCCAAGTGGCGCTGTTCCTTCGTGACGGACCGGTCGAGTACGACAGCGTGTTCGTGACGATCCACGAAATCACGTTGCGCGGCGACGGCGATCACGACTCCGTCGTGCTGTTCACTTCGGGGGCAGGATTGGAAGTTGACCTCCTCGACCTCCGCGATGAAGACTTGCTCATGACCATCGCCGACTTCGTTCCAGCCGGGGTCTACGACCGCATCGACCTCGAAGTGTCGAACGTCTACACCGTCGGCGGGCCGTGCGACAGCTTGGAAGTGCGCGTTCCCAGCGGAAAGCTGAAGCTCAAGTCGAAGGAGCCGTTCGGCATCGCCGCGGGCGAGCTGACTAGCATTCGTTTAGATGTCGACGCGAAGAAGTCGCTCCACCTACATCCGGCGGGTTCGTCGGGCCACTGCAACTTTCGACCGGTCGTCTTCATCGAAGTACAATCGGGAGCGTTCGACGATCGCTGCCACCGCAACGTGACTGGACCGGTGTTCGATATCGTCACTGACGGAGCGGGAACGGTGAGCGGCCTCCAGGTCGAACTCTCCGAAGGTCGTGGCGATCTTCACATCGGTCTCACTGCCGACACGGCGTTCTTCGGTTCCGACGGCCTTCCGGTCGACACGCTGAGTATCAACGCCGGTGAGGTCTACACGTTTCACGGAGGACTGACCGACGACGGCGTGTTCCAAGCCGCAGTGGTCGTCGACGGCACCGTGCTCGAGATTGCCGGATCGACGACAACGCTCACGGTCGATGGATTCGAACTCGATCCGGCGGCGGATAGCGCGATAGTCGGAGTCACCCCCGTGGCGACGTTCGACTCGACCGCGTTCTTCTTCGACTGCACCCCGTTTGACACCAGTCCGGTGCAACTCGCGTCCGACGTTCGCGTCACCGGCAAGCTGTCACTGGCAGCGGCCGAGTTGCGCGCGGCCGTGGTGCACGTCGATCCTCCGAAACTCGAAGGTTCCGTGACCGCCATCACCGAAGTCGCCGACGGTCACCTGCTGACCATCGACCCCGCCAACGGCTCGGCCGCGGTCGATGTCTTCGTCGCCGATTCGACTCCGTTCGAACTCGACGCGGGTGGTGAGTTGGCGAAGACCCTCGTCTCCGACTTGGTCGCGTGCGCTCCACGCGACGTCGTGGTGACGTTCGACGCGCCGGGGACGACTGCCGTGTCGGTCGAACTCGTTGCAGATCAAATCGAAGGAGAAGTTGACGCCATCGATTCCGTCACCGGAGAGTGGTCGATCGACGGCGATCTAGTAGAAGTCCTGCCCGGAGCGCTGGTGATATCTCTGATCGACGGCAGCGGTAGTGCCACGATCTCGGATGTCGCGATTGGAAGTACGGTTCGTTTGTTCGGCTTGGCCGGATGCTCGACTCCGCTCGGTTTTCACGCATCGGTGGTTTTGATCATCGCCGACTGACCGACGGAGAGTTCTAGGATGAAGGAGAAAACGATGGGTATTTTGAGAGTTGTTTGCAGTTTGATCTTGGTCGCTCAGTGTTCGATGCTCTGGGCGGACGGCAGTGAGACCCTTGGCGATGCCAGTATCGCCATCGCGAGCGGTAATCGGATCGTGGCGGAAGGCACCGGCATGATGAAGGGTGCAGGAATGATCGATCTCGACATTCCCGACGGCGCCCTAGTTCAGGTCATCGCTTATTGGTCCGGGGCTCAACTCGGCGCGGTGCTGGGAGACGATACCGTGAGTATTGGCGGCGTCGACGTCACCGGCACGCTCATCGGTGGTCCCTCATACTTCTTCACCTGTCCGGCGGGCTGCGGTGACACGGCGGGCGACTTCTACTACTCGTCGTTTCGCGCGGACATCACCGACCTCGGGCTGGTCGACGTCGGGGCAAACTCTGTCGCCGTCTCCGGCATGGACTTCACCGCTGAGAATAGCGGAGTTGCCATCCTCGCGATCGTCGACGACGGCAGCGGCCCAGCCGTGACTCAGATCAAAGACGGCATGGACCTGGCGTTCGCTGGATTCCGCGCGCCGCGCGACACCACCGTCCCGCAGTCTTTTGCGTTCGCGGCAGAGTCCGACGATCGCACCGCCGACCTCGTGATCTTCGCGGGTAGTGTTGGCTCAGACATGCGAACCAGCACGATCGAAGTCACGGTGGCCGGCGTCACTACTTTCTACGACGACGTGCTCGAGAGTAGCGACGGCAACCTGTGGGATACCGTCGAACTGACGGTCGACGTTCCCGCGGGAGCGACCGAGATTACCGTGCAGTTGCTTTCCACCGTCGAAAAGAAGGGCTTCCCCGCGTCGATCTCTTGGATCGGCACCGGCATGGCAATGCTCGGCACCCCGACGAATGGTGAACTCGGCGACTACATTTGGTGCGACGAGAACGACGACGGCATCCAAGACGGTAGCGAACTCGGGATCGAGGGTGTGCCCGTCAGCTTGGTGTGTGCCGGCGACGATGGCGACCTCGGAACGGGCGATGACATCTTCGCGTCGACCATGAGCGATGCGAATGGCTTCTACCTGTTCGAAGGCGTGCCGGCTGGCCTTTGCGAAATTACCGTCGACGCGTTCGGTGCTCCCGGCAAAGAACTCGGTCAGTGCGCCGAGTCGATCATGGTTGACCTCGGCCCCGGACAGAGCTTCTTGGACGCCGACTTCTGCTTCCGCAATCCGCCGGCCGGCAACGACGGCTGCTCGCACGGCTACTGGAAGAACCACAGCGACTCGTGGGAAGCGACCCCGTACTCGGGCGATGACCTCGTCGCGGACGTATTCGCAGCGGCCGACGACTACGCGGCGGGCGCGGCCACGCTCGACGCGGCGTTGCGCTTCCACGGCGGCCCTGGAGCCGCCGGTGGCTCGCGAATCCTTCTGCGTCAGGCGGTTGCGTCGCTACTCAACGCAACCCACCCGGACGTGGACTTCGCTCATTCGGGCGACTCGGTGATTGACCAGGTTGACGAGGCATTGGAGTCGGGTTCGCGCAGCGCAATGCTGGAACTCGCGGGCGATCTCGACGACGACAACAATGCTGGCTGTACCCTCGACTAAGACCGCGCTCGGCTTAGAAACAAGAAGCGCCCGGAGACGAGCAGCAGCTCTCTCCGGGCGTTTTTTCGTGTCCGCACGGGTCAGGCCACGTCGGGTCGCTGGGCGGAGACAATCCGGTGACGATCGGACATAAGATCAAACGTAGCGATCGGATCATGGGGGGATGTCTCGAGACGCGACGGGTGAACTGTGAATCATTCACCGAACCGGCGACGTCGTTCGACGACGCGCACGAAGAACCAACCCACTGCCGATATCGCGAGCGGCACGGTTCGCAAACGGTATCGCTGGCTGCCTCGCACCGGCGGTACAACCATCTCGATCACGTTTCATATCCTGCTCTTGCTCTGGCTCGCCCCGTACTTCGTGGGGCCCGAGATCCCAACTCAGCAAACCAAACCGATCGTCGTTCAGCTGTGGCGGCCACCCAAGCCCCCCGCTCCCGAACCGCCGCAACAGAAGCCCGTCGAGACCGAGCTCGTCGCCGAACCGGCGGCGGAGGGACCCCCGCAGGAAGTCGAAGACGCCACCGACGAAACTCCTCCCGTCGATAACACTCCCGACATCATCGAAGTCACCCCGAGTTCTATAGTGCCGTTCGGCCTCGTCGGAACGGGCCGCCCTACCCCCATCGGACGTCGCTCGACCGGGCGCTCCGGAGCGATGGGTGCGTTCGGCGGAACCGGCGCGACCGAGGACGTCGTCTCCGCCGGGCTACGCTGGTTGGCAGACCACCAAGAGAAGCGTGGCTATTGGGATCCGTATCGGTTTACCCAGCACTGCGACGACAAGTCCTGCGCAGGCACCGGCAACAAGAACCATCGCTCGGGCGTGACGGCGCTCGCGCTGCTCGCATTCCTCGGAGCGGGTTACGACGGGACCGGCGAGTATGAGTACGACGAGGTCGTGCAGCGCGGTCTCGACTACTTGGTCGCTCGCCAAACGAAGTGGGGTTCGTTCGGTGGCATGTACTCCCACGGCATCTCGACCTACTGCCTGGCCGAGGCCGCGTCGTTCACGGGGCGCAAGGAGTATCGCGAAGCGGTCCACCGCGCACTTCGCTACCTCGAGCGGGCCCAACAAGCCGGCGGTGGTTGGGACTACTCAATGATGAAGACCAACCGCAACGACATGTCGATCACCGGGTGGCAAGTCATGGCGATCCACACCGCCAAAGGGATCGGGCTCGACGTTGAGGAGCGAAACCTAGAACGGCTCGACGACTACCTGGCCACGTGCCGAGGCCGTTACGCGAACAAGAAGCCGGTCCGAGCCAGCATCGGCGTGGGGACCAAGTCGGCGTGGCTGTTGGCACGACTCACCCGCGGCACGCCGATCGAGCAGATCCGCAAGGAAGCGAAGTTCCTGCTGAGGCGCCCGCCGATCTACAAGGCTCGGCGCAAGACGCAACAGTACGAACGCGGCTGGAAGTCGTTCTTCGAGTCCACGTACTACTATTACTACGGAACGCTGCTCTCGTTTCATCTCGGAGGGGAGTACTGGGAGAGCTGGAACGCGTCACTCATCAAGAACGTCATACCCCACCAATGCAAGGAGGGGCACGCGCGCGGTTCCTGGGCACCGTCACCGACGTGGGTAGGGCGCGCTGGCGGACGGGTAGCGTCCACCGCGATCATGGTCATGGTGTTCGAGTCGTACTATCGATTCGTTCCGACGCACGAGAAGCGCCGCGACCCGAAGACGCTCGACCGGCGTTGAACATCTCGGAAGCCACCCATGGACAACAGCGGCCTCACGCGCAATGCAGGACCGAGCGCCACTACCACTCGTTACGATCGATGGTGCGTACCGGGCGAATGCCGACGTCGCTCGATGCGACGGTCTCGCCGATCCATCGGCGGGTCGAGACGCGGGACAGTTGGGCGGTCGTCTTGAACGAACCGCCGCGGTGCATGCGATTGGTTTCGCCGTCGACAATACGCGCGCCGTCACCGAGTCTGAACTTGCGCGAATAGGTCGACCAGGTATCGATGCACCGTTCGCCGACGTTGCCGACGGTATCATGCAGGCCGTATCCATTCGGTCGATACAAGCCGACGGGCGCCGGCAACTCCCAACCGTCGTCGACCTCCATGGACATCTGACTGGTCGGCGGAAGCTTCAACCGGCTCATGGCGCGGTCGGCGATGTTGCCGACGCTCCCCACGTCGGTCAACTCGTTGCTGATCGCCCAACGCAGATCGGTGCCGCCCCGAGCGGCGTGCTCCCACTGCACTTCGCTGGGAAGCGTGGCGTTGAGCCGGCCGAGAACTTCGACGGCGTCGCGAAACAGCACTCGGTCGATGGGGCCCGTCGCCGAAGCGATATACAGCGACCCGTCGGTGCGCTCCGCGTCGTAGTCAGGGAAGTAGTAGCTTCGTTGGGTCGAGAGCCTCCCCCACTGCGCATTGGTAACTTCGTATTTCGAGATGAAGTAGGCGTCGAGATCGACTTCGACAAGTGGCTGCTCGTAGTCGAAGGCGTCGGCGTCGAAGCGCGGACTGGCCGTGTCCTGGGTAGCCCCGGTGATCACCGTCGCAGCCGGAATCAGGATGTAAACGATCGCCGTCTCCGGAGTGACCGTCCAACGACTCGTGGTAGCCGGATCGCTGAGGACGGGACGCTCTCCCGTTCGCGGATCGTAGAACTCGAACAGTCCTGTTCGATCGTTGAGACCGAGCGGCCAGAGTCCGACTTGCGGCGGGACATCGAGTCCTCCGTAGTTCGGCGCCGTTCCAATGGCAGTGCGCACTTCGCTCCACGCGGCGAGCCACTCCGATTCGCTACGCTTCAATTCGCTGGCTCGATCACGGCACCACTCAATTGCCGCAACTGTCCCGATCGATGCGGAGCCCGCGCCAGCGTGTCGAGGGTTCTCGATCAAAAACGGATCGAGATTCTTGATGATCAGACTCAGTGTCTCGTGTAGTAGCTCGTCTTTCGGCGTCTCGAAGTGCAGGCTGCTCGAACCGTCGGTCGAAAGGACCGCGCGCGACGCCACGGTGGCCAGTTCGATCTTGTGATTCGCGGCTCGGTCACGCAGTGGGTGGCCGTACTCGGTAAGCCACCGTTTGTACTCGTCGAGCCGTCGCGGGTCGATCGGCCACAACCGGCTGGCGCGTTCGATCGCATCGGGCACGCGTTTAATATCGGCGAGGAGATCTATATCCTCTTCTTGGATACTCAGCTCCAATTTCTGATTGCCCAGTTCCAACTGTTGCCACACGGTGACACCCGCCGCGACCAAACTGAGCATTAAGAACAACGAGATCGTTCCGAGTTGGACGAAGTTGCGGCGCACGAACTTGCGGGTTCGATACCACGTCGTATCCGGTCGCGCGAGAATCGGACGGTCTTCGAGGTAGCGAGTCAGATCCTCGGCGAGTTTCTCGGGAGACGGGTATCGACGATCTTTCTCTTTCGCCAGCGCCTTCAACGTAATCGTCTCGAGGTCACCGGAAAGCAGGGTGCGCAAGCGGCGCACGTCGGTCTGCCGGGCGGCGGCAATCGACTCCGTGTCGTTCAGTTCGGTCGGCGACTTGGTCAGTGCGACGCTCGGGCGCGTCGGCTCGCGATCGCAGATGACCTTTTCAATCTCCTCCGGAGTGCTGCTGCCCTGCAGCGCGTGCGGGCTTCGGCCGCAGAGAAGCTCGTACAGAATCACGCCGAGCGAGTAGACGTCGGTGGCGGTAGTCGCAGGTTCACCACGAACTTGTTCGGGACTCGCGTAGCGCGGGGTCATGATGCGCATCTGGGTGACCGTGGCCATGACCGGTTCGCCCGAGTCTCCGAACGCTTCCGGGTCGATCACCTTGGCAATTCCGAAGTCCAACAACTTCGGATTGCCGTCGGGCGTGACCATGATGTTGCCCGGCTTGAGATCGCGGTGAACGATCAAGTTCTGATGCGCGAACTGAACCGCGTGACAGACGCGACAAAAATGTTCGACTCGCTCGCGAATGCCGAGACGCCGACTGTCGCAATAAACGTCGATCAACTCACCGTCGACGAGTTCCATGACCAAGTACGGAAGACCCTCGTCAGTCGCTCCGCCGTCGTAGAGCCGCGCGATGTGCGGGTGCTCGAGACGCGCCAACACTTGGCGTTCGACCGTGAAGCGGCGCAAGATGTCGTCGGTGTCGAGGCCGCGCTTCAAAATCTTGATGGCGACCGTCTGCTCGAACTGACCGTCGACGCGCTTGGCCCGGTACACCGCCCCCATGCCGCCGTGGGCGACGAGTTCTTGGATCTCGAACACGCCGACGCGACGTCCGAGAAACGGGTCCGCAGGCGCTTCCGACATGTTGACCGGTGGCATGTCGATCGGGCGGGTCGCCGGCTGCAAGAATGCGGCGGATTCGGAGTCTGACTCCAGGAGGTCGTCGACTTGCGCCCGTAGGTCCGAGTCATCACCGCACGAGTCGTCCAAGAACGCCTCTCGACCTTCCTCTGGAAGAGCGAGCGCAGCTTCGAACAGCTCTTGCAATCGATCCCAGTTCGATCCCGACAACGACCCAGCACCTTTCGTCGAGGATGGATTGCCCAGGATGTCCATTTCACCCGAACGAGCAAGGTGTGATTCGCGCTTCCGCCGAGTAGCATTCGAGATCAAGGGGGATGCCCGTGCAACTACGAACACTTTCGACAATCGTGGGGTTGCTACTCGTCGCGGTCACCGGGATCAGCTGTCGGTCATCAGCGCCAGGCTCATCCGCGACACTGTCTCCCCCCATGGATTCGGCCACGGTCGAAGCGTCTTCTCAATCTCCGGCGAGCACAAGCGCGCAAATGCGCCGCGGACCGCTCCGAATCCCTCCCCTCCCTCGCGGTCGACACGGGCATCGCGCGCACTTCATCGAAGGCACCGTGGTGGTGTTCGGAGGCTTCTCGCCTAGCGGCAACGATCGCGGCACTCGGGACACGCTGACTTGGCGAACCGGTCAACAGGAGTGGCAGACACGTGCGCCACTCAACCGAGGAAAGGCGTTCTTCTCTTCCGTAGTGTGGGGCGGAACGATCCATGCGCTCGGTGAAAACGTAGAGCGGTACGACCTGAAGGAAGACCGCTGGGTCGAGGTCGCGGAATCGGCTGCATGTCCGAAGTCGCACTTTGCCGCGGGCCTCGTCGGAGCTAGGGTCTACACCATCGGCGGGTTACCAGCCGAGCGAGGCGCGGCCCGCGCGATCGACTTGGACGGCGGCAAGCTCGGGACTTTGGAAGTTCCCACGCTCCCCGGCTACGAACCGGGTGACCACTTCGAATTCGTGGCGAACCTCGCTGGACGGCTTCACGTGCTCGGCGGGTACAAGTCGGGCGCGGGAAACTCCACCGACGACCACTGGGTTCTGCACGATGGAAAGTGGTTAGAGGCCGCGAAGCTCCCCCATGCCGACGCCGCCAAGTTTTCCTACTGGGGAACGTATGACGGCCGGCTCTTCGTCTTCAGCATGGAGAACGCTCACAGTTACGACCCACGGATCGACACGTGGCGCGCGCTCACGCCACCGCCCACGATCCGAGTCATGGCGGGTACGTTCACCCACG
>JAJFFE010000406.1 GCA_021776775.1 Planctomycetota bacterium | reverse complement strand
GATCCGTACCGGGCTGGGTGCGGTCATTTAAGGGCGGGCGTGGGGCATCGGCTGGTTGCGCTGATGGGTGCGGCATCGTGCAAACGATGTGACGCGAACTGTGGGACTGTACCCACTCCAGAAGGGACCGTTCCTTGAGATCTGGGACTGTGCGGATTCCTGTGTAAGTGCAAAAGGCCACTTACACAGGAATCAGCACAGTCCCCTCCAGAAACCCCCAAGAACCCTATCAAACGAAACACGACAGAGTTCTGAGATTCATCGCACGAAACCGAATCAAAACAGAGGAACCATTGCGACCGCCAAGCCTCGTCCGGGCGAGGATGGCCCATCCGCATCTCCGACAGGGATCGCATAGCCCCAGCAACATCCACATATCCCAACCGACACCCAACGGAGTCGGGCATTCCCGCTGCCCCTCGCCTGAAACAGAATGGTTCACGCCCCGATGCGCCCGTCCGTCGTTCACCCCCGTGCTTGTTTGCCAACCCGCGACCCGGCGACCAACCCCACTCCCGTGCCTCATAGTCGGTGGCGAGCCAGCGACTCGACCATCCCCAACCCACTGGTGTTCGAGCCACGCCACGATGCGCCCGTCTTTTCGCCTTTCGCCGTCCTCGCGACACGACCTCCAGGCGACGACAGGTCGCTAGCCTCTCAACCTGATCGAAGCGCAACCGCGTAGATTGCGCTTGATCATGGGTTGGTCGAGCGGTTGCGGTTGATAGACCGCGTTCAGCATTGCTCTATCGACGGCCACTCCGGGCTCAAAGGCCCTACTCCGCCACAAACCAACCGTACGACACCCACTCTGCGAACCAGCCCTGGAGGCTCGCTACGATGCCGTGCAGGTCGGCTCCGGTATAGGTTGCCGCCAACGCATCGACGGCGTTGCCCAGGGAGTCACCCGCGACCAAGTTCCCGAGAAGCCGGTATTGCGGCTCGGTCAGCTCGAGCGGGATGGTGCGTCCGTGCCCGCGGAAGATCGCCCACTGTCCGTGACGCTCGACCGGGGTCAGCTCTAGTTCGTCGTCGTCGTCGTTCCACGCGGCGCGACGAAGCTCGACGAGATTCCAGTGTTCTTCGAACAAGAAGACGTGCGGCTGAAACGGGAGCGGCTTCTCGAGCAACGCTGCAGTTTGTTCCGGCGTCAGCGCGGCGGGATCGAGGGCGGGCCGCTGCGCCGCGTCGAACACCTGAATAAAGATGTAGTCGAGCTGCGCGGCCTCTCTCCACACCGGCGCGTTCCACGGGTGATCGCCGGCGAGATAAGCCACGAAGTCGTTCGAGAGGTTTCGCAACGTGGGTGATCGGGACGGGTACTCACTGAGGTAGGCGCTGGTCAGTTGATTCAGTTGCGTCACGCCGGCCAGATGACGCAGCAGCGGATACTCCTCCTGCATGACGGAGAACAGGCGATACCAGTACTGTTGGTTGTAGGTCGCGAGCCGGTCGGCCCCACTGAGCCCGGCGTCTTCACGGGGCACCATGAGTGCGACGAGTTCAGGAGAAAACTGATCGAGCTGAACGCGAAACTCTCCGGCGGCGTCGACGAACAGAAACGGCGTCGCCATCGATCGCCCGAATTCGGCTTGCAAGCGGACCAACGACGCGGGGGGTTCTACCTGGGGATACGGCTCGCCGGAGGAGTCGCCCACCATCACAACTCCGACGCGGAGCCGGTCGGCGCTTCCTGGTACTTTCGCGCGATCATGGCCTCGGCCAGCGTTTCTTCGAACGACAGGAAGTCGGCATCCCACTCGAGGATCGTCGACACGCCTCCCGTCCGACTATGCACGTAGCGGTACAGCTCCCACACTTCTTCTTTGACGTGGTTGTCGTGGGTATCGAGCACCGTGCCGTTGGGCAGTTCCGTGTGCCCCGCCACGTGAACTTGTGCCACGCGGTCGTACGGGATCTGCTCGAGATACTTGATCGGATCGAACTGGTGGTTGATCGAGCTGACGAAGACGTTGTTGACGTCGAGCATCATGTACGCGTCGGCTCGCTCTACGACCTCGCGGTAGAACTCCCACTCCGTCATCTCTGAGTTCGAGAAGCTGACGTAGCTCGAGAGGTTCTCGATGGCGAACGGCAGCTCCATGAAGTCTTGCACAATCCGCACCTTGTCCGCGATGAACTTGGCGTATTCGCGCGTGTAGGGCACGGGAAGCAAATCGTGATAGTGCGTCCCGTGGGCGGTCGTCCAACAGAGGTGGTCTGAGAACCACGGCGTCTTGGTGAACTCGCACAGCTTCTTGAGCCGCTTCAGGTAGTCGAAGTCGAGCGGATCGCTGGAAGCGATACTCATGGACACGCCGTGCTGCACGACGCGGTAGCTCTCGAGAATACGGGTCAGGTTATCGAGCGGTGGTCCACCATCGACCATGAAGTTCTCCGAGATGATTTCGAAGAAGTCGACCGGCGGATGGTTCTCGAAAATGTAGGAATAGTGTGGGACACGAAGCCCCACACCAACTCCGAGATTCTCGAATTGCGCTTCAGAGCGTTGAGTCAACTGAGCATCCCGTCGATCACGTCTTACTTGAGCTTGCTCTTGAGCTCTGCGAGGCGAGCGGCATCGACACTACATCCGCCGAGCCCTTTGCAGGCGTTCATGCCCTTGCATTCGTGCGCCGAGCCGGCCATTTCCATAGGAGTACCCGCGTTCATGGCGAGTTTCTCGAGCTGCTCCCCGGACACTTTGCAGCCGCCGAGCCCTTTGCACGAGTTCTTGCCCGCACAGTCATGGATATCCATGTATTGAACGGTTGCCGCGTCGGAGGCCATCGGCGACGAGCAGCAGCCCGCCCCGCCGAGTGCGAGACTTCCGCCGAGGATTCCAGCGAGCGCGAGTTTCTTCAGATCGTTGCCGTTGATATTCAAGCGACAGTTCCCTTCGGTAGTGGTGTGACGTTCACCGGAACTTCTAACCGGTGATCCGTCGGACAACAACACAGGACTCTCTTCGTTCGCGAAGCCTTGGAGACCAAGGTGCCGGTTTCGGCCGCCCCCGATGTGAGCTCTGTTCCATGCCGCCGCAACGACGCGGTGACAGAATGGTTCCCCGCGCGACCACTGCCTCCCGCACTCGCCTGCGCGGCGACAGCCTCGCCCCACCCCGAAAAAGTTCACTCTGCAAGATACCTCTCGAGAGCAACTTACGAACTCGTCGGAGATCCGCTGTCGCCGCCGCTGGACGTTTTCTCCGTAACGACCCGAACCCAGACCACGAGAGGAGCCACACCTTGAAAGCACAACTTCGATTTGCGATCGCTCTGGTCGCCCTGTCCGTTGGCCTAGTCGGCTGCGGCGGAGGAGGCGGCGGAGGAGGCGGCGCTGACGTCGATCCCAACTCTTCGGAGTGGGACTCGATGGCGTACGACGAAGGCAGCTGGGGCTAAGCCCGGATCGTTCATCAAGCGAAGCCGCGCAGGCTGCGCTTCCGGGCCAACCCCGGATCTCGCTCAACAACACGAACAACACACCACAAGACAATCAAACCAACATTGGAGCGACACCCATGCTGAATCGAATCCGCACTCAACAATTCTCGGCCCGTCAAACCCTCGGACTGCTCGTCGTCATGGCTCTGAGCGTCACGTTCATCGCCCACGCCGGCGGGCTGGACGTTCCCAACCGATTCGTCGCGGGAGACACCGCTCGCGCCGACGACGTGAACGAAAACTTCGACATGCTCGCCGATCGCATCGGCGAGCTCGAAGACCAGCTGTTCGATCTACAGAGCTTCATCTCGGTCTCCAACGACGAGATCAACGGACTCGCCGGCCCGCACGTGATCATCGAGGGCGCTAACCTCCACGTCCGCAGTGGCTCCGGCGCGACCGACGACGCCGGCTCGGCGAGTGGCTTGGGCAACTTGGTCATCGGTTACAACGAAGAGGCGGCCTCGCAAGCGATCGGTGATCGTGACGGCGGGCACAACTTGGTGATCGGCTCGGAGCACAAGTACACCAGCACCGGAGGAGTCGTCGCCGGAACCGAGAACACGATCACCGGACTGTCGGCGGTGGTCTTGGGCGGAACGAACAACCGGGCGACCGCAGAACACGCGGCCGTCAGCGGAGGTGCATTCAACCAAGCGACCGGCCAGGAAGCGTCGGTGAGCGGCGGGGTCTCCAACTTCGCGGCGGCGTTGCGCGCTTCCGCTTCGGGCGGAGCGCAGAACACGGTCTCGGGAATTGCAGGATCGATCTCGGGCGGCTCCGGCGGTGCCTGCGGCGGCTTTGCGGCGTCGATCAGCGGTGGGCAAAGCGGGATCGCGTCTGGAGATCAATCTTCGATCAACGGCGGCCAGAGCAACTCGGCCTTCGGCAACAAGTCGACGGTCAGCGGTGGCTTCAACGTGACGGTGAGCGACGACTTCGACTGGCGCGCTTGCGACATCACTTGCCCGTAACGCCGCGCATGCAGTAGCGCAGAAGACTATTCCATAGCGACAGGCTCGGGTTCTCCCCCCGAGCCTGTTTCTCGTTCGACACTATTGATCGTCGGACATCTCCCGGAGGAGGAAGACCTTTGCGAGTTGCCAGTCGCGCTGAATGGTTCGCTCATTGACCTCCAGCACTTCGGCGATCTCGTCGTTCGACATGCCTCCGAAGTAGCGCATTTCCACGACACGAGACAAACGCGGATCGCGAGCGGCCAACGACTTCATAGCGTCGTTGAGCGCCAAGACGTCAGCATCGCTCGACAGCCCTTGTTTGAGATGGTCTTCGAGCGGGACCCGGCGCTGCCCGCCGCCACGCTTCTTGGCCCCGCGTTTCTCCGCCGCTCGCACGAGAGCGCGTCGCATGGAGATGGACGCAACCGCGAAGAAGTGCGCGCGGTCTTGCCACTCGACTCTGGTCTGATCGACCAGCTGCAAGTACGCCTCGTGAACCAATGCAGTCGACTGCAACGTGTGGTCGACGCGCTCCTTGTTCATGTGCCGACGCGCCATCGATCGCAAATGGTCGTAGACCATCGGCATGAGGCGCTCGGCCGCCTCGCTGTCGCCTTTGGAAGCGTCGAGCAACAACTGTGTGACTTCATTCTGCGATTGGTCCATGCCCCACTGTCCGCACTGCTAACACGACACCTGCTACCGCGACACCTGCCTGCTACCACGGAGAACATCGCCGCCACGTTTGACCGCGCACGCCACGTGGAGTATACACGGGCCAAGTGCGATAGGAGACCGCTAGCAACAAGGGAATTGCATGCTTCCTGCGACCTACCGGAGACCTATCGTCCCTCGTCTTGCCCGTCGCATTGGTTTGGATCGCGGGGTTGGGGATCTTCCTACGAAAGCGAGGCGAGTCGTGACTCGCTGGTTCTCTTTGATCGCGCTCCTTCTCGCCCTCTGTGGCTGTACGCAAACCGCAACTCGGCGGATCGTCGTCGCGTCGGACCTGGCAAACAAGCCGTTCGCGTTCGTCGACGATGATGAACAGCGAAGTGGTATCGAAGTCGAATTGATCACGGTCATCTCGGATCGACTCGGCCTGACGGTCGACTGGTCTCGGCGGGAGTTCGAGGAACTGCTGCCAGCGTGTGTGGCCAGCGAGGTCGACGTGGTGGCCGCGACGCTCGGGATCACGCCGGAACGTGAGCGCGAGATGCTGTTCAGCCGTCCGTACTTTCGCACGCGAATCGCACTGGTCGTTCGAGCCGGGGCTAGCGAACCTCAATCTCACGCGGACCTCGACGGTCTCAAAGTGCGGGCGTCACGAGGAACCACGTCGGAGCGAGCGCTCCGGCGGTCGCTACCCAACGCGACCATAGTGCTCACGGGTAAAGACGCGGCGGCCATAGCGAGCGAACTCGAGTCCGGAGCAGTCGCCGGCGCCATCATGGACGGCCCCGACGCCACGCGACTGGTGGCGGCGTCCAACGGCGCCCTGCGCGAACTGCCCCCGCTCAGCGAAGAGAACTACGCCTTCGCGTTCGCCCCCACGCGGGGTGATCTACGACGAGAGTTCGACGCCGCTCTCCGCGAAATGGAAACCAGCGGGGCACTTCGGGCGCTCCTGGTGAAGTTCGGAATCGAGTCCCCTTAGCCGTTTTCAGATATCACCGGTCGGGTAGAATCCCGCGCTTCTCGTCGCCACCTCTCGATGATTCGCACCCGACCGTGAAGGCTGCAGGACAACCCATGGAAGCTCGGTACGAAGAGAATTTCTTCGAGTTCCGCCACCCGACCCGCTACCGCGTACTCTCGCCCCCCGACATCGATCGCAAGAAGCCGCGACCCGTGCTGCTCGCGCTTCACGGCATGGGGATGGACGCGGACAAGTTCCAACGAATCCTGCGTCACCTCGAGTCCAACGAGATGCTAGTCGTGGTTCCGGAAGGCATGTACCCCTTCGAGCGTCGAGTCGAGGGCTCGATCGAAATCGGCTACGCGTGGTACCTCTACCGAGGCGACCAAGAAGAGTTCCACGAACAGCTCGAACGTAGCGAACGACACTTGCTGGCGCTGCTCGACAAGGTCGAGCGTGACTACTCGATCGACCGCAAGCGATCGGTCGTGCTCGGCTTCAGTCAAGGCGGATACTTGGCCGGGTTCATGGGCTTGCGAAACCGAGATCGATTCGGGGGGTTGGTCATCGCGTCGGCGCGTTTGAAGCACGAGTTCTTGGAAGACGAGATCGCCGCGGGCAACCTGCCCGACACTCTGTTTCTTCATTCCGAGCAAGACAAAGCGACGAAGTGGGACCAAGCAAAAGAAGGCCTCGACAAACTCACGGAAGCAGGCGCAACCACCGCGCACTACCTGCACGAAGACGGTCACCGCCTGCCGCCCGACGCCGTGGTGCGCCTTTCCGAGTGGCTCGGGACGTCGGGCTTTGACCAAGGGCTGTCCGAAGCCGCGGGTGTGAAGGAAGCGTGGAAGGCACTCGAGAAAGACGATCCAGAGCAGGCGCTACACCTTCTCGGCGAAGCCCTCAACGACCCGACCGATATCGAGGCGCGTCTCGTCTCGGGCATCGCGTACCTCGACCTCGCTCAGTTTCAAGCGGCGCGAGATGTCCTCGACGCCTTGGGGAAAGAACCCATCGATGCCGACACGGAGTACCTCCGCCGGACGTATCTCGGACAGTCGCTCTACTATCTGGGTTTACCCGACGAAGCGATCGACGCCTTCTCTCCACTGGAACCCGGCGATCCGATCGAGCGCGCAAATCTGGCGTGGTGGAAAGGACTCTGCTTCGACCACCTCGGCAAGTCCGTGCGCGCCGATGACCACTTCGCGCAAGCGTTGAAGCTCGACCCGGAGAACGCTCCGCGACCGGTCTCGATCAGCATCGACGCGGTCGAGGCGATCATCGAAGAGCTGTCGAGTACCTTGCCGGAGCCACTGCAAGCGGTGTTCGAAGAGGTCCCAGTCGTCGTTCAAGACCTGCCGCCGCGCGACGTCATTCGCACGAGCAACGGACAAATGCACCCCGACACCTTGGGTCTTTACTCGGGTAGCTCGCTGATCGACCAATCGGTGTTCAACCCCGCCGAGTTCCCCCCCACGATCTACATCTATCGTCGAAACCTAGAGCGGTTCGCGATGAGTGAAGACGACCTACGCGACCAAGTCCGTGTCACTCTGCTTCACGAGCTCGGGCACCATCTCGGCTACGACGAAGACGGGCTCGACGAACTCGGGCTCGCGTAGCGAGCGGGGCAGATGTCCCGGGTCGCGTCAACCCGGAGGTTGATAGGCTTAACTTGAGTTCGAATGGGTGGTAACCTTCTCGCCATGAAGCCGATGACCACCGATTTCGACAAGAAGGACCTCCGCCCTTATTTTCTATGGGACGAAGATCTCTCTGTGGCGGAGTTTTCCGTTCGCCTCCATGGCTCGGATCCCGCGGAACGACTCCGGCTGCTGACCAAGCTGCTTCGCGAGGCGCGTGACATCGATGTCTGGCACTTTGTAACTTTGCGAGAAGTTGTTGGCGCCTTCCCGACCATCGCGCCTGGACTCGGGCGACGGCAGCCGTTTTGGAAGTTCTTGCTCGACGGATGGCGAGAAGATGGAATCATCGCAGAGTAAGCTGACTCCGTTCCAACGAGAACTCTTGAGCGTGTTCTTCCGCCACGAGACCGATTTCTTTCTCACTGGCGGCGCGGCTCTTGTGGGGTACCACCTCAACCATCGCCTTACGACTGATCTCGATCTCTTCACGATGGACGACGACGCGTTCGCTCGTGCGTCGGTCGTTCTCCGCGACATTGCGGCGAAGGTTGGCGCGACGGTTGAGACTCGCCAAGACGCACCGGGATTTCAGAGACACTTCGTTTCACGAGGCCAGGAAAGCGTGATCGTCGACTTCGTTCGCGAACGGGTGGAACAGCTGCATCCTGAGAAACTCTCTCGCGACGGAGTTTCGGTCGACCCCGCTGATGAAATCCTTGCAAACAAGCTAACGACCTTGATCTCTCGCGGTGAGATTCGTGATCTCGTCGACGTCTATGAGCTCGAACGCTTTGGTCTAGTCGTTGAAGACCTACTCCCCGTAGCTCTTCGAAAGGATGGAGGCTGCACGCCGGCGGCTCTGTCTTGGGCTCTGTCGCAGGTGAAGATCGGTGACGACACCGAACTCCCCGGGGCAGTTGAGCCGAGCGTTCTCCGGGAGTATCTCACGGTGCTAGTTGCACGACTGCGACGAGCAGGTGCTCCTCCCGAGTCCAACGCCTAATGGCGAAGTCTCCCCTGAAAACAACCGCGAGTTCACGTCGGAAAGGCTTCCGGCGGCGTCGGTGAAGGCGACCCGCGACGTCAACCCTGAGCCGGCGGCGCTCCAGGATCCAAGATATGTAGATTGAACCGCTCCCCGAGCTCGCGGAACACGGCCAGGCCGCGCGTGGAGTTGCCATGTTTGTCGAGCCTGGGAGAGTGTACAGCGACCCCCATGAGCCCGGGTACGACGGCAAGAATGCCGCCGGAGACGCCGGACTTGGCGGGCAGCCCGATCTCGTATGCCCAGCGTCCGGCGTAGTCGTACATGCCGCTCATCAACATGACGACGAGGACGTCTTTGACAAACGCTCGGTCGAGAGCACGCACGCCGCTGACCGGATTGATGCCTTGATTCGCGAGGGTGGCCGCGGCGTTGGCTATGCCGACGACTGTCGACTTGAGTGAGCATTGGCGAAAGTACAAGTCGAGGTGCTCTTCAACGTCACCGTGGATAATGCCATTACCCTTGAGCAAATAGCCAAGCGCGCGGTTGCGATCTCCGGTGCGGCACTCGCTCTCGTAGACCGCCGTATCGAGCGTCGGTGGCGAGGCGAGGTAAGCGCCGAACAGCCCGCGGATGATCTCGAACCGCTCCTCGGCCGTTGCGCCGGGTATCAACGAGGCGGTAGCGATGGCGCCGGCGTTGACCATCGGATTCACCGGCTTGCCCACACGGTCGAGCCCCACCATCGAGTCGAACGCATTGCCCGTGGGCTCGACTCCGGTGGTATCGACCACCGTCTCTCGGCCGGCCACGGTCAGGGCGTGCCCAAACACGAACGGCTTGGAAAGACTCTGCAGCGTGAACTCAACTTGCGAGTCACCAACGTGATATTGCTGGCCGTCAACCGTAGTGATGGCAATCGAAAACTGATCAGGGTCAACCGTGGCAAGCTCAGGGATGTAGGTCGCAACCGAACCGGTAGCAAGACCTCGGAATCGTTCATGGAGCATATCGATCGTATCTTGAGCATCTGCGAGCATCGAGTCTCCTAGAGTTCGCGGCCTTAACAGAGGAGCGGTTGCAGGTCTTATCTGGGGGAGGCGTGGTTGGCGACCACACTACCCGTCAGGGTCGAAGCGTGACCAACTCAATCTGGCGCGCCGCCGAAATGTCCGAAGGTGACGCGGATCGACGCCTTGGGCGAGCCCCCACTCTCGACAACGTTGAGATCCGTAGCGCACGACCACGTGCCAGAGTTGCTTGTGATACTGCCAGGCGTCCGCTGCGCTTTCCCAATCGAACGAAGTGTCACTCGTGAGCCACGCTTCGGGATTGCGATGAAGAGAGGCGGCGCTGGCGCCGATTACGGCGCAGTCGATCGCGTCGGCGACCGCGATGCGGCGGGCCAGAAAGGGCATCGCGGGACCGCGGAAGTGCGCGGGGACTTCGGCTACTGAGAGTGTGAATCCCGGATGCCATTCGAGGTGAATCTCGAACTTATCGCACAGACGTTTGAGCACAGCTCCCGTTCGCGTCCCCTGAAACGCGGGGTCGGCCACGAGTCGTGCGACGTCGCGACCGAGGTCAATGTCTCCGTGAACCTGCGCTTCTGACGAGCGAACGGATGCGATCTCGGACGGATCGAATAGCGTTCTCGCCTACGAGGCTTGGCGTCAGTCGAGAGATCCAAATCTGCTCAAAGAGTTGGCCGACTACAACGAAGCTGACTGTGTCTCAACATGGAAGATGCAGAGTTGGCTCGAGGAGCTTCGACTCGAAGCGGAGGTCAAGTACGGACCGATTGGCCGACCCGTCTTTAGCGACCCGGCTGCCGGAGACGGCGTGGAGGCGGAGACGGAGGACGTTCGTGAGGTCCGTGAGCTTCTACTGGAGAGCGTCCCCGAGAACCTTGAGAGTCGATCACCTGAGGATCAGGCACGGGTGCTCTTGTGTAAGCTCCTCTCTTGGCACCGCAGGGAGTCGCTGTCTGGGTGGAGGCGGCACTACGAGCTGAAGGACATGGACCATGCGGAGCTCTTGGACGCCGGCGACGCGATGTCGGGGCTCAGCCCTCTGCGCATCGTCGGGCAGCCGAAGAAGTCCGTCGAATGGCGGTACAAGTACCCGCAGCAAGACCACAAGATGAAAGTCTCGGAGAGGCAGACCCCGTTGGATCCGTTTCGGCGGAACGACAAGGGAGACCCTCTCGGTGGAGGAACGATCGTCGGACTCGACACGGTGAATTGCACGATCGATATCCGGCGAGGGAAGGCCCGGGCCGACCAGCACCCAACCGCCCTGATCCCACCTAAGCCAATCAAGGACTACATTCTCAGGGAGTGTCTACTCACGCTCGGCCGGGATCTGGCGTTGCTCGGTTTCTCGGAAGAGCACTCTGCGGCTTGGGACCTCCTGCTTCGTCGCCGACCGCGACTCCGTAGTGGAGAGAGCAATGACGGAGCACTTCGTCGGGATGGGGAGACCTCTCTTGACGCTGCCGTGCGTGTCGTTGGGCAGCTCGACAGATCAGTGCTTCCGTTGCAGGGCCCGCCGGGGTCCGGCAAGACACACACCGCTGCTCACATGATCCTGGCTCTCCTCGCCACCGGAAAGACAGTCGGTGTCACCGGCCGAAGTCACCGGGTGATCAGCAATCTCCTCGACAAAGCTTGCGAGTTCGACAAGGACAGTGTCATTCGCGGGATTCAGAACGCGCCTGATGGAGACCAGGCTAGGTCGGCTGTGATCGTCCGAGGTGGCAACGCGGAGGTCGAGGACGCCGTGCAGACCGGCGCAGTCAATCTGATCGGTGGAACCGAGTGGCTGTTCACGAGAAAGCCACTGCGTAAAGAGGTCGACGTTCTCTTCGTCGACGAGGCCGGCCAGGTGTCTCTAGCGAACGTGCTGGCCGCATCATTGTGCGCCCACAACATTGTGTTGATCGGCGATCCACAGCAGCTCCCTCAGCCTCTCCAGGGGTCTCACCCGCCGGGTGCCGACGCCTCCGTGCTGGAGCATATCCTGGCGGGCGAAGAACTGATTCGCCCCGACCGCGGGATATTCCTCGACGAGACGTACCGCATGCATCCGGCCGTCTGCGGATTCATCTCCGAGCAGTTCTATCAGGGGGCGCTTCAGCCGAACGAACAGTGCCTCCGACGCGCTCTTGCCAGCGGGCCAATCGTTGGAGGCACCGGGCTTCGCTTCCTGGAGGTCAACCACACCGGGTGCAGGACGAAATCTCACGAAGAGGCCGAGGCGATTCGGGAAGCGTTCGAGGCGTTGATCGGTCGGGAGTTCTCCGACGAGGAGGGGAAGACTCACAGCATCGGGGTCGACGACATCTTGGTGGTCGCCCCTTACAACTCTCAGGTGGCCGCCCTCGGTAGCATTCTCCCAGCCGGCGCGCAGATCGGGACGGTCGACAAGTTCCAAGGGCAGGAAGCGCAAATCGTCTTCTACTCGATGACGACGTCGAGCCCTGAAGACATCCCGAGGGGGATGGACTTCCTGTTCAGTCGGAACCGCCTCAATGTCGCAATCTCCCGTGCGCAATGTCTCGCGGTGATCGTCGCATGCCCGGACCTCTTGCGGGTAAAGTGTCGGAGCTTGGAACAAATCAGGCTCGCGAATGCGGTGTGCGCTGCGGTCGAGCGCGGAGCCAGGAGCACGTAGGCCGCCCGGTTCATTTCCGTGCGCCTTCGAGGCATAATCGACCGTCGAGTGCCAGTTAAGATCCACAGCTAGCGGATGGACGTAGCGATGCCAATCTATGAGTTGACTCCAGATGGGATCGAGCAGCTCCCTGAACGCTCCTTTGCTGAAGCTGGCGTTCAGGAGCGCGCCGACCTGCAGCGAGTACTTCAGTCGAACATTGAAGCTGTCTCTCCCGACACTCTGGTGATTGCAGAAGAGTACGGGAAATGGGACGAGAGTCGACGCCGGATTGATCTACTTGGAGTCGACAGGGATGGAAATCTCGTAGTCATCGAGCTGAAGCGGACCGAGGACGGCGGCCACATGGAGCTTCAAGCGCTCCGCTACTCTGCCATGGTCTCCACCATGACATTCGATCAGGCTGTCGCTGCATTCGAGCGTTACCTGAAGCAACGAGGGCGGGGACAAGAAGATGCTCGGTCGGCCCTTCTCGATTTCCTTGAGTGGGAAGAGGTGGACGAGGAGGCGTTTGCTCAGGACGTCCGGATCGTCCTTGTCTCAGCGGAATTCTCGAAGGAGCTCACGACTACTGTTCTGTGGCTGTGTGAGCGCGAACTCGACATACGGTGTGTCCGGCTGAGGCCATACCAGGACGGTGATCGCCTCCTCCTCGATGTGCAGCGGATCATTCCCCTGCCGGAGGCTGACGACTACGCGGTCCGAATCAAGGAGAAGAAGCAGAAGGAGCGCACTGCTCGCGCTACGAACATGGACTTCACTCGGTACGACGTGGAGGTCGGAGGTGTGAGGCATGACCGGCTTCCGAAGCGCCGAGCCATCTTCGAGGTTGTCAGGTACCTGTTTGAGATCGGGAAGACGCCCGCGGAGATAAGTGAGGCGATCCCTTGGCGACGGACGACGCTCCTCCTTGAAGGGGATGGAGAACTCACCGAGGAGACCTTCAGGCTGTATCAAGAAGGTCAGGCTGCGGACGGGAAACGACTTTTCCGTCCTCGACGATGGTACCGAGACGCCGCCGACTTGATTGTCAGTGGCGGGAAGACCTACGCCTTCTCGAATCAATGGGGCAACCGCTGGCACGAGGCGATGGAAAACCTGTTGAGGATCGCACCAAACGAAAAGATCAAGTACTCACCGTCCCAGACATCCTAACAACTCCAACCGTGCGTTTGGTTCCGCCCACTACCTGGCGACGCGAAGTGCTGGAGGAGCCCACGAAGGAGCAGAGTTGGCCAAGCGCAACCGGCGGATCGGATCACTGAAGAACGAACTACTCACGAAGTCTCGCGAGGCGGCTCTCTCCGCCATACGCACCTTCAATGATCCGCATGTCACATTCAAATCCGAGTCTTTCATCGTCCTCATGAACATCGCCTGGACCTATCTGCTGCACGCCTACTATCGGGAGAGGGGCGTGGAGTATCGTTACTGCAGACAGGGTCCGAAGCGCAAGGTTTTCGATCGCACGAAGCATGGAGCGTACAAGTACTGGGAGCTTGAGCGTTGCCTGAACGAGGCGAACTCACCCGTCGATGGTGACACAGCGAACAACCTTCGGTTCCTGATAGGGCTTCGCCACGAGATCGAGCATCAGATGACGAAGGCGCTCGACTCCTGGCTCAGCGGTCGGTACCAGGCTTGCGCACTGAACTACAATCACTACCTCAAGAAGCTGTTCGGCAAGAAGCACGGTTTGGATGATCTGCTAACGTTCAGCATACAGTTCCTGGAGCTGTCTGAGGAGCAGGTCGGTGGTCCAAGACCTGAAGCGGTGATTCCGCAGAGGCTGAGGGCCTACATTGCAGAGTTTGATGCTGAGCTAAGTCATGAAGAATACAACAGCGCGCACTACTCGTACCGGATGCTGTTCAAGCGGAAACTCGTCAACAGGCCAGGGCAAGCCGACCGAGTTGTCGAGTTCATTGACCCAGATTCAGACCTCGCCAGGACGATAGACAAGGAGTACTGGGTCAGAAAGGACGTTGAGAGGCCGAAGTTCCGAGCGAGCGATGTCGTCGTGAAAGTCAATTCCGCCGGGTTCGAGAGTTTTAGAGTCCAGCCTGAACATGTTCGGCTGTGGCAAGGCGAGGACGCGAAGAACCCCAGCAGGGGCTACGGCGTCGAGGTACAGGGTGCGTGGTATTGGTATCAGTCATGGGTCGACCGTTGCATCGAGCTGTGCAAAGCGGCAGGCGACAGGTACCGCTAGCGCGCATGAGAGTGAAGGATGATATGGCGGAATGGGATGATTACTCCGACTACGTAGTTCACTTCACGAAGGCCACAGCGTCCTCCACGGCATACCAGAACGCGCTATCCATTTGCGGTCAGAGACGGTTGATCGCAGGCGGTCGATTTGGGATTGCGCGGAGCTCCGCGCCAGTCCACAAGACCCAGAACGCGGTGTGCTTCAGCGAGGTGCCGCTAGGTCGTCTCGACCGGATCGCAGATCGTCGCAGTCGATACGGGCTCGGTTTCACGAAAGGGTTTGCAAGGGGACTCGGCGTTGTGCCGGTTTGGTACGTAGAGAAGGGCAGCGGTCCCGCAGTCTCCCTTCAGCTGATGATTGAGGATGCTCTGGGTCACGCCCGCCCCGAGGAACAGCTCATCTGGTCCGTCACCCCATTCATTGATTCGCCAGGCAGCTACCCTACGGGGAACTACCGCTTCGAGTGGGAGCGTGAATGGCGGTGCATCGGTGATTTTGAGTTCAGCGAATCTGACGTAGCCTTCTTGGTGATTCCGGAGGACCTGCATGTTACTGCCCGTGAGTTCTTCAGAGCGGCGCGCGAGGATAACATCGGACCTTGCTACGATTGCCCGTACATCGACAGCTCCTGGGATTCCGCAAGGGTGGCACACGCGTTGGGCTGTGGGTGGCCACCTTGACAGCTTTCGTTTGGTAACAAGGTCAAGTCCGGGTGCAGATCAGACGCACAGTCTAGATTTGCCCGCTGGTCAACTGAGATAGGGCGAAGGTGCTCGCCGTTGCTGAGTACTCGCTCTCCCGTCCAATCTCTCGTAGCAGTTCATCGCGCAGCAGCTGCCGGTCACTTTCGTTTGTTTGCTTCGCGGCAAGATCTAAGAGCGACTGGATCTGTTCGAGCCGCTCCTTGCGTTTCTCGACAAGGGATGCGCGGGAGAGCTCGAGACGGGCGCGAGTGCGTCGGCCCATGTCATCGCCCGGTCTTGGGAAAACTAGAGGGCCAGCAAACACTAGGTGGTCCGCAGGGTCATCGACATAGGGATTGATGAGCGGTGCCACTGGCTCGTAGTAGTCTGTCTTCCGTCGGTTGCACTCCTGGCACGCCAGTCCGAGATTGCTCCAGTCGACGATGAGATCTGGGCGTTTAGATTTCGGAAGTATGTGCTCAATGTCTCCAGGGCTGACGTGGAGGATCTTCGATTCGCAGTAGATGCACTTGCCGAAAGTTTCCTCGACGAGCTGCGCCTTTATATCAGCATGGCGGTAGCGCGTCGCCGCCGCCTTAGTTGCGCCGGCTCGGTCCTCACGGAGCGCGGCGTACTGATCGCGCCAGACACCCTCGTTTGCTTCAAGCACTTCTGGCTTAGGTGCCTTCGTTAGTTTGATCATCACCACCGAGTATCTGCTGGAGAACGTTCGGGACCAAATGGTCCAGGCCGACTGCTGACAACTCATCTCTAAGTGCCTGCAGCGACTCCTGGGTTAGTGCATGGACAGAGTACTTCTCTGCAATGTGCTCGACTTCGCCGGCTGCCCAGATTGGCATCGTGAAAGGAAGGCCGAGAACGTCTCGCAAGACATCGTTCGACGACCCCGCTCGATTAACAAGATCGAGAGCTGAGCTTTCCACTTTCCCCATTGCGTTGTATTCCAGAACGAAGATCCCGGCGTCGCGAACGGAGGTCACCATCAGCGGGTTATGGGTTGCGACCACGAAGCGGGCGCGAGGAAACGCGTCGAGAAAGCTGGGGAGGAGGGACTGCTGGAGACTAGGATGCAGATGGTTCTCAGGTTCGTCTATGACCACCAGAAATGCGGAGTCCTCAGCGAGGGAGCGGATGAAGATCTGCCAGCACATGTCGAACAGAGCGGCAACGCCCCCGGATACTGCATCGAGCGAGAAGTCTCCTGTCGCTGTCTGCAGCAGGACCTCCGGACTCTTGACAAGAAGGTTGCGAAATCCGAGTGACTTCGGAAGCACGACGCGCAGCACTTCCTGGAATCCCTCGAACGCAGCTCTTGCCTCGTTGTCAGGGTCCACGGCTTGGTTCCCATATCCGAAGACCGCCAAGGACGCCAGGGACTCTTTGAGCTTGTAGTTGGGGGAGGATACACGGTGGCCAAAGCTGAACCGGTTGCGAAGCTCGTTCAGGTAGCCCTCGAGAATCTGCTGCTTCACATCTACCTGGGCGGGAATGGTGTCTAGCTTCTTGTAGACGAATAGCGGTCGGTGTGAAGCGACGAACACGCCGGGGAAGTTCCGTTGATTCTGGATCTCGACGGCGTATGTGTCCTGAACATCGAGCGGTACGGAGAGTCTTGCTTCGCTGCCATCTTCGTACCGGATGTGGCCGATCGATCGCTTCTGGCCCTGTGGTTCGGGTGGGGCCTCGAACGCTTCGGCTGGATTGTCCCAGTAGTCAGCAAGATAGCGCTTCTTGCCTTCCCGAAGTCGAGGCGTTGATACGAAAGAGAAGTTCCAACCGAAATGCCTGTTGACGAGGTTGAGGAGAGTTGTCTTGCCGGCACCATTCGCGCCGGTAAGAACGGTTAGACGGTCATGGAACGGAATGGTGACCTGCTGAAACTGCCTCCATCCAGAGATTTGAATTTCGGAAATCATTCGGCCCCTGTCATGAAAGCGGCGGGCGGTAGGCCCAGTCAGGTACTGTGCTGCTGGCGGCTCGCGACACCGCACAGCGATCGGGGCGCCGGAGCCTCGCGATTCAGTCCAGTCACACCAAGCGGTGGCATAGGCCAGGCTCGGGCCCGACTAGCCATACCGCCGCAAAAGGAAGATCGCTGAGCCACTCGCCGTGAAGAAGTTCGAAGATTCCTCCGCTGAGGGGAAGTGAGGGTCCTGCCTCACAGTGCAGCGCAAGAACAAGATCGGCTAGTTGAATCTGGAGTGAGTCATCGCGTTCTTGCCTCTCCAGCTTCGATAGTTTCTCTTCAATTGTCCCACGGATCATGTCGGCCGTTTCGGTTCCTGATAGCAGTACGCCGGCTTGGCCTCTTTCCGCTTGTTGCTTGCGATAGTCGCTGGACGGAAAGACGCGCGTGACTTGGACTGCCAGCCGGGCGCGGTTCTGGTCGTCGTGTAACCAGAAATCCACCGGCCCTCCGCGCTCTGCTACGACCTCTTCTCGGTTCCATAAAGCACCATCGTCGTTGAGTCTGTGCCGCAGTACCCTCGCCGCTGAGAGAACGTTGTCTTCCCCTTGGCTAGGAGGCCCGCTCGACTTCCACCGCGTCCTTCCGTCCGGAAACAACTGGCCAAGCTCCTCGCCATGGTTCGCTCCGTGTATCAACGTGCGACCCTTGCTTGGCGAGTCCGCATCTAGGAGATGAGATTCGCTGGCGGTAACTCCCTCAGTGAACGATAGATCATGGTGTTTTGGCTGGTCCTTCGGCATCGGCATATCTCTCAGTGATGGACTATTCGCGGACTGCGGCTTCCAGCTTACTCGGTGGATGTGATCCGCGAAAGCCACTTCGCTCCACCCTACATCAGCAGTGTCCACCTCTCATCTAACCCCACACTACCTCACCATTTCCAACTCCACAATCGTGTCCGTCGCGCGTTGAGCGCGTTCGTCGTCGCCGAACAAGAGGCTTGTGCTCGACCGCGTTTGGTCAAGGAGACTCAGTGGTACCAGGCTACCGTGACACCGCGATGATCGCAGCGGCAGCACTCAGTGCTGACGCTACTGCCGAGATGAGCGCAAGCATCCACAGTCGAGACTCTCGGAGGCCTCGCTCGGCCTCTTGCACTCGTCGTTGAAGCTCATGATCGGGAGCCCGAGGTGCACTGCCTGAGGCGCTTTTAGTGTGGGGATCGCCCTCGATGTTGACACCGAGCTTGAGTGCCCGTCTCTCCAGCTCCTCGCCTTGTGGAATTGCCATGTGAATCACCCTTACCTCAAGTAGCTGGCGTGCGCGGAAGCGTCTCGCGGCAAGCCACGGTATTTTTAGCGGTTACGCTCCGCGAAAGGAAAGAGAACATGATGCACGGTGAAACGGTGATTGCGAGGGAGATCGATCGACTCCAGCTCTCCTCCTCCTCTTCATTCTCCGCTGTCCACCCCTCATCTAATCCCACGCAACCTCACCATTTCCAACGCCACAATCGTGTCCGTCGCGCGACGAGCGCGGGTCGTTACTTCTGGCGTTACATCTCCACTGGCCGGAGGACATAGCCCTCCGGTGTGTCTTCTCCCGCGAAGTACGCTTTGAAGAGGTCGATCGCGTCCCAGCGGTCTAACACTTCGGACTCGAGGACTTGTATCTCGCCCGCGCTCATCTGGATTGACGCCGCTGCACTCGATCCTTCCACCTTGCCCACGACGAAGTGGGAGTACGACCCGTCGTCCTGAACCTCACGCATCTCGACGGCACATCTGTCTTTGCCACCACCGCACTGCATGTAACTGCCGTCCGGGCGAGTGAGAATGTAGAAGGAGTTATTCGCCGCATTCAGGTAGTTGAAAGATTGGGCGAAGGTGTACTCGGGAGGTAGCGAAACGTTGTCTTTCTGCTCACAGCGGAAGCTCCAACTACCCGCTCGAGGGAGAAGAGACTTCAACACGTTCGGCCTGTACTCGTCATCCTTCTCGTGAATCTCGACCTCGCCAAGGGGGAGGTCTATGTGGAGAAACAACTCGCAATACTCCCCGTGACGGTCTTCGTCGTCGTGAAACAGCTTGAAGTTCAGGTGCTGTGACTCGACTTCCGCAGGATCGCCGGCTAGAGCAATCGCTGTGAAGACCAGCTGTTCGCGCATCGAGGCGTTCGGATCAGTAGCTCCATACAGCTCATGAACCGCGGAGACGAAGGCGTCGCTTCGCTCGTCTAGGCGCTGGAAGGTCACAGCGTCTCTACGGAAAGCTCCCTGATCGATCTCCCCATTCACGACTCCAGGCTTCATGCCGGTCACGAGGGATACGCGAAGTCCGAGGTGGCGCTCCTCGTGGAGACCTTCAGCGACCAGTAAGATCGATCCGTCAGCATTGTCGATCCGGTCTGTGATGCGAAAGCAGAGGTCTACGAAGCCTCCGTCTTCGATCTTCGAGGTGATGTTGGGCAGTTCGTGGTTCATGTCTTCTCTCGAGTCGCGCGGTGAGCGCGGGGTGGTTACGTCGGTCGCCGATTTCCTGGCGGGATGTTCGGTCCGGTGAACTTCCCCGGTCGAGTCTTCGGTGTCGGCTCCCAGCCGGTCTTGTTCTCGAAACTCTCGTAGCTCACCGGAGTCGAATGATCGTACTCCTCGCCAGTCTTCCGCTCGAAGGCGTGGTGCGGGACGTAGAGAAGGGACTCGAACTCCAAGTTCTGCGGCATTTGCGTAGGGTCTCGCAGGGCGGCGTCGAACAGTTCTTTGCCGTTGGCAACGACGACGCACCGCTGATAGAGGAAGTCATCGGCGGAGATGTAGTCGTCACCACCATCTGGGTCGAGTTCCCCTGCGTAGCATGCCCTGCAGTGCTCTCTCGTATCTAGCGCGTGCAGCTTCTCCGCTAACAGGTTGTGAAACTTGTAGATGTCGTCAACGTCGTGCTTCGCGAGCGCGCTGATTGCAGGCGCGAGGACGGCCTCGTCATCTCCTGACTCGTCCCAGTCGAACATGGAAATCGTCTTCCAGAATGTCTCCTCGTCCATTGCCAAGCTGCTCCTCCCTCATCAGTTCAGTTGTCCACCCCTCCTCTAACCACACACTACCTCACCGTTTCCAACGCCACAATCGTGTCCCGTGTGCGCCTCATCGCGTTCAACTCCGGCACCGATCTAGGGGAGAATCGCAAAGATAGAGAAACAGTCATACCGACCACGATCCCGGTGAGATCGCACTGCACGCCAACGATCCCGGCTCTAGTCGGAGCACTCGTAGTGGTCGATCTCAATGAGAAATCCGAGTGCTTCACTCCGCGACACCAGTTCAGCGGGGATT